>JAATGN010000240.1 GCA_015654615.1 Rhodospirillales bacterium
GCGTTCCGCACGTAAAGCGTGACATCCGGTTCAGACCGAACTCCGGCCCTCTGGTCTTCCTGTCGGAAGCGAGGCCCATGCAAACGGGTACTTCTAAAGATGAAGAAAGACTGATTCGTCCATCACTACATCATATGCCATATATACTACGATATTATTCACAACTTCAAACGATTTATTTCATAATTGCTTCGCTTCGCCCGAAAAAAAGATTCAGTGCCACCGGCGTCCCTGCCGGTGTCCGCCGCTTCGCGGCGGAGTCTTTTCCACCGGCGGGGACGCCGGTGCCACTTTCCTTTTCATCCAGGACGATGCCCTGCCTCTCCACGTTCCATCCCTACTCCTGCCCCTCCGTATTCCTGATGTGCAGATAACGGCCGAAACGCCCGAATTCCCTCGGGGTGGCGCCGGCCCGAATGGCGGCGGCCAGGCCGCCGGGATCGTCGACCACCAGCCCGCCGAGAATTTCCAATCCATAGGCATGCAACCGCGGCGACAGCGGCGTCGACGGACCGACCAGGGCGAGGCGCGAGCCTTGCGCCAGGCGCAGGATGCGCGGCAGATTGCGGTTGATCAGGGCCGAGGAGTTGACCACGGCGGCGGCGCAGCCGGGCAGCAGCGTGTCCATGGCGACCAGCGGAAACTCGCCGGGACGGGGATCGGTTTCGATCACCGCGCAGCCGGGCAGGATGTCGCCCAATCCGGGAAAGGCGCCGATGGCCACCAGGCGCCCCGGCGCATGCCGGAAGGACTGGATGCCGTTGCCGGCCCGGCCCTCGAGATCGAAGCGGTTGGTGTGGGCATTGATGGCGGCGACGCCGAGGGCCATCTCGACCGGATCCCACGACAGGCTCAGCCCGGCCAGCTGGCGCAGGCCGAGGCGACACAGGCGCGGCAGGCGCGGCAGCAGTTCGCGCGGACTGCGCGGCAGATAGGCCACCCCGGCGCCGTGCGGCCCCTCCACCATGATCCATCGCGGCCCGCAGGCGATCTGACAGACCTCGTCGTCGGCCACCGCCAGGGAAAGGTCGCGATAGAGCCGTTCGGGCCCCCACCACCGCCACAAGGACCTGAGGTCGGCGGCGATCATCGCGCCGTCGCAATTCATCGCCTCCCGCCATTTCCCGACGCAGCGGCCGGCGATCGAGCTGAGCACCGGCATGCCCTGGGAAACGCCGTCGCCCACCATGGTCTTCAGGCTTCTGGCCGCGGTTTCGAAAGCCGACAGCCGGCTGATCACCACCAGATCGGCATCCTCCCGCATGGCCTTGCGCAGATGGCGGGCCGCCGCGGTCACCGCGCTGCCGCCGGCGGCGTCGCGCTCCACCGTGAAGGTCTCGCCGTTGCCGAGATCGTAGAATTCGATGCGGGCGGCGCAACCGGTCCCCGGCTCCTCGCCGCCCTGGTTGTTGCGCTGGACATAGCCGGCGATGTTGAAGCCGCGGTCCTTCAGAAGCAGGGCGAATTCGGCCAGCAGCCCGTCGACGGGCAGCTTCGGTTCGTGCACCACCACGCCGGGGCGGATCCAGGGGGCCTTGATCGGTTCCAGCACCGCCGCGCCGCCGGGACGCGGCGCGGCGGCCCCCGAAATTTTCAGTTGAAAGCTTTGCATTGCTTTTCGCTCAACCCCCTCCGGTTCGGCGAATGGATCGCGGCAGCCCGCATCGGGAGTCTTGCAATGCCCGGGCCAAGGGAGCCTCCGCCGCCATCAGGTCGGCCAGGCAGACCACGCGGAGAAGCACGCCCGATACGTCCATCAGCGGACGGAACCAGTAGCGGCGCCACCGCCGCAGCCGCGGCGAGCGCCGCATGACGGCGCGCGACAGCCGGATCATACCGTCCACCGGAACAGATCGCGCGTCCCTTTCTGGCGCGCCAGGCTGTATTCGACCACATGGGCCAGGATGTCGCTGCGGCTGAACCCCCATTCCTGTCCGGCCAGGCACAGGGCGCCGTGGCGTCCCAGATAGCAGCAGATGTTGATTTCCAGGACCTGGCGCTTTCCGGTCTCGGGGTCCCAGCGGTAATCCACGCGGAAATAATCGATGGGACCCAGGGCTTGCCAAAGGGCCGCCACGTCGTCCTCGATGGCCGCCTTGACGCCCCCCACGTCGACCAGCTGGTTTCCCAGATGGTCGTCGGCCTTGAGATCCTCGGTCAGAATATTGCCGGCCTTGTCCGAACAGGGCGAAACATGGCCCAGCAGCAGATAAGGGTCGTGACCGATCACCGGCACCGTCACATCGATGCCGGGGCAATAGGCCTCGACCAGCACGTCGCGCCCCTGCTCATGCAGGCGGCGCACGATGCGGGCGGCGCCCTCCCAGTCCTCCTGCAGACAGTCCGCCGTGATGCCCTCCGAGGCCGCGCCGAAACGGTCCTTGACGAAATAGGGTCCCCGGAAGGCCGGCGGCGGCGCGGGCTGGCCGCGGGCATAGGCGCGCCCCTCGGCCACCGGCAGGCCCAGGGCGCGAAAAGCCAGTTTGCTCAGGTATTTGTCCTCGGCCAGGGCCCGGATATTGGGCGGCGCCCCCAGATAGGGCAGGCGCAGATATTCGCAGACGCTGGGGACATGGATCTCGGGATTGCGGAAGGGCATGCGGTTCAGCATGGAAAACACGAAATCCACGTTGCCGCCGGCCGTCCAGGCGGCATAGGGCTTGGAACTCGAGGTCACGGCATAACCGATTTCGGTCAGCGCCTTATAAAGATTGAAATGATATTCGGCGTAACCGGACAGCACGCCGTCCGCCTTCATCTCATAGACCGGATCATCCGGGGCGAAGCGGGCCAGATAGAGGATGCGGGTCTGCCCGGGGACCCGGGGCCGCAGCAGCGCCGTCATCGCAGGCCTCCCTCGGCGCCGGCGGATGGGAATTGGGTCGGGCCCGCCTGGCGGCGAACGTTCCGAAACGTACAATACTGTACATACATCACGTAAACGTACGATCCAGTGCGTTGTTCATTGTCTGACATTCGACAAACTCTGTTGTAGTATTAACGCCACTCTTTAGCATTGACATTCTATGCATCCAAACGAATACTTTGTCCACAGATTGAATTTCTATAGTCACGTGTCTTAAACGAGGTCTGCCGATGGACGGTGTCGATGTTTGACGGCCAGTCCCCTGTCTGCGACGATCCTCGTCCGGCTGGCTGGCGGACGGCGGGTCCGTCCCCGTCCCTCCGCGCCCTGGACTTTTTGGGGCGCATGCCGATTCCCTTGCGGCGGCCGTTCAAAAGCGGATTGGACCGGGTGGTGGCGCAGCAGCGGGCGGCGGGCGATTTCCCCCTTTCCTGCAGCTTTCTGATGGGCGGCGAATGGCAGGCCCCCTTCCAGGGACTGGCCGAATGCCCGGCCGGGGATCTGCCCGGCATGGTGGTGTCCTCGTGGTCCCCCGACCTGATGTCGGCCGACTGGCTGAACCGCTTCGGCCGGACGGCGCCCTTTCCCGTCCATCCGGCCTGCCGGCAGGCCGGACTGGTCGATCCGCTGGGCGTCTTCGCGGTGTTCGCGGTCATTCCGCTGGTCTTCCTGGTCGACCACGACCGTCTCGGCGGCCGGTCGGCGCCGCGCCGCTGGAGCGACCTGCTGGGGCCGCAGTTCCGGCGCGACGTCATCTTCGGCGGATGGCGCCCCAACGACCGCCTTCCCTTTACCGACTTCAACGAATTCCTGCTGCTCTGCCTGCTGGAGGAATTCGGCCCGGACGGCATCGCCGCCTTCGCCGCCAATGTCAAAACGCTGCTGCACAACGTCCGGACGATCCGCGTCGCCGGATCCTCCAGCGACCAGGGCGCCGCCGTCGCCGTCCTGCCGTGGCTGCAGGCCGATCTCTGTCCGCGCCGGGACCGCACCTCGGTGGTGTGGCCGGAAGACGGCGCCTTGGCCATGCCGATCGGCTTCGTCGCAAAATCCGGCCGGATGGAGCGCCTGCGCCCCCTGATCGATTACGTGACCGGCCCCTCCCTGGGCGCCGTGCTGGCCAAGAACCGCTATCCGCCGGCCGCGGCCGGGGTGGCGGACGCCTTTCCGGCCGCGGCCCGGTTGAAATGGCTGGGCTGGGATCATGTGCGCGGCCACGACATGGCCGAACGGACGAAATTGGCGGCGCGCCTGTTCTTCGGCGCCTGGACCGGGTGAGGAAACGATGCGGCTGATCACGGTGGCGGGTTCGCCTTCGGTGGGCAAGACCTCGGTCATTCTGAAGGTCGCCGCCGTTCTGCAGCAGGGCGGCCTCAAGGTCGGGGTGGCGAAATTCGACGCCCTCTCCACCACCGACGACCAGGCTTTCCAAAAAAGCGCCATCCCGGTCGTCGTCGGCCTGTCCGGCGGGCTGTGCCCGGATCATTTCTTCGTCACCAATATCGAGGACTGCCTGGCCTGGGGGCAGCGGCAGGATCTGGACATCCTGATCAGCGAAAGCGCCGGACTGTGCAATCGCTGTTCGCCGCATATCGGCGGCGTGCTGGCCGTCTGCGTGGTCGACAGCCTGGCCGGCGTGCAGACGCCGAAAAAGATCGGGCCGATGTTGCGGCTGGCCGATCTGGTGGTGATCACCAAGGGCGACATCATCTCGCAGGCCGAACGCGAAGTGTTCGCCTACCATGTCCGCCTGGCCAATCCGAAGGCGTCGGCGGTGTTCTGCAACGGCATCACCGGACAGGGGGCGACGGACGTCGCCTTCCACCTGCGCGCCGCCGCCGACACCGACAGCCTGGACGGCAGCCGCCTGCGCTTTTCCATGCCGTCCTCGGTCTGTCCCTATTGCGTCGGCGAAACGGCGCTGGGAGAGACCCATCAGCGCGGCAATGTGAAGAAGATGCGATTCGAGGACCGGCCATGATGGCCCTGTCCCCCCGCGACGTGACGATCGCCGCGCTGATCGCCGGCCAACCCTGCGTCGGCGAATTCCTGGCCTCGCTCGGGCTGGGCGAGATTCCCGCCGGCGTCACGCTGGGCGAATGGCTGGCCGGATTGATCGACGAGGACCTGGGCGACACCGGCCTGCAGCCGGAGCAGATCGTCGAGCATATCCAGCGCCTGATGGACGACGCGACCCGGATGTCGGTGGCGGCCGGCGAACGGCTGGACTCCCTGACCATCCTCGGCGGCCGCGACAAGCAGGGGCGTCCGGAAGGCGTCGAGGTGACCCTGCGCGCCGGCGATATCGTCTGCATCGTCGGTCCCACCGGCTCGGGCAAAAGCCGTCTGCTCGGCGATATCGAATGCCTGGCCCAGGGCGACACGCCGACCGGACGGCGCGTGCTGGTCAACGGCCGGCCGCCGGCCGGAGACCGGCGGTTCGCGGCGGACCGCAAGCTGGTGGCGCAATTGTCGCAGAATATGAATTTCGTGGTGGATCTGACGGTCGAGGACTTCATCGGCATGCATGCCCGCTGCCGGATGGTGGCGGAGCCGGACGACATGGCGACCCGGGTGATCGCCTGCGCCAACGACCTGACCGGCGAGAAATTCGCCGCCGAGCTTTCGGTGACCCAGTTGTCGGGCGGTCAGACGCGGGCGCTGATGATCGCCGATACCGCCTTGCTCAGCGCCTCGCCCGTCGTCCTGATCGACGAGATCGAAAACGCCGGCGTCGATCGCAAACGCGCCCTCGATCTGCTGGTGGCCAAGGACAAGATCGTTCTCATCTCGACCCACGACCCGCTGCTGGCCCTGCGGGGGGAACGGCGAATCGTCATCCGCAACGGCGGCATCGCCGAGGTCATCGACACCTCCGAGACGGAACGGCAGGTCCTGCGCCGCCTGGAAACCATCGATGCGACCCTGATGGCCATCCGCGACCGGCTGCGGGACGGGCATCGGCTCGAAGGGGAAATCGAATGCTGACCGAATCCGACGCCCGAAACCCGGGGCTCGCCCTGCTGCTCGGGCGGCGTTCCTGCCATGCCCTGCGGGCCCCCGCCCCATCGGAAGCGGCCTTGGAGCTGATCCTCAAGGCGGCGCTGCGCGTTCCGGACTTCCAGCGGCTGCGGCCGTTCCGCTTCCTGGTGGCCGTCGGCGACGGCCTCGACCGTCTGGGCGCCATGATGCACCGCGCCGCGCAGGCCGCCGGCAAACCGGAGGAGGTGGTCAAGCGGGCGCCGCGCATGCCGCATCGCGCCCCGATGGTGATCGTGGTGGCGGCCACGCCGAGGCCCAGCGACGTCGTCCCGGTGTTCGATCAGCAACTGGCGGCCGGATGCACCGTCATGGCCATGCAGTTGGCGGCGCAAGCCCTGGGGTTCGGAGGAATCTGGCGGTCGGGCTGGCTGATGTACGACCGGACCCTGCATGCCGAGCTCGGGCTGGGCGAGGCCGATCAGATCGTCGGCTTTCTCTATCTGGGCACGCCCGACCGTGTCCCCGCCCCGCCGCCGGAGGACCGGACGGACCAGTTCCTGCGCTGGCTGTGATCCCGGCAATCCCGATCGCAAACGATACGAGTGGCACCGGCGTCCCTGCCGGTGGATAAAGACTCCGCCGCGTAAGCGGCGGGCACCGGCAGGGACGCCGGTGCCACTTTTCCTTATTCTCCAGGACGGGTCGGCCGCCGGCCGGTGCGGAACGCGCAACGACGAAACCACCACTTTCGATAAACGATATTTCCCGCGCGGAGAAACGCCCAAATCTATCCGGCCATCGGCGTGATGACGCCAAGCCAGATGCCCAGCAGCTGCAACAGCCCGAAGGCGGTGATCAGGACGGCGCCGCCGAGGGCGGCCAGCTTGCGGGCCCGCCCGGCCAAGGGACGATCGCCGTCGCCCGGCCGCGACAGCCAGCGGTTGACGCCGAGGGTCCCCAGGCTTACCGCCGCCACGGTGATGGCGACGCCCACGGCCATGGCGAAGGTGGCGATCACCCCGACCAGGAAGATGTCGTTGGCCAGGGTGAACAGCAGGACCAGGATGGCGCCCGAACAGGGGCGCAGGCCCACCGCCGCCCCGGTGGACAGCACATGCCCCCATTCGGCCCGGCGCGAGGCCGTCCCGGCCTCCTGCCCATGGTCGTGGTCGTGGTCGTGGTCATGGCCGCAGCGCTCCCCATGGTCGTGAGCATGACCATGACCGCCGCCATGATCGTGGTCGCAGCAGATCCGGCCGCTGATCACCCCCCAGCCCATCCATAGGCCGAGAGCGGCGATGGCGGCATAGCTGACGCCCTCCAGCAGGGCCGCGTGGTCGAGGATGGCCCGGGTCCCGATGTCGAACAGGGCGGCCAGCACGCCGACCAGCAGGATCGCCGAACAGGCCTGGACGAAGGCGGCCGCCGCGCTCATCGACAAGCCGTGCAGCAGGCGGGCCCGCCGCGTCAGGAAATAGCTGCCGACCACCAGCTTGCCATGGCCCGGCCCGATGGCATGGAACACCCCGTAGAGGAAGGAGAACAAGACGATGGCCGCCGCCGGCCGGGCCGACCGGTCGTCGCGGGCGGCCCGCAGATGGCCGCGCAATTGTTCGTTGAGACGCGACTGCATGGCCACCAGACCGCCCAAGGCGGCTCTCAGCGGCGCGGGAAGCGCGGCGGCGGCCGACGGCAGGAACGGCAAGGCGTCCGCCGGCCGGCGGGCCGGCGGCGCAACGGCGCCGGGCCCGTCGTCGGGACGGCCGAAATAGTCCGCCGCCCAGGCCGGGGCGGCGAACAGCACGGCGAGCAGGACCAGAAGAACCGGCAGACGACGGACCATGACGGCCTCAGCAGGAAATTTGCACGGAAGGCGGGAAAACGGAGCCGAAATAGATCGGATGCTTCTTGTCCTCGCCGATGCTGGCCTTGCAGCCTTCGGCTCCCGGCCCCTCCAGGTGCGGCGGATGGCCCTTGGCGGGTCCGACATCGACGTAATAAGTGTCGTCCCAGATGCCGATCCGCACCGGTCCGGCATGGGGATCGACCGGCTGCGGCAGGACGACGGTGAAACGGTAGGCCAGGCGGTCCCCGTCCAGCCGGGGCTCGAAGTCCTTGACCTCCTTGCCGACGGCGACCGGCTTGTCGCTGGCCCAGACATGGTTGAAATAGTCGTAATTCCGCAGATTCGAAAAAGCCGATTTCTTGAGATTGGCGATTTCGGCCGGCGAAAAGGCGCCCTTGCCATGGTGCTTGGCGACGTCGGTCAGCACCGAGGCGCTGAAATCCTCGTCAAAGCTCCAATCCTGGCGAAGGGCGACGATCCGCCCCTGCTCGAACACGGCGGTCAGGTCGTAATCGACCCAGACATGGGGATGGCTGTGGGCCGAACCGGCGAGCAGACAGAACGGCAAAGCCAGCAAGGCCGAAGCCCGCGCGTGCAGCATGAAGGCGTCCCCTTGGTCGAAACGGCGTCGCAGGTGGCGTCAAATCAGGCCGGAAATATGGCGAAATTGTGTTCAAGGCCATCCGCGCCCGCCGCCACCATATCGGAGTTGCGTGCCGCACAAAACCGGTTCATAAGAGAAATGTTATAACATTTCATTTTATGGCGTCGCGGGCCGGGGCGCGCCCCGCCGCCGAAACGGCATCTGCAGGCCCGACGGCAAGCGGCCGTCCGGTCGAAACAATCGATGGAGTTCTCGATGATACGGAAAATTGCGGCAACGACCGGCCTTTTCGTCCTTCTCGCCGCCGGATCGGCGGCGGCGAAGGATGTCGAGGCGGTGGCCAGCTTCACCGTGCTGGCCGATCTGGTCGCCCAGGTCGGCGGCTCGCATGTGCATGTCAAGAGCCTGGTCGGCCCGAACGGCGACCCGCATGTCTATGAACCGACCCCGACCGACGCCGACTCCCTGGCCCATGCCGATCTGGTCTTCGTCAGCGGGCTGGGCCTGGAAGGCTGGATCGACCGGCTGATCGCCGCGTCGGGCACCAAGGGCAAGACCGTCGTCGCCTCCGAGGGCATCGCGGCGCGCACCATGGTGGATGAGGACGACGGCCCCACCAAGGGCAGGACCGTCACCGATCCCCACGCCTGGAACAGCGCCGCCAACGCGGTGATCTACGCCACCAA
>JAATGN010000220.1 GCA_015654615.1 Rhodospirillales bacterium
CTTCAGGCTGACGCTGTCCTCGCCCCAGGTGCGGCCCAGGAGCCAGCGGGGCGCCGTGACGGCCTGCTGCGGCGGCTGCTTGAAAAAGGCATAGCGGGAGAAGATCGCGGCCTGGGTCTGCGGCTGGCCTTCGCCGCCCATCGTGCCGTAGACCAGGCGGCGCCCGTCGGCGAAGCGGGCCATGGCCGGGTTCAAGGTGTGGAAGGGCCGGCGGCCCGGCTGCAGGGGATTGAGGGCGCCCGGCGACAAGGAAAAGCTGGCGCCGCGGTTTTGCCAGGTGATGCCGGTCTGCGGCAGGACGAGGCCGGAGCCGAATTCGAAATAGACGCTCTGGATCATGCTGACGGCGCGGCCCGCCGCATCGATCACCCCCAGCCAGACGGTATCGCCGCCGCCGGGCGGGGCCGGCCAGGGCCGGGCATGCCGGGGGTCGATGGCGGCCGCCATGCGGTCGAGGCGGTCGGCCGCCAGGCAGGACTGCGGATCCTCGGCGGCGAAGGCCGGATCGGTGACGACGCGGTCGCGCAGCAGGAAGGCCTGCTTGGTGGCTTCGACCAGGCCGTGCAGATGGGCGAAGCCCTCGGCTTCGGTCACGCCGAGGCGCTCGAACAGCGCCAGGATGGCCAGCGAGGCCAGGCCCTGCGTCGGGGGTGGAGTGTTGAACAGCCGGGCGTCGGCCAGGGGAACGGTCAGCGGCCGGCGGGTCAGGGCGGCATGCCGGGAAAAATCCTCTGCGCCGAGGGGGGCGCCGGCGGCGGCGAGATCGCCGAGAATCAGCCGTTTCGTCTCCCCATGGTAGAAATCCTCCAAGCCGTTCTCGGCCAGACGGCGGAGCGTGGCGCCCAGGGCCGGCAGGCGCATCACCGTGCCCGCGGCCGGCGGACGGCCTTCGGCCAGGAACTGGGCGGCAAAGCCGGAGACCGGACTCAGTTCGGCGAACTTCGCGGCGGTCAATTCCGCCTGGCTGGCCGAAATGGCGAAGCCGTGCTCGGCATAATGGACGGCGTCCTCGAACAGCCGCGACAGCGGCAGCGCCTTGCCCCAGGGGGCGGCCAGGCCGAGGGCCATCTCCCAGCCCGAGACGGTTCCGGCGACCGTATTGGCCGCCAAAGGCCCGCGCCAGGGAATCGCGGCGTGGCCGCGGTAGAGATCGCCGCTGACCCCGACGCCGGCGGCGCCGCTGGCGTCGATCGCCACCGGATCGGCCTCGGGTTCGGCGATCAGCCAGAAACCATCGCCGCCGAGGCCGGTCATATGGGGATAGACCACGGCCAGGGTCGCCGCGACGGCGACGGCGGCCTCCACCGCGTTGCCGCCGTCGCGCAAGACTCGCAGGCCCGCCTGGCTGGCCAGATGATGCGGCGCGCTGACCATGCCCCGCTGACCGCGCGCGCTCTGCAGCATCAGGCCGCCCCGGCGGCGAGGCGCGGTTTCGGGACGCCGACGGCGGCCTGATAGGCGCTGCCCAGGCCGAGCAGGGTGGTCTCGGCGTAAGGCCGGCCCAGCAACTGGAAGCCGTTGGGCAGGCCTTTCTCGTCCTTCGCGGTCGGCAGGGCCAGGCAGGGAAAACCCAGGTAGCTGAGGGGACGGGTGAAATGCAGCAAGCCGGCGATCATCGCCGCCATCGTCTCGCCGCCGCCGACGTCGGTTTCGGCGAGGGTGGGAATGCCGCGGTTCAGGGCCGGCAGGAACAGGACATCGGCCTGGCCGAAGGGGCCGCCCAGCCAATCCCGGGCGATCAGCGGGCGGGCCCGCAGGCCTTGGATGTAATCGACGGCGGAAACCGCGAAGCCGTCTTCCAGGCGGGCCCGCACCTGCGGGGAATAGTCCTCCGGGCGGTCCCGCATCCATTTGGCGTGAAAGGCCGAGGCCTCGCCGAATTGCAGCAACTGGGCGTAACGGTCGAGTTCGCCGAGATCGGGCATTTCGACCGGCACTTCCACGGCGCCGGCGTCGCGCAGCACGGCGAAGGCATCCTCGAGCAGCCGGGCGACAGCCGGGGTGACGGCTTCCAGAAGGCTGCGGTCGATCCCGATCCGCAAGCCCTTCGGCGACATTTCAAGCGCCGCCAGATAATCGACGGCGGGCGCATGGGCCGTGGCGTCGGCCGGATCGGCCCCGGCCAGCAAAGACAAGGCCAGGGCCAGATCGGTCACGTCGCGGGCCAGCGGTCCGATGGTGTCGAGCGACGGCGACAGGGGCATGGCGCCGGCCCGGCTGACCAGACCCCAGGTCGGCCGGATGCCGGCGATGCCGCAGCAGGACGCCGGGACGCGGATCGAGCCGCCGGTGTCCGATCCCAGGGCGAAGGGAACGATGCCGGCGGCGACCGCCGCCGCCGAACCGCTCGAGGAACCGCCGGTGATATGCTCCGGATCGTGCGGATTGCGGCAATGGCCGACATGATAGTTGTGGCCGGTGATGCCGAAGGCGAATTCGGCCATGTTGAGGGCGCCGAAAGGAACGGCCCCAGCGCCCTTCAGACGCGCGATGACGGTGGCGTCCGCGGTCGCCGGGGCCGCGGCCCGGATCTTTGCCCCCCAAGTGGCGATCCGGCCGGTCCGGTTGAACATGTCCTTGTGGGCCAGCGGCACGCCGAACAGCGGCCCGCCCCGGAAACCGGCGGCCCGGCGGTCGGCGTCGGCTTTGGCCGCCGTGGACAGCGCCTGCTCGGTATCCAGGGAAAGAACGGCATTGAGCGTGGGATTGGCCGCTTCGGCCCGGGTTATGGCGTCCCGCGTCGCCTCCTGGACGGAAATCTCGCCGTCGCGCAGCAGCGCCGACAGCGCATGGGCCGACAGGCTTCCCAGCACGGCGTCGCTCATCGGCGCTTCGCCTCTTCGGCCAACAGGGTGTGGAAACCATAGAGGTCGGCGCCCAGGGTCAGGCGCTCTTCCAAGGTCCGGCTGGTCGAGGCCAGCCGGCAGGCGGTCGCCGTCACTTGCTCCTGGCGTTCCGGCGGCAGGGAGATGCCCTGCCGCCGAAGCGTCTCGACGATGACCTGCGTGTCGACGGAAGGTGTCATCGGCTCCTCATTTGTCCAGGCTGATCGGGGTGAAATCCTGGAACCAGCTGCGTGCCTGCACGAAGCCCTTCACCTTGGGCGACATGGCGCGCGGCCCGACGTCATGGGCGATGAACAACCATGCCGCATTGTCGACCAGGCGTTCGTGCAGCTTCGCCAGAATGGCGTTCTGCTGCCCAATATCGAAGGTCAGGCGGGCCTGGTCAAGCAGCGCGTCGTCGGTCGGATCCGACATCCATCCCCAGTTGAAACCGTTGGGCGGAACCATCGAGCTGTGGGTGAAACGATAGAAGCCGACCATCGGATCCTGCCAGGTGAAGGACACATTGGTGGCGGTGCCGCCGCGGCTGGCCGGGTCCTTGGCGCCCTGGCGCCAGTTGGCGTAGAGCGTCTGCCATTCCAGCACCTCGAAATCGAGGGCGATACCGACCTCGGCCAGATTCTGCTGGATGAATTCGTTCATCGCCAGCGGCAGCATCTGCCCGGACCCGGAGGCCGAAATCAGGATCTTCGCCTTGACCGGATGTTCCTTGGAATAACCCGCCTCCTTGAGCAGCCGCTTGGCCTCGGCCGGGTCGTATCTGATCTTGAAGCCGGGGGTGCCGAACCAGGGATGGTCGGGCGAGACCAGGCCTTCGGCCGGGACCATCATGCCGCCCAGAAGCTGCTTCAGGCCTTCGCGGTCGACCGCCAGATTGGCCGCCTTGCGGATCCGGATGTCGTTCCAGGGGGATCCTTCGAGGAAGCTGAACTGATAGGGCCAGGTGTGCGGATAGACGTTGGAGGTGATCTGCATGCCCTGGGCTTTGAGATTGGGGATCATGTCCGGAGCCGGGGCCTCGATCCAATCGACCTGACCGGAGAGGAGGGCGGCCGTCCGCGTGTTGGGATCGGGGATCGGCATCAGGATCAGCTTGTCGGTCTTCGGAATGCGGTTCTTGTCCCAATAGGCCGTGTTGGGCTCCAACTGCGCCAGTTCGCGGGGGACCAGCTTGGTCAATTTGAACGGCCCGGTGCCCGAGGGCTGCATGGCGAATTTGTCCCAGCTCTTCCCCAGTTTTTCCCACTGAGCCGGGCTCGAGAAGAACATCCAGGTCAGTTCGTAGGGCATCCAGGCGTCCGGGGCCTTGGTGACGATCTCGACGGTGAGGTCGTCGAGCTTCCTGACGCTCTTGATGCCGGGAAAACGGCCGCGCACGTTGCCGGATTGCTTGGGGTCGAATTGCGGAGACTGTTCGTTCAGGACCTTCTCGAAGTTCCAGACCACCGAGTCGGCGTTGAAGGCCGATCCGTCGTGAAAGGTGACGTCCTTGCGAAGGTTGAAGATCCAGCGGGTATTGTCCTTGGGATCGACCGCCCAGGAGGTGGCCAGGCCGGGGATCAGGCCGGCCGGCCGGTCGCCTTTCGAGAGATCCCAATTCACCAGGGCGTCGTAGATGGTGTAGCCCGTGAAGCGATAGCCCTCGGCGCCGTTGTCGGGTTGGCCGGTGGTCAGGGGAATGTCGGTCGCCGTCATGGCGATGCGCAATGTCCCGCCCGCCGAGGCGGGGGATGCGGCAAGACCGAACGTGAGGAACAGGCCGGCAAGGAAGGGGGCCAGTCGGCGCATGGTGATTCTCCTAAAGCTTAAGACGGCGGTTTCCCTGTCGTCATTGCGCGTTCCGCTAGGAAGAAAAGAGGCAGTGGCACCGGCGTCCCTGCCGGTGGATAAGGACTCCGCCGCGAAGCGGCGGACACCGGCACGGAGGCCGGTGCCACTTTTCCTTTTCATCCAGGGCGGGTCGGCCGCTGGCCGATGCCGAACTCCCAATGACGGAAGTGTGCCGATGCGCGGTTGTCCGATTTATGTGCATGGGGCCAGAGATTGGTTGAGGGGGTGGAAGCAGGCCAGTCCGCGCTCCGCGCGGCTTTCGTAAGCCGGGACCGCGGCGAGGCAGGCCGCCGAGGCATGGCGGCAGCGGGGGGCGAAGGCGCATCCGGCCGGCAGATTGGCCAGATCGGGAGGGGCGCCGGGAATCGCCTCCAGGCGGCTGCCGCGCATGTTTTGAGTCACCGTCGAGGCCAGCAGGCCGTGGGTGTAGGGATGGGCCGGAGCGCCGATGATGCCGGCGATCGGTCCCTGTTCGATGATGCGTCCGGCATACATCACGGCCACCCGGTCGGAGATTTCGACGGCGACGCCGATGTCATGCGTGACGAAAATGATCGACAGGCCCATTTCGCGCTGCAATTCGCGGAGCAGCAGCAGGATCTGGATCTGCACCGTGGCGTCGAGCGCCGTGGTCGGTTCGTCGGCCAGCAGCAGCTTGGGCCGGCAGGATAGGGCCAGCGCGATCATGGCGCGCTGGCGCATGCCGCCCGACATCTCGTGCGGATAGGCGTGGTAGCGCTTGGCGGCCTGCGGGATCTGGACGCGGTCGAGCAGGCGGACGGCCTCGGCCTCGGCGGCGCTGGCGTCCATGGCGGTGTGGCGGCGGATGGCCTCGGCGATCTGCCGGCCGATCGAATAGACCGGGTCGAAGGCCAGCAGCGGTTCCTGGAAGATCATCGAGGTGACGGCGCCGCGATAGCGGCTCAGCTGGTCCTCGCTCATCGCCAGGATGTCATGTCCGTCGACCTCGATCCGTCCGCCGTAGGTGGTGCGGCGCGGCGGATGCAGGCGCAGCAGCGAGCGCAAGGTGACGCTTTTGCCGCAGCCCGATTCGCCCAGCAGGCCCAGCACCTCGCCGGTGGCGACGGTGAAGCTGACCCCATTGACCGCATGCACCGGGCGGGCGCCGCCGAAGGTCACGGTGAGGTCGGAAACGGTGATGAGGGGATTGCTCATGGGCCGTTCCTTCAAAAGGCGTCCGGATGGCCCGAGGCCGGATCGGCCATCAGGCAGGCGACGCTGTGATCGGTGCCGACGACGATGCCGGGCGGGGCGATTTCCGCGCAGACGGCGTGGGCCTTGGGGCAGCGGTCGCGAAAACGGCAACCGGGCGGCGGATTGATCGGATTGGGCGGATCGCCGGTGAGCGGCGTGCGTTCGGTGCGACGGTGCGGGTCGAGCGAAGGCACGGCGGAGAGCAGGGCCTGCGTATAGGGATGGCGCGGATGGGTATAGACCTCTTCGACCGGGCCGACCTCGACCACCTGGCCGAGATACATCACCATCACATGGTCGCTGATATATTGCACGACGTTGAGATCGTGGGAGATGAACATGTAGGTGAGCTTCAGTTCCTCCTTCAGATCCATCAGCAGGTTGAGGACCTGGGCCTGCACCGATTTGTCGAGGGCCGAGACCGACTCGTCCAGGATGATCAGCCGCGGATTGAAGGCCAGCGCCCGGGCGATATTGACCCGCTGGCGTTGCCCGCCGGACAGTTCGTGGGGGTAGCGGCCGCCGAAGCGGCCGGGTTCGAGGCCGACGCGATCGAGAAGGTGGCGCGAGCGGAGGATGGCCTCATGGGCCGGCAGTCCGTGGACCTGCGGGCCGAAGGCGATGGCGCGTTCGATGGTCATGCGGGGATTGAGCGAGGCGAAGGAGTCTTGAAAGACCAGTTGAAGATTCCGCCTCAACTCCTTGAGAGGCATGCCTCCTTCGACGCCGACGGCTTCTCCGTCGAAGATCACCTCGCCGTCGTCGGGTTCGATCAGGCGGGCCAGCAGGCGGGCCGTCGTCGATTTGCCGCAACCGGATTCGCCGACGATCCCCAAGGTCGTCCGTTTGGGGACGGTGATGTCGACCCCGTCGACCGCGTGGACGGCGCCGCGGCTGCGGCCGAACAGGCTGGAGCCCAAGGGAAAATGCTTGCGCAAATTCTTGACGAGAAGAATCGGCTGGGCCGGACCGCCGCGGTCTTCGGCGGTCGGCAGGAGGGGGGCGGCCGTCATTCCGTGACCTCCATGGCCGAGCGAATGCCGTCGGCCATCAGATTGAAACACATGGAGGTTATGAAGATCATCGCGCCCGGCAGGGCGGCCACCCAGGGGTTGACATAGATGGCGCTGCGCAGGGTGTTCAGCATCAGTCCCCATTCGGGTTCCGGCGGCTTGACGCCGAGTCCCAGGAAGGACAGGCCGGAGGCCAGGATCATGCTGACGCTGACCAGGCCGGTGGCGTAAACGAAGATCGGCCCCAGGACGTTGCCCAGGATATGCACGCGGATGATGGTCAGGCTGGAGGCGCCGCTCATCCGGGCCGCCTCGACATAATCGAGGGAACGCACCTGGGTGGTGACGCTTTCGGCGATGCGGGTCAGCTGCGGGATGAAGATCAGCGTCAGGGCCAGGATGCTGTTGGAAACGCCCTGGCCGAGAGCGCCGGCGATGGCGACGGCCAGCAGCACCGAGGGGAAGGCGTAGAAGACGTCGAGCAGGCGCATGATCGCCATGTTGATCCGCCCGCCGGCATAACCGGCGAAGATGCCGACCGCGCTGCCGATGACGAAGGCGATGAGCACCGGCATCACGCCGATCAGCAGCGACATGCGGCCGCCGTAGGCCAGGCGGGCGATCATGTCGCGTCCCAGTTCGTCGGTGCCGAGCAGGGCGCCGGCGGAGCCGATCGGCAGCAGCCGGTGGATCATGCTGGTTTTATAGGGATCGGCGCCGATCAGCCAGGGGGCCAGAACGGCCAGGAGGACGATCATCAAAAGGATGACGGCGCAGACGACGGTCAGTTTTTCCCGGCCGATCCGGCCGAGGACGCCCACCCAATAATTGCGGGAAGGGGCCTTGGCCGAGGCGGTGGGCGTGGATGGCTGAGCGAGGGTTTCCGACATGATGGCTCTCAACTGCGCCGCATTCTGGGGTCGATCATCGGCTGCAGCATGTCGACCACCAGGTTGAGCAGGACGAAGATCAGGCAAAGAACCAGGATGGTTCCCTGCAGCAGGGGCAGGTCGCGCTGGAAGATGGCGGTGTTGAGCAGGAAGCCGCTGCCGGGCCAGGCAAAGACGGTTTCGACCAGGATCGAGCCGCCCATCAGATAACCGAGCTGCAGACCCATGACGGCCAGCGCGGTGGGTGCCACATTTTTCACCACATGCAGGAAGACGGCCCGGTCGCTCAGGCCCTTGGCCCGCAGCGCCTGGACGAAATCCTTGGAAAGCGTGTCGGCGACCAGGGCGCGGATGGTCCGGGTGACGATGCCGAGCGGAATGACCATCAGGGTGGCCACCGGCAGGACCAGATAGCGGATATGGTCGAGGTCCCAGATCCATTCCTTCGATCCGCCGGGACCGGCGCCCATGGCGGGCAGCCAATTGAGCCGCGTCGAGAAGATGATGGTGAGCACCATGCCCAGCCAATAGTGCGGCACGCTGACGCCGACCACCGAAAGCGCGGTGGCCAGGCGGTCGACGATGCCGCGGTGCCGGTATCCGGCGATGCCGCCCAGGACGGCGCCCAGGGCGAAGCCGATGACGGCGGCGATGACGGCCAGCAGAATGGTGTTGCGGACCGCCGAGAGCACCTCGGAGGCCACCGGGCGGCCGGTGGCGATCGAGGTGCCGAGATCGCCGGTCAGGGCCCGCCCCAGCCAGCGGAAATATTGAACCGGCAGGGGCTTGTCGAAACCGTAGGCCGCCTTCAGCGCATTGACCACCTCGGCCGGGGCGTCGGCCGGGGCGACCGCGTTCAGCGGATCGCCCGGCGCGATGTGGACCAGCAGAAAGCAGACCAAGGTGACGCTGAGCGCGATGGGCAGCGCATAGACGAGCCTTTTGAGCAGGTATGACAGCATGCTTATCGCATTCCGATGGTGGTCAGGTCCTGGAACCAGGATTGGGCCTGCACGAAATCCTTGACCTTGGGCGACAGGGCGTGCGGGTTGACGTCGTGGACCACCCACAGCATCAGGGCCTGGTCGACCATTTTCTGATGCACCTGGGCCAGATACTGGTCCTGCAGCCTGGTGTCGAAGGTGACGCGGGTCTTGGCCAGCAGGTCGTCGACTTCGGCATCGGCATAGTTGCCCCAGTTGACGCCGTTGGGCGCCACATAGCGGCTGTCGACGAAGCGGGTCAGGGCATAGAAGGGATCCGACGTCACATAACCCAGATTGATCGCCGTGATGCCCTTGCCGAGATTCATGTCGGCCTTGGCGCCGTTGCGCCAGTGCAGATAGAGCGTCTCCAGCTCGACCACCTCGAAATCGACCTGGATGCCGATTTCCGCCAGGCTTTGCTGGACGAATTCATTCATCGGCAGCGACAGCATCTGGCCGGTGCCGCCCTGGGCGATGATCACCCGGGTCTTGATCGGCTTGTCCTTCGAATAGCCGGCTTCGGCCATCAGTTTCTTGGCGGCCGCCAGATCGTATTTGATGTCGAAGGCGGGTTTGCCGAACCACGGCGAGGACGGGTCGAGCTGGCCCTTGGCCGGTTTGGCCAGGCCGTTCATCAAGGCGACGATGGCGTCGCGGTCGATGGCCAGATTGGCCGCCTTGCGGACCCGGATGTCGGTCCAGGGCGAACCGGGCAACAGGCTGAAATGATAGGGCCAGACATGCGGCGTCACATTGGTGACGATGGAAAAGCCGGAACTTTTCAGCTGCGGCAGGGTATCGGGAGCCGGCGATTCGATCAGGTCGACCTGTCCGGTCAGCAGGGCGTTGGTGCGGGTGACCGCGTCCGGAATGGGAATCAGCACGAGCCGGTCGGTCTTGGCGAGCCGGGTCTTGTCCCAGTAATCCGCATTCCTGACCAGTTCGGCCCGTTCGCGCGGCACCAGCTTGTCGAGCTTGAAGGGGCCGGTGCCGGAAGGCTGGTTGGCGAATTTGTTCCAGTCGCGGCCCACGGCTTCGAACTGCGCCGGGCTGGAGATGAGGAACCAGGGAAGCTGATAGGGGAAGAGGGTATCGACCTCCTTGACGGTGATTTCCACCGTATCGTCGTCGATCTTGCGATAACTGGCGATCGAGGGAATGCGGGGACGGACCTGGGCGCTTTGCTTGGCGTCGAACTGCGGCGACTTGTCGTTCAGGACCTTGTCGAGATTCCACACGACGGCATCGGCGTTGAAGGCCGAACCGTCGTGGAATTTGACGCCGCGCCGCAGGGTGAACAGCCATTTGGTGGCGTCCTTGGCGTCGGGCTTCCAATCCGTGGCCAGCCCCGGAACCAGCTTGCCGGGACGCTCGGCGACATTGGCTTCCCAGGCGACCAATGGATCGTAAAGCGTATGGCCGGTGAATTGATAGGCACCGGCTCCACGGTCCGGCTGTCCGGTGGTCAGGGGAATGTCGGCCATCGAGATGCCGTAGCGCGCGACGGATTCGGCATGAGCCGGCAAGCTGGCCATGCCGAGAAGGCAGATCCATAGGCCGCGGCGGACAATTCGGAACAAAAGGGAAGGCATCGGACTTTCTCCTGGAGCAGCGACGCCGACGATCTTCCCGATCTCCGACATTCCGCCTCGTCATACGAACCAAAACGGGCTTCCGCCTGTGCGTCGCGGCATTCCGCGAATGGGAATCCCCCGGACCACGGCGACGGAACGCCGCAGGTAAGTAGTTACTGCAAAAGGGATGCCACGGCTGTCCGCCGGGCGAGGCGCGCGCAGAGCCTGGAGCGGCTTTGGGGACGGCGAATAAACGGAGATAATATGTGACTATTTATTGGGCATATGTCCGATATTGCCTATCCTATGAGCAATAGAGGGCGAAGAGGGAGTCCTGCAATATCAAGTGATTATCAGCGCATCACGTCGCACGGTCCCGGCTCGACGTGCACACAAAAAACACCGCCGACAGAACCCGCCAGAAAATGAGCGCAACTTGGCGACGTTTCATTTTCCATCGTAATCTATCAAGGATTAAAACCGGGACATGCGATACCCTCCCCAAATGGGGATATTCCGAAAGGCGCGGGGGAAGGGAAAATCCCCCGACCGCGGCGAATGGCCGATGCCATGGCCGGCCGGGACATTCAGAAAAGAGGGGGGGGACGAGGATGATGATGAGATGGAAGATCGGCACCAGGATCTACGCCGTGGTGACCATGCTGTCTTTGGTTTCCATCGTCCTGGCGGTCATCGGACAGTGGGCCATGGTGTCCTACGAAGGCCATGTCGAGGCGATCGTGAATGCTTCGGATCGGGCTTTCCATGCCGAACGCGTCAACGGCGACATCTATGCGGCGGTGATGGATTCGCGCGGTCTCTACATGGCCCGCGACGCCGCCGAGGTGACGAAATTCGCGACGCCCTTGCTGAAGACGCTCGACGATCTCGAACGGGAGGCGGCGGCTTGGAGGGCTTTGGTTCCGGCCGACCAGACGCGGAAAATGGACGAGATGGGGAGCGAACTCGGCAAATTCGTCGCCTTCCGCAAGGAATTGGCGCGGATCGCCAGCCAGCAGGGCAATCCGGCGGCGCGCGATTTCGGCGACAACGACGCCAACCGGATCAACCGCCAGAATTTGGGCAAGCAGGTGGCGGCGTTCGCCGCGGCGAACAACCATGACATTTCCCTGATGCGCGACGAGCTTTCGCGGTTCGGCCGATGGCTGCGGATGGCTCTGTCGTGCGCGACGGCGATCGGCATCGCGGCGGGCGCCTGCTTGTCGGTCCTGCTGGTGCGGCGTTCGATCACCACGCCGTTCCGGCGGCTGAAGGAGGCGACCATTACGCTGGCCGGGGGAACGCTGGATGGCGTGAGCCTGGATCTGCGCCGCGGCGACGAGATCGGCGAGATGGCGGTCGCGGTCGACGTCTGGCGCTAAAATGCGGTGGCCCGGCGGGGACAGGTCGCGAAGATCGAAGCCGAGCGCCGGGCCCGGGAGGATCGCGCCCTCGAGGTGCAGGCCCTGACGGCCGAATTCGATGCCATGGCCGGCGCGACCATCACCGAATTGGTGGCGTCGGCGGCGGAATTGGAAAAAAGCGCCGAATCGATGGGCGATGTCGCCGAACGGACGGCGGCGCGGGCCAATGCGGTGACCGGAGCATCCAACATGGCCTCGGACAATGTGCAGACGGTGAGCGCCGCGGCGGGCCAGCTGAGCGCTTCGATCCATGAGATCGCCACTTTGGTCGAAGCCTCGCGGGAAGTCGCCGAGGCCGCGACCCAAAAGGCCGCGCGGACCGATTCGCTGGTTCAGAATCTGGCCGACTCGGCGCAGAAGATCGGAGACGTCATCCGCTTGATCGAAGACATCGCCGGCCAGACCAATCTGCTGGCGCTGAATGCGACGATCGAGGCGGCGCGGGCCGGCAGCGCCGGCAAGGGCTTTGCCGTGGTGGCCAATGAGGTGAAGCATCTGGCGACGCAGACCGCGCAGGCCACGGGCGATATCGCGGCTCAGATTTCGCAAGTGCAGACCCGGACCATCGAAGCGGTCGCGGCGCTGGGCGAGATTTCGTCGATCATCGTCAAGGTCAAGGAGTTTTCCGGTTCCATCGCCTCGGCGGTGCAGCAGCAGACGACGGCCACCCGGGAAATCGGACGGAGCGTCCAAAGCGTTTCGGAATGCACCGGCGACGTGGCGGCCAACGCCAGCGAGGTGCTCGATGCGGCCAGTGCGGCCGACGAGGCCTCCGCCGTGGTGTCGAAAGCCGCGACGAGCGTGTTGGCGCGCGCCCGTTCGTTGCAGGACGGCGTGCAGGTCTTCCTGGCGAAAGTGGGCGATGCTTCGCTCGACGATGCGGCGGGGCGTCACTGACGGAACGTTTCGCCGGAGCCCTGCCGCGGCGCCCGCCGGATCGGTCGTTTTACACCAGGGTGGAACGCCGTGGATGCTTTGTCGCGCCCAAATTCAGCAAGGTCGGCGCGGCCAGAATCAGCCGGACCAATTCGGCCTGCCGCGTGACGTCGGTCTTGCTGAAGATGCGTTTCAGATAGGTGCGGGCGGAGTTCAGGGTGATGCCCAGCTTTTCGGCCGCATCCTCGATGCGCTGCCCCTCGCTGAGGGCCAGGGCCAGGCGCGCCTCGGCGTCGGTGAGATCGAACAGCTTCGCCACGGTGTCGACCGACGGCAGGGTCTGGCGTTCGGGATCGCTGATCAGCAGGACGGCGACGCGGCCGTTGTTGTGTTCGGCCGGCAGCGGCGCGATCACCACGGAAAGGGGGCGGTCGGCTTCTTCGCGGGTGACCGCCAGGGCGTGAGCCAGGGTCTCCGCCCCGGCATTCACCACCAATTTGACCAGACGGTGCAGTTCCGCCGTTTCGGCCGGGCGGCTGGCCCGGCACAGGCCCGACGGGCTCATGGTCAGGCCGTCGCCGCTGGCCAGATATTCCCGGCCCAGACTGTTCATGAACAGGATGCTCGTGTCGGCATCGACCACCACGACCCCCATGGGGATGCGATTCAAGGTGGCCAGGCCGAGCGTCGCATCGGGTGAGGCCTCGGTCGACGGCGTCGTCTTCGCCGCCGATTGGATCAACGCCTGGTCGATGCCGGCGGCCAATGCCTCGGCGGCGCAGGGCTTGGCGTAAAAACGGAAGACATTGGCTTCGTTGATCGCCGAGATGGCCGATTCGATATCGGTGGCGCCGGTGAGCACGATGGCCATCGTGGCGGCGCATTGCGCGGTCAGCGCCTGGATCAGTTCGACCCCCGAGATCACCGGCATGCGCATGTCGACGACGGCGACATCGAACGGATTGCGCCGCTGCTCGTCGATGGCCTCGGCCGGGGAAACCAGAAACGACATGTCCCAGCTGCCGTTGCGACTGCGCAGGGCCCGCTGCAGGCCGTCGAGCACATAGGGTTCATCGTCGACGAACAGAATGCGTGGCTTCTTCACGACGTTCCGCCTCCGCTCCTTGTTGGATGCCTTTCTCGAAGTCTTCCCTGGTCCGTCCTCAAATGGGGATATCGGCAGGAGATCCGGCACCGTTACGATTCGCCTATTAACGACACACCGCCGCGGCGGGCGCAAGGGTTAGACCAAATGGAAAAGCAGCGGCCTTCAAGACAAATGCACTCCATCATTGCCACCATTTCCTGTCCGTTGCTGATCCATCGCGATGGTTTCGTGATTTGGGGAAACCAGGCGTTTTCCAAACAGTTCGGCATTCGTCCCACGGCGGTCGAGAGTCTGAAGATACGGGAACTTCTCTGGTGCCTGGGCATTCAGGACCCCCTGGCGGGGATGATCGCCGAAGGCGTGCTTTTCGAGTGTTGGGAGGTGGCGCCCCTCAATCCGGCGCTGTCGGTCCTTTATCTGCGCCAGATGCGGCTGTTCGACGAGGACGATCGCCGCGAAATGTTCGCCTTGATGATTTCCGATAACCCGGAGTTGCCGATCGTCGTGTCGCCTGTCGACGAGGGCGGATCGTGTTAGACTGACTCCTCCGGGAGTGTGAGGCTTTGAAGTCATGCGGTCGAAAATACTGCTGCTGTCGGAAGATGAGGCCGGACGGACGACGATCGTCGATATGCTGGCGTCCCGCCAGGGATTCGAGATTCAGATCGAAACGGTCGAAACGCTTCATCAGGCCCGCGAGGTGCTGGCGGTGGAAAGCTTCGACGCCGTGCTTTTCGATGCCGGCAAAGTGCGATCGGGATGGCAGGACAGCGTGCGGCTGATCGTCGAGGCGGCCGGCGCGGCGCCCCTGATGATGATGACCGACACGGAAGACGAGGATGTCGGCGCGGCGGCGGTTCATGCCGGAGCCCATGACTATCTGGTCAAGCGGCGGATCAATGCGGAAGCCTTGCGGCGGATCGTTCGCTACGCCATCGAACGGACTCAATTTCAGCGAAAATACGACCGCCTGGCCCGCCAGAACAGCGAAAGGCGACGGATGGAAGAGGCGTTGCGGGAAAGCCAGGACCGCATTCGCACCATTACGGAAAGCCTTTTCGAAGGGGTGCTGGTGACCGACAGCGACGGGTTCGTCGCCTTTTCCAATCACTCGGCCGACAATTTGCTGGGCGACGAACAGACGCCGCGAATCGCCGGTCGCTACGTCGATTCGATCTTCAGTCTGCGGTCGGGCGAAAAACTGCTGCGCTTCGCCGAGAGTCCCTTCAGCAAGGCGGTGGAAACCGGCCAGCCCTGGCGCGACGACGATGCGGTTTTCCAACTGCACAACGGGCGCACGCTGGTGGTCGGTTATGCCTGTTCCGCTCTCGTCGAGGATGGAATCCGCAAGGGAATCATCATTTCGTTTCGCGACATCTATTCCTTGAAGCGCGCGCAGCAGGATTCCCTGCAAGCTTCGAAATTGGCCAGTGTCGGCCAGTTGGCGGCTGGAATCGCGCACGAAATCAATACGCCGATCCAATATATCGGCGATAATTTGCGTTTTCTGGGGGATTCTCTCGGCACCCTCCTGCAGGTGATGCGGCGCTATCGCGACTTCGCCGAGCGGCATTGTTCGGAGGCGGATGCGCAAGCCAGGGACGAACTGGAAAAATTCCTGGCCGCGGCGGATATGGACTATCTCCTGGAGGAAATGCCGCCGGCGGTCAGCCAGTCGCTGGACGGCGTCGGCCAGGTCGCCAGGATCGTCCTGGCGATGAAGGAGTTCTCGCATCCGGGCGAACGCGAAAAGGTCGCCGTCGATCTGAACCGGGCGATCGAAAACACCTTGGCGGTCAGCCGCAACGAGTGGAAGCATATCGCCGAAGTGGACATGGATCTGGCGGCCGACCTGCCGCAGGTGTTATGCCTGCCGGGTGAAATGAATCAGGTGTTGCTCAACCTTATCGTCAATGCGGCGCATGCCATTCAGGCCCGCCAGTCGGAACGCAAGGGTCGCATTTCGGTGGCGACCCGGCGGCATGGGCGGCTTGTCGACATCGTCGTCAAGGACGACGGCATCGGGATGTCCGAAGCGATCAGGGACCGGATTTTCGACCCGTTCTTCACCACCAAGGCGGTGGGAAAGGGGACCGGCCAGGGATTGGCGATCTGCCGCGACGTGGTCGTCACCAAGCATTCGGGAAAAATCTCGGTCGACACCGAAGAGGGAAAGGGGACGGTCTTCACCATCCATTTGCCGATCGACGGCAAGGCGACGGCTGCGGGGAACGACTGATGGGGCGTCCGCGCATTCTTTTCGTCGACGACGAGCCGAACGTCCTGCAGGGCCTGCAGCGCATGCTGCGCCACATGCGGGTCGAGTGGGACATGCGCTTCGTCGAAACGGGGCGCGCCGCCCTCGATCTGATGGAGACGGAACCTTTCGACGCGGTGGTCTCCGACATGCGCATGCCGGGAATGGACGGAGCCGAATTGCTGGCCGAGGTTCGCCGCCGCGCCCCCGGCGCGGTCCGGGTCGTCCTGTCGGGTTATTCCGACGCGGAAAGCGTGATGCGGATGGTCGAGTCGGCCCACCAGTTTCTGGCCAAGCCCTGCTCGGCCCAGCTTCTGGCCGACGTCATCCGCCGCGCCTTCGCGCTGAACCAGGTGCTGGGATCGGAAAATCTGCGGAAACTGCTGGCCGGCCTGAAGGGTCTGCCGACGCCGCCCGATACCTATTACCGCCTGATCGACTATATGAAACGGCCGGAGGCGTCGGCCAACGGTCTCGCCGATATCATCGAACGCGATGTGGCGATGACCGCGGAATTGCTCAAATTGACCAATTCCGCCTATTTCGCCTTGTCGTCGCGGCTGACCATGCCGTTGCAGGCGGTGCGCGTTCTCGGGTTCGAAACCCTGGGGGCCCTGGTTTTGCGCATCGGTATCTTCCGGAGTTTCCGGGGGCTGCCGGAAATGGGCAAACTGGTCGAAGAGATCAATCGCGACAGTTTCTTCGCCGCCCGGCTCGCCCGGCGGCTCGCCAAGCTGGAGGGCTTCGATATCCGCATCCAGGAGGAAGCCTACTGCGCGGCGATGCTGAGTTCCGTCGGCCTGCTGGTTCTGCTCGATCAGCGGCCCGACGACGTGGCCCGCGTCAAGGCGGCCGTCGCGGCGGGAGCCGACCCCCTGGATGCCGAGCAAGAGGTTTTCGGCGCCAGCCATTTTCAGGTCGGCGCCTATCTGCTCGGGCTCTGGGGGTTCAACAAGGCGGTGGTCGAGGCCGTCGCCTTCCTGGGACGGCCGAGCGTCGCGCCGACCAGTGAATTGGATATCGCCGGCCTGGTCCATGTCGCGCGCGTTTTGGCCGGGCCGTCGCCCATCTATGCCTTGCCGGCCAAGGGCGCGCACGTCGGCCGGTTGCCGCTCGACAGGGAATATCTCGACCTGCTGGGCAAGACGAGCCGTCTGGAGAAATGGTCGGCGGAAGCGGCGATCGAGGCGCGGCAATAGCGCCTTCGGTCTTCCCGCCTCGTTCCACCAAAAGGATATGGCGGACGCGGATGGACGATTTCGGTCCATGCGAGGGTCGCGGCCGGTTAAAAATAGAATAATGTAACAATTAATTTATCATTTTATGCGAATCTACTCTTTCATTTCATCATGAATACGTATGATATTCTCGACAAAAATCGTCGAATTTCTATATATTTACGATGGAAACATTAAGAAATGTGATCATCTACGAAAGTAATTCGGTCGTATCAACACGGTCGTTCCATTTTCATCGGTTGCGGAGTCGTAATATTCCTGGGACATTCTCGCCATTTGATGGAAATTCGATTACCCTGGACGGCGTGGTCGTCAGATTTGGTCGAACGGGTGCGGCGATGGTGGGCGTGACGCATGGAAAGTTGCTGACGGACAGGAAAGTCATGCTGGCCGTCGAGGGAAAACTGATTCGCGACCTTCTGGTGACCGCCCTCAAGCAAGCCGGCGCAACCTCCATGCTCTACGGAACCGGTCTCGAGATGGTCAATAAGATCATGGAGTATTCCCCGAATATCATCTTCTGCGAATACACGATGGAATCGCTGAACGGCATCGGCTTCGTGCGGCATCTTCGGCGGGAATGCAAGCTGAAGACCCCCATCGTCATGTTGGCGTCGCGCCTGGACGACGATGCGCAGGCCAAGGCGCGCGCCGCCGGAGCGAACGAAACCGTTGCCATACCCTTCTCGGTGCAGGATATTTTGAACGTGACCAAAAAGATGATCGAGTGGGGACTCGACCGCTCTCCCCGGAAATTGTTTTTCGGGCCCCGTTAGGGCGGGCGCCCGTTCCGCTTTTTCCGGATGGACAGCGGAGGATGCGGGAAAAGAATACACCGGCCAAAGATCGAAAAAGAAGCTGGTGACGATCATAGGGATGACGGCAGGACAAATAATAAAAATTTGCCGCCAGGGAGGTTCTCGAAGAATGACGACCCTTTTGCTGACGCATCCAGCCTGTCTGCAGCATGAAACGGGGGATTATCACCCGGAGTGCGCCGATCGTCTGAAGGCGATCAACCATATCCTCGAACATGAAGACTTTTCGTTTCTCGCGCGGGAGGAAGCGCCGCGCGTGACCACGCAGCAATTGCTGCGCGCCCACTCGATGGATCATATCGATCATATTTTGTCGGTGGTTCCCGCCGACGGCGATATCTATTCGATAGACGACGACACCTTCGTCTCGTCCCACTCGGGCGAGGCCGCGCTGCGGGCCGCCGGAGCGGTCTGCGCCGCGGTCGAGGAGGTGGGCGCCAAGCGCTGCCGCAACGCCTTTTGCGCCGTGCGTCCGCCCGGACATCACGCCGAGCGGGCGAGCGCGATGGGATTCTGCCTCTTTTCCAATGCCGCCATCGGCGCCTTGCATGCCCGCGACGCCTGCGGCTTCAAGAAGGTCGCGGTGATCGATTTCGACGTCCACCATGGCAATGGAACGCAGCAGATCCTGTGGGACGAGCCGGGCATGTTCTATGCCTCGACGCATCAGCGCGACGCCTATCCCTACAGCGGAACGGAGGACGAGCGCGGCCTGCCGGGCGGCGGCACCGTCGTCAATGTGCCGCTGCCGGCGGGCAGCGGCTCGGATGCGTTCCGCCTGGCTTATGGCGAGGTCATCCTGCCGCGTTTGCGCGAATTTTCTCCGGATTTCGTGATCGTTTCGGCGGGATTCGATGGGCATGCGGCGGATCCGATGGCGAATTTGCGGCTGCAGGTCGGCGATTTCGAGTGGCTGACGCGGGAGTTGCTGCTGATCGCCGCCGAATTCTGCGATCACCGGCTGGTTTCCGTCCTGGAGGGCGGTTACGACACGCGCGCCTTGGCGGCCTGCGTCGCGTCGCACGTGCGCGCGCTGATGGAAGGGTAAGGCAGGCCGGGGCGTCGGAAAGGCGGATCGTGCCGGCTGGTCGTTTGTCACTGGGGTCAATGATGCAATTCATCGAATGGACGGAACAGATGTCCGTCGGGTCGGATGTGCTCGACGGACATCACAAAATGATCATCGAATGCCTGAACCGGCTGCATCCGCTGCTCGATGCCGCGGGCGGCGATGCCGAAGTACATGCCATTCTGGCGAAATTGGAAGATTTCGTTCTCGTGCATTTCAGCGAAGAAGAACAATGCATGAAGAAGGCAGGATATCCTTTTTGGCATATCCATAAAGACCAGCACGATAAGATGTATGACATCGTTTTTGGCTTGAAATCGGACGTTGAGCACGGACGGTCAGTCAATGCCAAGACTCTGTTTGATCTTATCTATAATTGGCTTTTACAACACATCATGGGAGAAGATAAAAAATATATGAAATACTTGAATAATCCTACCGGTGAATCGGATGGTATTTGGGTTAGAGCCAATGGGCGTCCTTACTGACGCGCACCTCGTCAATAAAAGGTGTAGCGTTCGCGATTGAAAATCAACTGTAAATTGAGTATTCCATGTTTTTGGGGTGCTTTAGTTTTGCTGATGAGGTGGTTTTTTGCAAATTTTGCGATTGGAAAATAGTCAAGCTTGAGAGTTTTATACAATAGGGATAAATATGATATGGATACTCGGCGGCAATTTGCCGAAGAGTCTGGAGGAGAGATAATGTTCGGTTGGTGGAAGAAAATGACCCTGCAGGCCAGGTTCATGGTTATCAGCGGTGTTGGGGTGCTGATGATGGCGATCACGGCGACCGGGGTGGTCGGCGTGGTTGAAACCAATCGGATGGAAGAAAAGCTCCAGCATTTTTCCGAA
Source organism: Rhodospirillales bacterium (assembly GCA_015654615.1). Taxonomy (GTDB): domain Bacteria; phylum Pseudomonadota; class Alphaproteobacteria; order Rhodospirillales; family Magnetospirillaceae; genus Telmatospirillum. The sequence goes on from JAATGN010000220.1 coordinate 19,999, forward strand.
AACGAATTGAATTCGCTGAATTCCCTGGTCGCCGCCGCGCACGACAAACGCCGCCAGGACAAGGCCAACATCGCCGTCGCCGTCTTCGACAGCTGGTTCGACCGCCGCAACACCGACTATCCGGGAAAACTGTGGAGCGTATGGGGACCGAAGGAAGTCACCTATATGGCCGAGGAGGAACCCACCCGGCCGGCCAAGAAGCCCCTGGACGCGGTGGACCAGGAGGCCTTGAGCAGCGGCAAGCCGGTCGGGCGCTTCGTCGACGGGGCCTATCGTTACAGCATACCGATCCTCTATGGGATTACCTCGGGGGCCGATTCGTCCGCCTGTCATTCCTGTCACGGCGGCCTGATGGGAGAAAAGAAGGGCGACGTCATGGGCGTCTTCTCCAGCAGCTTGAATACGGCCGCGGAGTTTTCCGACCTCAAGACGATGCTGATCGGCATGGTGGTCATCGCGGTGCTGATCACGCTGTCCGTCGTCTTCGTCATCAAATTCATCTTCGGACGGATCGTCACCCGGCCGCTGGCGCAGATGACCGGCGTCATGGGGCAACTGGCCACCGGCGACGTGGCCGTCCAGGTGCCCAGCCTGGAAAACCAGGACGAGACGGGCGACATGGCCCGGGCCATCCAGGTGTTCAAGACCAATCTGGTCCGCCAAAGGGAACTGGAGCAGCAGCAGCAGGCGAATATGCAGGCGCAGCAGA
>JAATGN010000353.1 GCA_015654615.1 Rhodospirillales bacterium
AGGCAGAGTAAGGCCGGGATGGCTATCGTCAGCTGCATACTGAGCTGCAGCTCGCTGGCGGCCTCGGCGGCCGGCGACCGGGGACGGCCCAGTAAGGCGATGCCGAAAGCCCGCACGAAGCAGGTCGCGGCTAAGGAGGCCGCCAGGGCCATGGCGACGCCGACCACCGGCACGCCGAAGCGCATGGCCCAATGGGCGACCGTCGGTCCCTTGAACAGGCTTTGGAAGACCAGCCATTCCGAGACGAAGCCGTTGAGCGGCGGCAGGGCGGAAATGGCGCAGGCTCCGATCAGGAAGGTGAATCCGCTGACCGGCATGCGGTTCAACAGACCGCCCAATTTGTCGAGGTTGCGCTCGCCCGTCGCTTGCAGGATGGCCCCCGAACCCAGGAACAGCAGACTTTTGAACAAGGCGTGATTGACCACATGGTAAAGCGCCGCCACCAGCGAAAGCGCCGACAGCGCGATCTCGCCATGATCGCGGAAGGCCAGGGCCAGGCCCAGCGCGATGAAGATGATGCCGATATTCTCGACCGTCGAATAGGCGAGCAGCGTCTTCAAATCGCGCTGCATGAGGGCATAGAGAACGCCCATCGCCGCCGAGACGGCGCCCAGCACCATCATGACGAAGCCCCACTGCCACCCGACGTCGGCCCTGAGATCGTAAAGGATGCGGATCAGTCCATAGACGGCGACCTTGGTCATCACGCCGGACATCAGGGCCGAGACATGGCTGGGGGCGGCCGGATGGGCCAAGGGCAGCCAGGCATGCAAGGGCACCAGCCCCGCCTTGGAACCGGCCCCCAGCAGGGCCAGCAGGACCACCAGCGCGCCGGCCACCGGCGACAGATGGGCCGCCCGCATGGCGGCGAAACTGTAGGCCCCGCCCGGTCCGGCCAGCAGACCGAAGGCCGGCAGCAGGCAAAAGGTGCCGAACACCGCCACCACCAGATAGACCATGGCGGCCTTGCGGGCCTCCGGATTGGTATGGTCCGACAGCACCAGCAGCCAGGACGACAGCGACATGAATTCCCAGGACACCAGGAAGACGAAGGCGTCGTCGGCGATCAGAACGCCGTTCATCCCGAACAGGAACAGCGGGAAGAGCGGCGTCACCCGCCTGGCCTGCGGAACGTGGCCGCCGTAGCCGATGCCGAACAAACTGGCCAGGGCGGCCGGGAAATTGATCGCCACCAGGAAGAAGGCCGACAGGCTGTCCAGGCGGAAATGGGCATGCAGCCAGGGCAATCCGAAGGGCAGAACGACGGCGGGAACCTCTTCCTGGCCGGACTGGATGATATGCCAGAGCCCGTCGCCGACCAGCGTCGCGGTCAGCACCAGGCAGCCCGCATAGATCAGTTCATGCACAAGCGGCGAACGCTGGAGAAGAATGGCGCACAGGCCGAGCAGCAGAAAGCCGGCCAGAACGGTCCCGATGATCATGCCGGGGTCCGAAGCCTGGTCTCACCGAATGGCGGCATGAAAGACACTATCGACACCTCCGAACATCGCGGGACAATCGTCGCCGGGCCCATCTCCGCCCGTCGAGCAGCCCGAGGATCAGTTCGCACCATCTGGGAACACCGGCGGAGGGATTGGCCAGGCAAGCGATCATATCACCCTATGGATGGGGTGCAAGGTGATTGGCCGCACCCTAAATCCAGGTAAGGAGATGATCCTGGCGTCAACGGGAACCGTCGGATGGAAATCAGTTGATGGCTGCGTGGGGCCGCGAACGGACGGTCTGGCGAGACGCCGGGAGAGCCGGCCGCGCCCTTTTGTTCGCCGTCCTCCTCATCCCTTCCGCCTCCGGCCTGGTCCGGGCCGACGATCTCCGTTACCTGCGGGTCGGCACCGGTCCCCCGGCCGAAAGCTATTTCCCGATCGGCGGCCTGATCGCCGGCGCCATCAGCAATCCTCCCGGCGCGCCGTCCTGCGAACGGGGCGGCAGCTGCGGCGTCCCCGATCTGATCGCCGTGGCGACGGCGACCGGCGGCTCGGTCGCCAATATCGAAGCCATCCGCGACGGCCGCCTGGACATCGCCCTGGTCCAGGCCGATGTGGCGATGTGGGCGGCCCAGGGAACCGGGCCCTTCCGCGGACGGGCCGTCGACAATCTCCGCTCGATCGCCAATCTTTATCCCAGCCAGTTCCATCTGGTGGCCCGCCCCGAGGCCCGCATCCAAAACCCCGGCGACCTCAAGGGCAAGCGCGTGTCGCTGGGCGAAGCGGGCTCGGGCACGCTGCTCCATGCCCGCCAGATGATCGCCGCCTGGAATATCAGGGAAAGCGACATCAAGGTGCGATTCCTGCGCTCGGCCCTGGCGGCCGACGCCATGTCGGCCGGCAGCCTCGACGCCTTTTTCGTCATCGACCGGGCGCCCGTGCCGGCCGTCGGCGAACTGGCCAAACGCCAGCCCATCCGGCTGGTCCCGATCGCCGGCGAGGGCGCCGAGAAACTGAAGAAGAGCAATCCCCTGCTGATCCCGTCGATCATCGCCGGCGGCCTTTACGACGGCACCTCCGACGACGTGCCGACCCTGCAGCTGGGAATCAGCCTGGTGGCCGCCGCCGAATTGCCCGACGACCTCGTCTGGGGCATCACCAAGGCCCTGTGGCACCCGGCCACCACGGCCATCCTGGCCGAAAGCCTGTCGCAGGGCACCCAGATCAGGCTGGCCACGGCCCTGTCCGACCTCGGCGTGCCCCTGCATCCCGGCGCGGCGCGATTCTATCGGGAGAACCAAGTTGCGCGATGATCCCTCTCGGGGCCGCATGTCAAACGTCATTGCGAGAAGCCAAAGGCGAAGCGATCCGGCTTACCGGAAGAACCGGATCGCCTCGCCTTTGGCTAAAGAAGAAAAGCGTCAGTGGCACCGGCGTCCCTGCCGGTGGAGATAAAGACTCCGCCGCGCAAGCGGCGGACACCGGCAGGGACGCCGGTGCCACTCGTCCTTTTCATTCAGGGCGGGGCGGCACGCGCAATGACGGCGTTGTTTCATAGGCTCTTTCGCTGAGACGACGGGTATTTCCGAGCCCCCTTACCCACGACTGCCGGCGCCGTCCTTGGCGGCGGCGATCCATTCCTGCAGGGACGGCAGAGCGAGGACGGCCTCGACATAGGCGGCGCTGACGGCGTCCAAGGGCAGGCCATAGGTGTGAAAACGGGTCACCACCGGCGCATACATGGCGTCGGCGATCGACCAGCGGCCGAACAGAAACGGCCCCCCATTGCCGAAACGATGCCGGCAATCGCTCCAGATCTCCTTCACGCGCTCGACGTCGGCCACGGCTTCGGGCGGCAGTTCGGGCAAAGGAAGACGTTGCGTGACATCCATCGACAGATGCTGGCGCAAGGCCGGGAATCCCGCATGCATCTCGGCGCTGATCGAACGCGCCACGGCGCGCGCTCCCTTGTTTTCCGGCCACAAGGGCACGGCGCAGGCCAATTCGGCGACATATTCGCAGATCGCCAGCGAATCCCAGATGGCCAGCGCGCCGTTCTTCAGCACCGGCACCTTGCCGCTGGGAGAATGGGCGAGGATTTTTTCCCGGGTGTCGGGCCGGCGCAGGTCGATCAGCACCTCGTCGAACGGCAGGCCCGCCTGCTTGAGAGCCAGCCACGGACGAAGCGACCAGGACGACCAATTCTTGGTACCGACGACGAGGACGAGATTGCCCATGTTGTTCCCTTTCCAGGCGTTTTGAGACAGCATCATAGCCATGCCGGCCCGGGCGGCAAGATGGGGGATATTTTCGGCGCATGCAATCCACCCATGCGTCCTTGCGGGGATCGACCGGCACGACCCCCTTCCCTTGCCCCGCCGTTTTGGCCATTCTGTCGACCGATCCCAACCGGAGTGAAGCGTGTCCGAGCATTTGACCGAAGACGAAACGACGGCGGCGGTCCCCATCCTTCCGCTGAACCGCGGGCATTGGCGGGATTGGCTGGCCGGCCAGCCCCCGGCCGTCCGCACCTGGATCGAAGCCACCGGTTTTTCCGCCGAGGCCGGCAGCCTGTGCCTGCTGCCCGGCGAGACGGGGACCCTGGAGCGGGTGCTGTTCGGCTGGGACGAGAACGATCCCTGGAGCTGGGCCCAGCTGCCGGCCAAGCTGCCCAAGGCGACCTACAGGATCGACGCGCCGCTCGCCGCGCCGGCCGCCGACTGGGCCGCCCTCGCCTGGGCCCTGGCCTGCTATCAATTCACCCGCTACCTGGGACGCAAGCGCCGGGAATGGCCGAGCCTGGTCTGGCCGGAGGCCGCCCGGCGCGAACAGGTCGCCAGCGCCGTCGAGGCCCTGTGCCTGGTCCGCGATCTGGTCAATACGCCCTCATCCGACATGGGGCCCGAGGATCTGGCCCAAGCCGCCGCGGAATTGGCCGTCCGCCGGGGGGCCCGGCTGCGCACCATCGTCGGCGAGGCGCTGCTCGAGGAAAATTATCCGCTGATCCACGCGGTCGGCCGCGCCTCGCCCCGCCTGCCGCGGCTGCTCGACCTGCAATGGGGCGACGAGCAGGCTCCCAAGGTCACCCTGGTCGGCAAGGGCGTCTGCTTCGACAGCGGCGGCCTCGACCTGAAAACCGCCTCCGGCATGAAGCTGATGAAAAAGGACATGGGGGGAGCCGCCCATGTCCTCGGCCTGGCCACGATGATCATCGCGGCCGGCTTGCCGGTGCGTTTGCGCGTCCTGATCCCGGCGGTGGAGAATTCCGTCTCGGGCAACGCCTTCCGGCCGTCCGACGTGCTGAAGACACGCAAGGGCCTGTCGGTCGAAGTCGGCAACACCGACGCCGAAGGGCGCCTCATCCTGGCCGACGCCTTGGCCGAAGCCGACCGCGAGAAGCCGGATTTGCTGATCGATCTGGCGACCTTGACGGGGGCGGCCCGGACGGCGCTGGGGCCGGAACTGCCGGCGATGTTCACGCCCGACGACGACCTGGCCGCCGCAATCCTGGCCGCGGCCGAAGAAGAACACGACCCGATGTGGCGTTTGCCGCTGTGGAAGAACTACCGCCGCCTGCTCGACAGCAAGGTCGCCGACATCAACAATGCCTCGGACAGCAGCTACGCCGGAGCGATTACCGCGGCCCTGTTCCTGCAGGAATTCGTTTCGCCCTCCACCCCATGGGTCCATTTCGACATTTTCGCCTGGAATCCGCATAGCCGTCCCGGCCGGCCGGAAGGCGGCGAAGCAATGGCGATTCGCGCTTTATACAGAATGATTGCACGCAAATACCCCTTATGAGATTGCCGCCGGAGCAAGGCTCGGCTAATTTCGTGCGCGGAATAAAACGGATGGATCATGGGCGTCGACCTCAAGGCAGTTCAGGCTCTCGACCTCTGGCGCGGTGCAATCGTTGAGAGCGTGCGCCGCGAGGCGCCCGACTTGTCGGCACGCCAGATGGCTTTGTTGTTGACGGTCTATCTGACGGCGCCGCCGCATACGGTGCGCGGCCTGGCGACCGCCCTCAACGTTTCCAAGCCGGCGATCACCCGCGCCCTCGACCGATTGAGCGAATATGGCCTGATCCGCCGCAAGGTCGACGAGACCGACCGGCGCAGCGTATTGATCCAACGCACGGTCAAGGGCTCGGTTTTCTTGCGCGAATTCGGCGACATCATCGTCAGCGCCGCCGCCGTGACCCACAACGGGATGTGAGCCCCGCCCGGGCCGCCGGAAAAATGACGACAACGTCAGGCTTGCTTGGCGTCGATGATCGAACGGCGGATCGCCCTGGTCCGGCGGAACACCTCTTCGAGCTTGTCGCCCTCGCCCCAGCGGATCGCCCGCTGCATGGCCGTCAGATCCTCGGTGAAGCGCTGCAGCACCTCCAGCACCGCTTCCCGATTGTTGAGGAAGATATCGCGCCACATCACCGGATCCGAAGCGGCGATGCGGGTGAAGTCGCGAAAGCCCGACGCCGAGAATTTGATCACTTCCTGCTGCAGGGTGGTCTCGAGGTCGGTGGCCGTGCCGACGATGGTATAGGCGATCAGATGCGGCAGGTGCGAGGTGATCGCCAGCACGCGGTCGTGATGGCCGGCCTCCATGATCTCCACGGTGCTGCCGGCGGCCTCCCACAGGGCGACCACCTTGTCGACCGCCGCCCGGGCGGTTCCGGCCGGCGGCGTCAGGATGCACCAGCGTCCCTGGAACAGCTCGGCGAAACCCGCCGTCGGCCCGGAATGCTCGGTCCCGGCGATCGGATGGCCGGGCACGAAAAACACGTCCGCCGGCAACAGCGGCCCGACGTCCCGGAGCACGGCCATCTTCACCGACCCGACATCGCTGACGATGGCGCCCGCCTTCAAATGCGGGGCGATCCCGGCTGCCAGATCGGCATAGGTGCCGACCGGCGTCGCCAGAATCACCAGATCGGCCTCCTGCACGGCCTCGGCGGCGTCGGCGATGGCGGCATCGACGATGCCGAGTTCGATGGCCTTGGCCCGGTGCTCCGGATCGGACTCCAGCGTCACCAGCCGGCCGGCCAATCCGTCGCGCTTGATCACCCGCGCCAGCGACGACCCGATATGGCCGATGCCGATGATCGCGACCTTGTCGAACAGCTTGGCCATCATGCCCCCCGAAATTCGGAGAGCGCGGCGATCACCGCCTGCATTTCGTCGTCGCGCCCGATGGTGATCCGCAAGGAATCCGGCAGTCCATAAGAGTCCATGGCCCGCACGATGATCCCCTTGCTCCGCAGAAAGGCGTCGGCCGCCGGAGCGTTCCGCCCGGCCCCCTCGGGGAACCGGACCAGGACGAAATTCGCCACGCTGGGCACCGCCTCGAGGCCGAGACCGGCCAGCTTCTCGGTGAACCACTCCCGCCAATAGCTGTTGTGGCGCCGGGCCAGATCGACGAAGGCGGTATCCTCGACCGCGGCCTGGCCGGCGGCGAGGGCGGCCGAGGAAACGTTGAAGGGTCCGCGGATGCGATTGAGGACGTCGGCCACGGCCGGCGGGCAATAGGCCCAGCCGAGGCGAAGGCCGCCCATGCCGTAGATCTTCGAGAAAGTCCGGGTCATCACCACATTGTCGCCGGCTTCGACCAGATCGGCCCCGCTGCCGTAGTCGTTGCGGTCGACGAATTCGGCATAGGCCGAATCGATGACCAGCAGGACATGGTCGGGCAATCCGTCGCGCAGCCGCTTTATTTCCGCGGCGGGAAGATAGGTGCCGGTCGGATTGTTGGGATTGGCGATGAAGACGATGCGGGTCCGCCCGGTCACCGCCGCCAGCAGATGGTCGACCGACGCCGTGAGCTCCACCTCGTCGGCGGCCACCGGCGTCGCGCCACTGGCCTTGGCGGCGATCGGATAGACCAGGAAACCGTGACGGCTGTAGAGCACTTCGTCGTCGGGCCCGACGTAACCGCGCACCAGCAGTTGCAGCAGTTCGTCCGAGCCGGACCCGCAAACGATCCGATCGACGTCCAGTCCATGGCGGGCGGCCAGGGCCCCGCGCAGGGCCGTGGCATGGCCGTCCGGATAGCGGTGCATGTCTCCGGCCGTCGCCCGATAGGCGGCCATCGCCTTGGGACTTGCCCCCAGGGCGCCTTCGTTGGAGGACAGCTTGATCACACGGTCGACGCCGGTCAGCTTGGACTGGCCCCCGACATAGGGGCTGATATCCAGGATACCGGGACGCGGAATGGGAGACGTCATTTTGGTCTTCTTGGGTTGGGGGCTCAGTCGGTCAAATCTTCGGCACGGAATGGAACGGGATAACCGCCCAGCAGGACGGCGCGCAGCACCGGCTGTTTGCGCTCGACCAGACGGGCGATGCGCCGGTCTTCGGCCGTCAGATGGCCGGAGGCCTCCACCAGATGCAGCCAGTTTTCCTCGGTGCGCTGGGTCGCCGCCAGCAGAGTCGGCTCGATGCCGGCCGCCGACAGAACGGACCGCAGCCGCGCCCGGCTGATATCGGGCGTGGTCTCCAGGGCCAGCCATGAGCGGTCGTAGCCGGTCGGTTCGGGAACCAGCCGTCCGATGGCCAGCGCCTCCAGCCCATCGCCGCGCCCGGGACCGGGGCCCGAGAACGGCAAGCGGGCGATGATGCGCGGCAGATCGGGGCTGTCGCCCATCAGGCTGATCCACCAGGCCTCGACATCCTCCCGGTCGGGCATCGGCATGACGCCGACCGTAGCACTTCCCTCGGCGACGGCGCGGGTCACCTGGCCGGCCGAACGGAACGGCGTGATCGACAAGACGGCGCCATAATGGTCGCGCGCCAGCTCGAGATAGCCGGCGCCGCGGTCCGGCATGAACACTGCCACCGAGACGTTTCCCTCCAGACCGATCACGCCTCCGATAATCTCGCGCCAAATTCGCAGCAAGGATAGCTTCGGGAAACCCCCATGGTGGCGGGAGACCAGCCGGCGCAGGATTTCCGCCTCGCGCCCCGGGCGCAACAGGGCGGCGTTGTTGATGCCTTTGACCGCACCGACCCGTTCCACCACCTCGGTCCGCTGCATCAAAAGGTCATGCAACGCATCGTCGATGCGGTCGATCTCTTGACGGAGATCATCGAGGGACTTCTCGCTCACCATAGTCAAATCCACGTATTGCAGGAGGACAAAATCAGAAGACCGGTAGTAGTAGCCGAATCCCCTGGCAAAATGCAATCACCAGGAAGGCGCCGGCCTTTTTTTGCAGGGCCTTGGGGGCCACCGTCACTCTGCCTCCCCCTCGATGACCGTCCAGGCGATCTCCCGGGAAAAGCCGGCGCGCCCCAGGGCGGCCATGTCGCGGTCGCGGTATTGGGCCCGCAGCTCCGGGGGGCGAAAGGGGCCGAGCCGCCGGCGGCGCGCATAGGCTTCGGCCGCCGCCCGGTCGAGGGTCGCGGCGTCGCCGGCAAGGTCGGTCTCCAGCCCCCGAAGGACGACGTCGATCAAGGCGCCGGCCACGCCGCGCCGCGCCAGGTCCTGGCGAATCGCCCGCGGCGAACGGCCGCGGCGGAGCAGGCTCCGGCTTTTCGCCTCGGCATAACGCTGGTCGTCGAGCAAGCCGGCGGCCTGATAGCGCGCGACCAGTTCGGCGACCAGAACGGCTCCCTCGGCCGGATCGTCCCCATGCGCCCTGGCGGCCCGATCGACCCGGCGCAACAGCACGCGGCGCAAGGCCTCGGCCGAGGCGGAAAAACGTTCCAGATAGAACAGAGCGGCGTTTTCGAGAGAATTTTTCGAGATCCGCTTCGGTGGTCGGGGCTTGCTCATTGGCTCAGCATAGCGCAGATTTCCGCTCATCATGACGATGATCGATACACTGCCCCCCCATGCCCTCACCTCCGAGCTGCCGCCGATCGGTCCGCGACGGCTCGGCGTCATCAACTGGCTCGGCCTGTGGACCCTGACCTCCAAGGAGGTCCGCCGCTTCGTCAAGGTCTATTTCCAGACCATCGTCGCGCCGGTGGTCACCACCTTGATGTTCCTGGCCATCTTCGCGCTGGCCATCGGCCGGGCCTCGGTCGATGTGGACGGCGTCCCCTTCGCCCAGTTTCTGGCTCCCGGCCTGATCATGATGGCGATGACCCAGAATGCCTTCGCCAACACCTCGTCCTCGCTGATCATCGCCAAGGTCCAGGGCAATATCGTCGACGTCCTGATGCCGCCGCTCTCCCCGCTCGAGCTCACCCTCGCCTTCGCCTTGGGCGGCGTCATCCGCGGCCTGGTGGTCGGCCTCGCCGTCGCCTTGACCATGGCCTGTTTCGTTCCCCTGCCGCTGGCCCACCCGCTCGTCATCCTCTATCACGCCGTCATGGCGTCCCTGATGCTGTCGCTGCTCGGCATGATCGGCGGCATCTGGGCCGATAAATTCGATCACATGGCGGCGGTGACCAATTTCATCGTGACCCCGCTCTCCTTCCTGTCCGGCACCTTCTATTCCATCGACCGGCTGCCCGAGGGATTCCATCTGTTCGCCCTGGCCAACCCCTTCTTCTATATGATCGACGGTTTCCGCTACGGCTTCATCGATCACGCCGACGGCGCCCTCGGCGTCGGCTTCGCCATGGTGGGCGCCGCCAATCTGTTCCTGGGGCTCGTCGCCTTCCGCATGTTCCAGACCGGCTACAAGCTGAAAGCGTAATAAGCGCGCCTCTGCCGGCCAGACGCATGGTGCGACGCGCTTCGAAAAAATCGAAAGATTTTGAGCAACACGGACGGAGCCGGACAGCCACGGACGAACACGGATAACAAAGAAGCGCCGCAGGCATTCTTCCATCCTCTCACTCGAATTCAGCGGGAAGAAGAAAACATGCCTGCGGCGCTCGTCCGTGTTCGTTAATATATTGTCCGCACCGCAGGCGAACGGGTCGGCATGACGCCCCTGTCCGTGCCACTTCGGGCCTTATCAATAGCTTCGTTGACATTTGCCAAGAAGGCGCCGATATTCTGCCGCTTTCCGTGAGCGCGGCCCCCTTTGCGGTGCCCACTTTGCGTTCGGGAGAGTGATGTGATTCCTGTGGTTATGCCTGTTTATTCGCGGACGGATATCGCCTTCGACAAGGGCGAGGGAATGTATCTCGTAACGGCGGATGGACGACGCTATCTGGATTTCGGGGCCGGCGTGGCGGTCAATTCGCTCGGCCATGCCCACCCCCATCTGGTCGCCGCCTTGAAGGCCCAGGCCGAAAAGCTGTGGCATTGCTCCAATCTCTATCGCGTGCCCGGACAGGAGCGCGTCGCCGGCCGGCTGGTGGCGCATAGCTTCGCCGACACCGTCTTCTTCTGCAATTCCGGCGCCGAAGCGATGGAAGGCGTCATCAAGCTGGTGCGCAAATATCACGACGAGACCGGCCGTCCCGAGCGCAACCGGATCATCGTGGCCCGTGGCGCCTTCCACGGCCGCACCCTGGCCACCATCGCGGCCGGCGGGCAGGAGAAGCATCTGAAAGGCTTCGATCCCATCGTCGACGGATTCGACCGGGTCGCCTTCGGCAATCTGAACGAATTGCGGGCCGCCATCGGGCCGGAAACCGCCGGCATCCTGGTCGAACCGATTCAGGGCGAAGGCGGCATCGTGCCGGCCAGCCTGGATTACCTGAGGGCCCTGCGCGCCATTGCCGACGAATTCGGCATCCTGCTGGCCATGGACGAGGTCCAGACCGGCAACGGCCGGACCGGCAAACTGTACGCCCACGAATGGGCCGGCATCACGCCCGACGTCATGGGCACCGCCAAAGGCCTGGCCGGCGGCTTCCCGATCGGCGCCATCCTCGCCACCGAAAAAGCGGCCGTCGGCATGACGCCCGGCAGTCACGGCAGCACCTTCGGCGGCAATCCCCTGGCGATGGCGGCGGCCGACGCCACCCTCGACATCCTGCTCTCCGACGGCTTCCTCGAGCATGTCCGGCAGATGGGCGACTTGTTGTGGAACACGCTTGGCCAATTGGTCGAAGCCCACCCGAAGGTGCTGCTCGACCAGCGCGGCGCCGGCCTGCTGCAGGGCGTCAAATGCAAGGTGCCCTATGGCGCCGTCAACGCGGCGCTGCTCGGCAAGGGCCTGCTGGCCGTCGGCGCCGGCGACAATGTGGTGCGTTTCGTTCCGCCCTTGATCGTCGAGCCGTCGCACATCGCCGAAGCCGCCGCCATGATCGACGCCGCCTGCACCGAATTGGCGGCCGACCTATGAGCGCGCTCCGGCACTTCCTCGACCTCGACCGCTTCGACACGGCGACGCTGCGGCGGATCCTGACGCTGGGCAAGACCTTCAAGAACGGCACCTCGGAATATGGTCCCCGGCCGCTCGAACACCGCGTCCTGGCGATGATTTTCGAAAAGCCCTCGACCCGGACCCGCGTGTCCTTCGAGGCCGGGATGCGGCAACTGGGCGGCGAGACCATCGTTCTCACCCACAACGACACGCAACTGGGCCGGGGCGAGACCATCGCCGACACCGCCCGCGTGCTGTCGCGTTACGTCGACGCCATCATGATCCGGACCGACGATCCGGCCAAGCTCACCGAACTGGCCGCCTATGCCACGGTCCCGGTGATCAACGGCCTGACCGACGACACCCATCCCTGCCAGGTGATGGCCGACGTGATGACCTATGAGGAGCATCGCGGCTCGCTGGAGGGCAAGGTGGTGGCCTGGAGCGGCGACGGCAACAATGTGGCCGCCACCTGGATTCAGGCGGCGGCGCATTTCGGCTTCGAGATGCGCCTGGCCTGTCCGCCCGATCTGATGCCGGCCGCCAAGGCCGTCGATTGGGCGCGGGGCAAGGGGGCGCGGGTGCTGCTGACCACCGATCCGGTGGAAGCGGTGCGGGGGGCCGATTGCGTGCTGACCGACACCTGGCTGTCGATGGGCTGTACCGACAACAACCGCCACAATCTGCTGGCTCCCTTCCAGGTCAACGAGGCCTTGATGGCGCGGGCCAAGACCGATGCCGTCTTCATGCATTGCCTGCCGGCCCATCGCGGCGAGGAGGTCACCGATCCGGTGATGGACGGGCCGCAATCCCTGGTCTGGGACGAGGCCGAAAACCGCATGCATGTGCAGAAGGGGATTCTGACCTGGTGCCTGCTGTGAGGGCTGGCGGCGGCGATCTCATTCAGCCTTTTCTGATCGACGCCGGCGCCATTCGCGGCCGTGTCGTGCGCCTGGGGCCGGCCATCGGGAGCATATTGGCCGAACATGCCTATCCAGAGGCGGTCGCCGCCCTTCTCGCCGAGACCCTGACGCTGGCCGCCGCCTTGGCCGGCGCCCTGAAATTCGACGGCATCTTCACCTTGCAGATCCAGGCCGACGGCGCCGTTCCGCTGATCGTCGCCGACGTCACCAGCGGCGGCGACCTTCGCGGTTACGCCCGCTTCGACGACGCCAGGCTGGAAACGGCCCTGGCCGCCGGCGGGCCCGTCGTTCCCGGTCTGCTCGGCAAGGGTTACCTGGCCTTCACCGTCGACCAGGGTCCCGACACCGATCGCTATCAGGGCATCGTCGAATTGCACGGCGACAGTCTGGCCGCCTGCGCGCACCGCTATTTCGAACAGTCGGAACAGTTGGAGACCGGGGTCAAGCTGGTCGTGCGTCCGCCCGTGGACGGCGGCGGCTGGCTGGCCGCCGCGGCGATGATCCAGCGGATGCCGCTGGGGCCGCAGAGTCCGATCTTCACGGCCGAGGAGGCCGACGAATCCTGGAACCGGGCGAGGATCCTGATGGAAAGCGCCCGCGACGAGGAATTGCTGGGACCGAAGATCGGCGTCGAAACGCTGCTGCATCGTCTCTATCACGCCGAGGGGCTGCAATTGCACGAGCCGCGGTCCCTGGCGGCGCGCTGCCGCTGTTCGGCCGAACGGGTCGCCGGCACCTTGAAGTCCTTTCCGCGGACGGAAGTCGAGGCGATGCGGGACGACGGCGGCGACGTGGTTGTGGTTTGCGAGTTCTGCAAATCGCGCTATGTCTTTGACAACACGGATCTGGATCGGCTTTATCAGGCCTGACCCGTCGGTCTGGGGTCGTTCGTTCTCTGTCAGCCAGCGAGTATCCCGCCATGTCCCTGCGTCACCTTGCCCTGATGATCGGCTTTTGCGGCGCGCTTGCCGCCTGTTCGAATTCCGGCCCGCCGATGCGCCGCTTTCCGGAACTGACCTTCCGCAACCAGCCGCCGATCCAGTTGGACATCGGGCGCATCGAAGTGGTCTCGCAATACCAGCCGCCGGCCCAGGCGCCGCATATCGAATATGACATGCCGATTTCGCCGGAGAACGCGGTGAAGCGCTGGGTCCAGGACCGCCTGCAGCCGATCGGCCGCAACGGGACGCTTCGCGTCGTCATCCGCGACGCCTCGGCCACCGAGACTCCCCTGAAGACCGACACCGGCTTTACCGGCATGTTCAAGAAGGAACAGGCCGCCAATGTCGACATGTCGGTCGACGTCGCCCTGCAGATGCTCGACGACAAGCAATTCGTCACCGCCGAGGTCACCGGCAAGCAGGCCCGCACCCATAGCGAATTGGAGGGCATGAAGCTGAACGAGCGCGACAGGCTGCTCTACGACATGGTCGAGGACCTGATGAAGGGCCTCAACAACGAAGTCGACGGCAACATCCACTCGACCTTCGGACCATGGCTGGGAGCGCACTGAGCGGACCGACCGGAACGGAAGAACGAGCCGATGGATTGGTTCGTCTATGTCCTCCGCAACGATGCCGGCATCGCCTATACCGGCATCGCGACGGACGTCGCCGCCCGCCTGTTGAAACACAATGCCGGCACCGGCGCGAAATTCACGCGCGGCCGCGGCCCCTGGCGCCTCATCCATGTCGAGGGCGCCATGCAGCGTGGCGACGCGCTGCGCCGGGAAATCGCCATCAAACGGGACGCGGCCTTCAAGGCGCTTTTGAAAAGCCGCGACGACCGCGCGTGACGATCGGCAAGATCGTGCCATTCAGCCACTTGTCGCCGCCTGACGATCAATGCAGACTTTAGAGCGTTTTGCGATCAAACTAGATCAATCTGTACCGTCATCCCCGCGAAAGAGGCTGTGAAAAAATCAGTGGCGCCGGCCTCCGTGCCGGCGTTTCGGCGAAGCCGAAGAATGAGCATTTCCGCCGCTTTGCGGCGGAAGCGGGCACGGAGGCCCGCCCCACTGAAAGGCATTTTTTCACAGCCTCTCTCTCGGGAATGACGAGAAAGGTGAGTGATCCAATATGAACGCAAACCCGGCATTATGTAGCAGCCGCCACCGAGTGGATCGGGCTTGTTTGCGCGAGGTGTTTTGGGGATAATGTTCCCGTTATGTTCTCACCACGACCAGGTGCTGCATGCCCCGCAAAACGCACGGCCAACACTTCCTGCTCTCCGCCAAGGCGCGGACCCTATCCCTGGCACAGGTATTTGGACTGAGCGACGCGGCGGCGGAAGACCTGTTCCGCGCCATCCGCTGGGCGTCGACCGAGGGCAAGCCGATCTGTCCGCATTGCGGATGCGTCACCTGCTGGGAATGCCGCCGGCCCAACGGCGCCAGCCGGTTCCGCTGCAAGGCGTGCCGCGAGGACTTCTCCGTCACGTCAGGCACCTTGTTCGCCTTCCACAAGCTGCCGCTCCGTCTTTACCTCGCCGCCATCGTGATCTTCATCAACGAGGTCAAGGGCAAGGCGGCCCTGGCACTGTCGCGCGAACTGGGAGTGCAGTACAAGACGGCGTTCGTGCTGGCCCACAAGATCCGCGAGGCGATGGCAGCCGAGTTGCGCGCCTCCAACATTGGTGGTCCCGGCACGGTCGCCGAGGTCGACGGCTGTTATGTCGGCGGGCATGTCCGGCAAGAAAACCGGAAGGAGGATCGCAAGGACCGGCGTCTGGCCGAGAATCAGAGCGGTAAGCGACGTTGCGTCGTGGCGATCCGCGAGCGCAATGGCCGGACCATTACCAAGACCTTCGCCTCGGAGGACGCCAGTCTCGATTTCATCCGGCGGCGGCTCGCCAAGGGCGGCGAACTGCACGCCGACGAATCGCCGGCCTGGAACCCGCTTCATGCCCGCTATCCGATGAAGCGGATCAACCATCAGGAGGGTTACAGCATCGACGGCGCCTGCACCAATGGGGCAGAGTCCTTCTTCTCCCGTCTGCGCCGCGCCGAGATCGGCATTTACCATCACATCGGCGGCGCCTATGTCGACCGCTACGCCCAGGAATCGGCCTTCCGCGAGGATCATCGGCGCCAAGCCAATGGCGCTATGTTCGGCCGCGTCGCCGACCTGGTCGCCGCCAACAAGCCTTCGGTCGATTTCTGCGGCTACTGGCAGCGGAACAAGCTGGCGGCCTGAACTCAAGCCGCCACCCGCCAGCACACCAAACCGTCGACCACCATTCGCTCGACCGTCCCGCCGGCCCTGTTGAGGGAGCCGAGGACGGTCTTTTGCACCAGGGCGCGGCTGCGCTCGTCGCCAGCCGAAATGCCTTTGCTCTCGATCAGCCGCAAGGCGATATCGGTCGTCGCCATCGGCGCCGGGGCGTCGCGCAGGATGTCGCAGACCAGGCGAACGCATTCCCCATGCTCAAACCATTCGTTCCGCGTCCGCTGTTGCCGGGGACGGATCGATGCGGGCTGACATTCAGGATCGAATATCCGCAGGGTGGCGTCGAGATGCTGCAAGTCGGCCCGGTGCTGGCCAATCCTCTTCTCCAGATCCCGGATCAGGCCAGAAAGTTCCGCCCGCTTGTCGCGCAATGCCGATATGACGTGTGGCTCGCCCATGTCTTCGTCTTTCCTTGGGATGGAATGACGATAATTTATCCGCCGGCGGACAAAGCCGGTACCTGGCCGTGGTGGCGGCTGCTACATAATGCCGC
>JAATGN010000072.1 GCA_015654615.1 Rhodospirillales bacterium
GATCCGGGGAAAAGCCGGGATTTAGAGCGCTTTGCGATCAAACGGGATCGATCCCTGTGCCATCGTCCCGGCGAAAAAGCTTGTGAAGCAAGGGAAAGTGGCACCGGCGTCCCTGCCGGTGTCCGCCGCCCCGCGGCGGAACCGTTCCCTTCAAGATCGATCCCTCGGCCGCTGTTGCGCTGCCGGCTTCGCCGGCACACCGGCGGGGACGCCGGTGCCACTGGGATTATTTCACAAGCTCGAAAGCGGGGATCCGGGAGTCTCGGAAACGCCCGTGCGGTGCCCCCTGGATTCCGGCTGATCCAAGGCAATGACGAGAAAAATCGATGATCCAGTCTGATCGCAAATCGCTCTAGAAGGCGATTCGACCAAAAACCATCCGGCTCTGGAAGGAATCCGGCCAGCGGAGGGAACCATCCCCGGCATGGCGTGTTGAGACCGGTGAATATTGCGACCATTCGGGGCCATTCCGGGAACTTGCCCGCGCCGTTCGGGGCGGGTGTGACGTCGGATGCCTGGACAGTGGTCCCGAACCGAGACGAAAGGATCCCTCCTTGCATCGCCGTGATCTCTTGCGCAGCGGACTTGGCGCCTCGCTGGCGACCCTGCTTGGAACATCCGATCCCCATCCCGCCGGGGCGGCCAATCCGCCGCCCGCCGCCGCTCCGGCCCCCGGGCCGTTCGACGGCAACACCGTGCACCAGTTGGCGCAGCAATTGTCCAGGCAGGCCTTCAAGGAGCCGGAGAGCAAATTGCCGGCGGCCGTCGACTCTCTTACCTTCGACCAGTACCGCGGCATCCGCTACCGGGCCGATCATGCCCTGTGGAGCGGACAGAACCTGCCGTTCACCGTGCAGTTCTTTCCGCGCGGCTTCCTCTATCGGCCGCGCGTCGAAATGTTCGAAGTGGCGGCGGGCCAGGCCCAGCGCATCGCCTACAGCCCCGACCAGTTCGATTTCGCCGATCCGGCCCTGCGGATGACCGATGATCTGGGATTCGGCGGCTTTCGCATCCACGCCCCGCTCAACAAGACGGATTATTACGACGAATTCTGCGCTTTCCTCGGCGCCAGCTATTTCCGCGCGGTGGCCAAGGGGCAGGCCTACGGGCTGTCGGCGCGGGGACTGGCGATCGGCACCGGCAATCCGCGCGGCGAGGAATTCGCCCAATTCGTCGCCTTCTGGCTGGAACGGCCGATGCCCGGCGTGAACTCCCTGATCGTCCACGCGCTGCTCGACAGCCGCAGCGTGACCGGTTCCTTCCGTTTCACCATCCGGCCGGGCGACATCACCACCTTCGATGTGGAAAGCACGCTCTATCCGCGGGTCGATATCGCCGAATCGGGGATCGCGCCGCTGACCGGCATGTTCTATTTCGACGCCAACGACCGCGGCGACGTCGACGACTGGCGCCCGGCCGCCCATGACTCCGAAGGACTTTCCGTCTGGAACGGCCGCGGCGAGGAAGTCTGGCGGCCGCTGATCAACCCCAGGAATCTGCAGCTCAGCGCCTTTTCCGACATCCATCCGCACGGCTTCGGCCTGATGCAGCGGAAGCGCGCCTTCGTCGACTACCAGGATTTGGCCCTGAACTACGGCCAGCGGCCCAGCCTGTGGATCGAGCCGGTCGGCGACTGGGGCGAAGGCGTGGTGGATCTGGTCGAAATCCCCACCGTCAACGAAGTGAACGACAATATCGTCGCCTTCTGGCGCCCGAAGGAGACGCTGAGCGCCAAGGGCGAATATCATTTCACCTACCGCATGCATTGGGGCTGGGACTGCCCCTGGCCCAGCAAGCGGGCCCGCATTGCCGATACGCGCATCGGCGCCACCGGCGACAAGAAGGGCCGGATGATCATGCTCGATTTCGTCGGCGAGGCGGCGAAGGCCCTGACGGCCGACAATCACCCGCACGCCGAGTTGACGACCAGCGCCGGGACGATCCAGAACGTCGTGGTCGAGCCCAATCCGGACATCAGCGGCTGGCGGGTCATTTTCGACTTTTTGCCGGGCGACGCCACGGTGGCCGACCTGCACGGCCAACTGGTCGGCGACCAGGGGCCGCTTTCGGAAACCTGGCTCTATCGCTGGACGTCCTGATGGCGGTTGCCGCCGACACCTCTTGTGCGCTGCCCGAGGAAGCGCCGCTGGCCATGCCGGCGCAATCGCTGGACCGTCCGCCGCGACCGGCCCGCCGTCCGCTCAGCGCGCCGCGCCGCATGGCGCTGCGGCGCCTGCTGGTCATCGGCGGCGCCATCCTGCTGACGCTGGCCGGCGGCGAGGAGATGTACTGGGTGCTGAACGGCAGCGGCGCCAGCGTCCTCGGCCTTTTCATCCTGGTCCTGTTCGTCGTGCTGTTCGCCTGGATCGCCCTGGCCTTCACCAGCACGCTGGCCGGCTTTTTCTGCATGCTGCGCCGCGGCGGCGGGCGGCTCGGCATTCACGACCCGGCGCCGCTGCCGGCCCTGATCGGCCGCACGGCGCTGTTGATGCCGATCTACAACGAGGATCCGGCCCGGGTGATGGCCGGGCTGCAGGCGACCGCCGAATCCCTTGCCGCCACCGGCCGAGGGACGCATTTCGACTGTTTCCTGCTGAGCGACACCACCGACCCCGACGCCTGGATCGCCGAAGAGGCCGCCTTCCTCGCCTTGCGCGAACGGCTCGACGGGCCGCCCAGGATCTTCTATCGCCGCCGCGCCCCGAACACCGGACGCAAGGCCGGCAATATCGCCGAGTGGGTGCGCCGCTTCGGCGGCGCCTATCGGCAATTCCTCATCCTCGACGCCGACAGCGTCATGCAGGGCGAGGCCGTCGTGCGCCTGGCGCTGGCGATGCAGCGCCATGAGGACGTCGGCCTGATCCAGACGCTGCCGACGATCGTCAACGGCCGTACGCTGTTCGCCCGCCTGCAGCAGTTCGCCGGCCACGTCTATGGTCCGCTGATCGCCCATGGCATCGCCTGGTGGCATGGCTCCGAAGGCAATTACTGGGGCCACAATGCGATGATCCGCACGCAGGCCTTCGCCGAGCAGGCGGGCTTGCCGCGATTGCCCGGCAAGCCGCCGTTCGGCGGCGACATCCTCAGCCATGATTTCGTCGAGGCGGCGCTGCTGCGCCGCGGCGGCTGGGCCGTCCACATGATTCCCGACCTGCCCGGCAGCTATGAGGAGGGACCGCCGGGGCTGACCGACGTCGCCATCCGCGACCGCCGCTGGTGCCAGGGCAATCTGCAGCACGGCGCCGTGCTGCCGGCCCGTGGGCTGCACTGGGTCAGCCGGCTGCATCTGCTGATGGGAATCGGCAGCTACATCACCGCGCCGCTGTGGCTGGTCTTCCTGCTGTCGGGCCTGCTGATCGCCCTGCAATCGCGCTTCGTGCCGCCGGAATATTTCGGCGACACCAAATCGTTGTTTCCCCGCTGGCCGCAGGTCGATCCGGTGCTGGCGAAATGGATGTTCATCGGCACCATGGCCGTGCTGCTGCTGCCCAAGCTGCTGGCCTGGATCGCGCTGTCCTGCGACACCGCATCGCGCCGCGGTTGCGGCGGCGTCCTGCGCGCGCTGCTCGGCGTGCTGATCGAGACGGGGCTGGGCGGACTGCTGGCGCCGGTGACGATGCTGATCCAGACCGGAACGGTGTTCTCGGTTCTCACCGGCGGCGATTCCGGCTGGAACGCCCAGCGGCGCGGCGACAGCGGCCTGTCCTTCGGCCAGATCTGGCGCGACTACCGGCGCTTCATGGGACTGGGGCTGTGTCTGGCGGTGGCCGCCTATGCCGTCTCGCTGCCGCTGTTTCTGTGGATGACGCCGGTGCTGCTCGGCCTGTCGCTCGCCGTGCCGCTGGCCGCCCTCACCGCCAGCCGGCGCGCCGGCGGCGCGCTGCGCCGCATGGGATTGCTGCAGGTGGCCGAGGAACGCGCCCCGCCGCCGGTCTTGGCCCGCGCCGACGCGCTTTATGCGAAACTGCGCAACACGCCGGCGCAGGACGGCATGCAGCGTCTGGTCCGCGACCCCATCCTGCGGCGTTATCATTGCGCCCAGCTTCCCCCGCCGCGCCGGCCGGGCCTCGATCCGATCGACGTGCCGCTGCTGGTCGGATTGACCAAATTGCGCGAAGCCGCCTCGCTGGAACAGGCCGGCGCCGCGCTCAGCCGGCAGGAAAAGGCCGCCGTGCTGGCCAGCGACGAAGGGATCGAACGCCTGATGGCGCTGGGGGGCGCGAGCGTCCCGCCCGCCCGGCCATGATCCCGCACCGGAAGAAAAAAATCCAATTGGCCAAGAGCAATCTTCTCGGTTTTAGCCGGTGGGGCGGGCCTCCGCGCCCGCCTTTTCGGGCCTGCGCCCCGCGCAAAGGCGCTTGACCAAACTCAAGGATAAAAACCCGGTGAGGACGCTTCATATCCGCCAGGAGGTCCTCATGGGTTCCGAACAAGCATCCGATGTCCTCGCCTTCCTCGATCTGCTGCTGGAGTGCGAACGGGCCGGCGCCAAGGCGTTGCGGCGGTTCGAAGGGATGGCGCCGCCGGAGGCGGTGGCCCGGGCCTTGCCGCGCCTGTTCGGCGACGAGGCCCGGTATTGCGCCGGCCTGTCCGCGCAGATCGTTCGGCTCGGTGGTCATCCCAGCCGGCGAACCGGGGATTTTCTCGAAAAAATTCGCGCCGCCGGGGACTGGCCGGCCCGTCTGGACCTGCTGGTGCGCGGGCAGCGCTGGGTGGCGCGGCGGATCGCCGAACGGCTCCCGGCGATCGGCGATCCCGAA
>JAATGN010000217.1 GCA_015654615.1 Rhodospirillales bacterium
AAACGGGGCCGCGTTAGCGACCCCACACACCAGCCGCTTTGAGCGGCTCACGTTTACTGGGGCCGCGAAGGCGGCCCCATACAGCCGCTTCGAGCGGCTCCTAAAATAAAGCCCCCGGCTTTGCCGGGGGATACTTACTTTAGGTGACAAGAATAGCGACGCCCATCGATCTACTGCCACAGCTTGACGTGCGCACACTGCCGCCTCACCTAAGCAGGGGACAAGAACGATCATCCCCACAGCCTCAAGCCCGGTGCAATCCGACAGCATGTCTAAGCAAAAACCTTTCCAGCCTCTGCCGGCCGAAGTCAGTTCTCTGGGGGGGCGGGTCAAGCGTTATGCCAAGGTTTCGACCGCCGTCGGCGGTCTGGCGGCGCGGATGGCCGGTGAGAAAGTGTTGGGCATCAGGGGCGATACGGCGCGGCGCGCTTCCGATTTGCGGGTGGCCTTGGGCGGCCTCAAGGGGCCGCTGATGAAAGTGGCGCAGATCCTTTCGACCATTCCCGATGCTCTTCCGCAGGAATATGCCGATGAACTGGCTCAGTTGCAGGCCAATGCGCCGCAGATGGGCTGGCTGTTCGTCAAGCGCCGGATGGCGGCCGAACTCGGTCCCGATTGGCAGGGCCGTTTCGCCGCCTTCGATCATGAGGCGGTGGCGGCGGCGTCGCTCGGCCAGGTCCATCGGGCCGTCTCCCACGAGGGCCGGCAACTGGCCTGCAAGCTGCAATATCCGGACATGGCTTCGGCGGTCGAGGCCGATCTGTGGCAGCTGCAACTGATCATCAATCTTTACCGCGGTTACGACAATGCCATCGACCCGACCAACGCCCACGCCGAATTGAGCGAACGCCTGCGCGAGGAGGTCGATTATGCGCGGGAGGCCAAGCAGATGCGCCTTTACGGCCATATGCTGGCCGATGAGCCGCATGTCCATGTTCCCGAACTGGTGCCCGCGCTATCGACTCAACGCCTGCTGACCATGAGCTGGCAGGACGGGACGCCGCTCCTCAATCATGTCGATGCGCCGCAGGAGGCTCGCAACGCCATCGCCTACAATTTGTTCCGGGCCTGGTACGTGCCTTTTTACAATTTCGGGGTCATCCATGGCGACCCGCATCTCGGCAATTACACGGTGCGGCCGGATTTCGACGTCAATCTGCTGGATTTCGGCTGTGTTCGCGTTTTCCCGGCGAGCTTCGTCGAGGGTGTGATCGATCTTTATCATGCCTTGCAGTCGAATGATCGGGCCCTGGCCGTGCATGCCTATGAGCGCTGGGGGTTCTCCGATCTCTCCAACGAGATGGTCGACGTCCTCAATCTGTGGGCCGAATTCGTCTATGGCCCTTTGCTGGAAAACCGCACGCGGCGTATTCAGGAGGCCGAGGGCGGCGTCTATGGCCGCAGTGTCGCCGAAAAGGTCCATGCCGAACTGCGCCGGGTGGGCGGGGTCAAGCCGCCCCGCGAATTCGTCCTGGTCGACCGCGCCGCCATCGGTTTGGGATCGGTGTTCCTGCGTCTCAAGGCGGAAATCAACTGGCACCAGCTTTTCCACGATCTGATCCATGATTTCGACGGCCAGGCCCTGGGCCGGCGCCAATCCGACGTCCTGCGGCGCGTCGGATTGCTCTGACGCCGACTGCGCGGGCCGTCCTGGTGTTCGAGGGCGGTATGCCGGCCGGCGACCAAGGAAATCGCCCACAGGCGCTCGTTCAGCCGAAATGGCAACGAACTTGTCGTCGGGCCGCGCTTGTGGCTCAATGTTGTCATGGAGATACCTTATGATCTTGCTCCGCCCGTTGCGTTAAGCCCGTCTTCGGATCTGGCGCAGCATTTCGTGGAATGCGGCGCGCTCAATACCAATCTCAGTCTGGCGCCCGGCAAACGGTTGGTGATTACCGACGATCTGCTGAACGGAACCATCGGCGATATGGCGGCGCTGTCGGTGGCGACCATCGTTTCGCGTGATGGTCAGGTGGCACGCGCCGCGATGATCCCGCTGAGCGTCGCCGCCGGGGGAGCCGATCGCCAGGACCGGGCGCGTTTCGAGCGCCTGTTCCAATTGATCGAGGAATCGGCGTTCGATCCCGCCGTGCGGGAAACGGCTGACGCCATGATCGTGTCGCGTTTTCGCGATACGCAAATTCGGGAACTGGTGGAGGAACTGGGGGGAGCGGTCGGGCCGGCGCGGGCACGCTACCGGGCCTTTCTCGATATCATCCGCATGCTGGTCGATAAGCGCATCTCGGGGGCGGCTTTTCTGGACGAGTTCGTCGAATTCACCCGCATCGTCGCCGGGAAGCTGGACTTCGGCATTTATTCCATGTGCGTCGATCGGCTGTTCGGCAGCGAGAACATTCCCCTGCCGGTCAAAACCTTCCTGCTGAAAGAGGTTCTGCGATTCCCGCCGTTGATTCGCAAGGAATTGTTGACCAATCTTCTGTCGTCGGCGAGTGCTCCGGAGGAATTGCTGCGCTTCGCCCGCGGTGAGATGGCCGACGCGCTGACGCGGGACCAGATCAAGGAAATCTTCCTGTTCACCACCTTGAAGCTGGCTTGGCAGGCCCAGGCCGTTCTGCCGGGCCGTCTCGTTTAAAGGCCTGGGACGAATAACCACTCCAGGCCCTGAAGCCCGAGCGGCGCCTGAGCCCGCCGAAAGCGGAGCGGAGGCGTCATCGTCAAACTCTTGGGACTTGGGGCGATTATTTCGCTCCAAGTCCCAAAAGATCGGCCGAACGGGGCCGGATCACGCTTTGGTTTTGGCGTAATTTCTCATCAACTGGTCGAGGATGCGGTTGATCGCCTGTTGGATTTCGGACGCCGATTCCAGCGATTTGACATGCTGATCGCGGGCCTGGTTGCTCAGATCCTTGAGGAAGGTCGCCGTGTGAACCGAATTCATCAGGCTTTCGAAGCGTAGCGGACCGATCCGGTGAGCGATGCAGGCGGTCGCCACCATGGCCTCGGGCGGGGCGAGGCCGGCTTGCGCGAGGGCCGACAGCACGGGCCGGGCCGGGCCATCGACCACGTCGATCAGACGATGCATGCCGCTTTCGTCCAAACCGAACAGCGCGGCCAACCCGAACCGCCGGCTGACGGATCGCAGGATATCGATCTTCGCCGGCGCCCCGCTGGGCGGAAAACTCGCACGCAGGCCGGCCGGCAGGGCGGCGGGCGGCGAAGCGACGGCCGGCTCGTCGGGAGGCGTGGGGAGCGGCGCTTTTTGCGCGGGCGGCGTTTCCATTCCCGCCGTATGGGGGGATCGGACCAGGGCCTCGATTTGTTCGACGTCCCGATACTCGAGAATGCGCGGCCCGAGTTCATCGACCAGCGAGACCGGAAGGGAGGCATAGTGCGGGATGAGGCCGACCTGCCATTCGAACAGAAGATAGGCGCGCAATGCCTGGTAAAGCGCGTCGGCGCGGGAATATTCCCTGCGGACCGGCCTGGGCGACGGCGGCGGCGGTTTGAAAGCGCCAAAAACCACGGCGAACAAGCCGGGCGATTTGGCTTTCTGCGGAACGGCCGGTCGGCGGATGATCACCAGACGGGCCCGAAAATGGCGCTTTGCGATGGCCCTGACGACCAGGGCGATGACCTGGGCCAGGGTCCGGCCGCAAGACAGCATCTGATCGTCGCTGGTCACCGGAGCGGCATTGGGCCCGACCACCAGCGTCCGGAACAATTCCGGCCTGGCGCGAAACTCGTGAAAACAAGTCGCCGCCATATGCGGACTGTTCATGATCCGCTCATAGGCGTCGCGTCTGGTCCGCGCCCGCAAGTCGGGGATCAGTTGCCGGAAAACATCGGTCACCGGACCACGCAAGGCACCGTTGATACGGCCGATGGCCCTGGTGTCCTCGTCGGCGGCAGCAAGAGCGGTCATGCCGGGCAAAGCCTACTCATTCTCAATCGATAGCCCCATCATAACGGGGTCCCGTCTGACATTTCTGTGACGAACATCACGTCACCCCGGATTCCCGGACGGCGCGCAAAAAGGGATTCCGCTCCCGGTGCCCCGGTTTCCCGGCGTCGGGAAGCGCGGGCGCCAACTGTTCGAATTCTGGTGAGAATGAGTTTGTGATATTGTCGATTTCGGAAAGACCCATCGGGGTGTGGCGACGTCGAGACAGGAGATTGTGAATGCGTGCTTTCGCGAAGCGGCCGGCCGTCTTGGCGCTGATCGCCGGCAGCTTGACGGCGGCGGCCGGCCTGACGTCGTCATCGGCGGACGCCCGCACCGTGGTGTCGGTCGGAATCGGCGGACCGGCCTATGGCTGGTATGGGCCGCCGCCCTATCCCTATGGCCCGCCGCCCTACTATTATGCGCCGCCCCCTCCGGTCTATGTCGCGCCGCCGGTGACCTATGTGGTTCCCCCGCCGGTTCAGGCCGCGCCGGGTCCCGCTCCGAGCGCCGCCTGGTATTATTGCGACGATCCCCAGGGGTACTATCCTTATGTTCCCAATTGCAACGGTCCTTGGCGTCCGGTTCAACCGACACCGCAATAACGGGTCTCCGCCGGCGGCCGTTTTGGAAAATATCGATGGCGGCGGAGCGATGAGGATAAGCCTCTGACTGAAATCGTCGATTGGCATGCCCATTGGGTGCCGCCCGAAGTTGTCGAATTCCTGGCCGGACGGGACCGGGCTCCTCGGGTGGAGAGCGACGGGGGCCTTCGTTTTTTCGCCGCCGCGCCGGGAATCCGCCAGCCGCTGAAAGAGGCGCAGCTCGATCTTTCCGCGCGGATCGATGAGATGGAGCGGACCGGCGTCACGCGTCAGGTGCTGTCGCTGGCCGTGGTTCTTGGCCATTTCCTCGCCCGTCTGCCGGCCGATCTGGAACGGGCCTTGGTCGCGGCGAACAATCGCGGTCTGGCCCGCCTCGTCGCGACGCGGGGGGATCGGTTTTCCGGTCTGGCGGCACTGCCCCTGGCGCATGTGGACGAGGCTCCGGCCGTCCTCGAGAAGGCGATCGTCGAGCAGGGGCTGCTGGGGGCCATCCTGCCGGCCGATGCTTTCGCCAGCAAGGCGGCGGCCCAACGCCTGGGCGCCGTCTTCGCGGTCGCGGAGCGGTACCGGGCCCATCTGTTCGTTCACCCCGGTCCGTTGCCGGGGGAGGCGCCGGCGCCGGCGGCGGCCGTCGACGAGGCGCAGATGGTGCGGCGGCGCGCGGTCGCTTTTCAGGACACCTTGACCGCGGCGGCGGTGACCTTCGAATTCACCGACTTCCTCGATCCCTATCCCAATGCCGTCGTTCATTTGGCCAATCTGGGCGGTACGATCGCCTTTCTGGCCGAACGGATCGCCATGACCGCCGAGCGGATGGAGCTGCCGGCCCATCTGGCCGGCGGGCGGTTGCGCCGAATTTTCGTCGATACCGCGTCGTTCGGGGGGCGCGGCGTGGCGCTGGCGGCCCAGGTTCTGGGGGCGGATCGCATGGTGTTCGGCACCGATTCCCCGGCCTTAGCCGTCGCTCCGGCGCATCAGGGGGTCGTCGCGGCCGGTCTCGATGCCGAAACCACCCGGGCCATCCTGGCGGGACGGGCTTTTTCGGTGCGTCGTTGACCGATGGTCATCGGCGTTTGCGAAGAAATTCACGAAGACAGGAAGATCACGAAGAAGAGTGTGGAAAAACAACATGTTCCTGGGCTTGCCGATGTCTGAACGCCGGAAGGCGTCGCCTTCGAATCCGCGTGTCCTTCGGGCCTTCGTGGTGAATTCTCATCCATCCGACTGGCGGCTTTCCGTTCTCATCCTTGACCAAAATCCGCCGAGCGGCTATGTGTGGCGATCGCTGTCGACCCCGTCACATCCCGATTGATTTGCCTCCGCATTGGGGTGTCGCGTTTCCGAAAGGGCTCCCTGCCGACATGGGTTGCACTGCCCCATCCACATGGCTTTTACCGGACCGGGGATGATTCCGGCACCCTTCTCGCCCGATCCGACGCCGTTCGACCGACATCGGCTGCTTGCCCTGCTGTCGGAACGGCTGCCGGCTGCCCGTCCGTCGGCCGACGGCATCACCAGCGTGAGCGTCATGCTGCCGCCGATGTCGATCAGCATGACGCCGTTGCATCTTCCGGAAATATGGTCCTGGGCGCGACCGTCCGAAGATTTGATCTTGATCGGTTCGGGAACGGCCCTGCATCGGGAATTCGCCGACTCGGCGGCCTTGGCCTCCGCCGTGCGGACCTTGACGTGGCATCATGACCGACATGACGGCGAGGACGGTCAGCCGCTGGCCTTTCTCGGTCACGGTTTCGGCGGCGAGGATCCGGCCGGGTTGCCGGGGGGACTGCTGCGCATCCCGCGTTTGCTGTTGCGTCACCAGGCGGGGCGGACCGATCTGGTGTTCAGCCATGCCGGCGACGGTGACGGCGCGGTGATCCGTCGCGAATGGCTGGAGATTGCCGATCGCCTGCTGCAGGCCTTGCAGACGCCGATGCCGGCGCTTTCGGAAAATCGGCTGACCCGGGTCAGCGAGGATCCGTCGGCCGACAGTTTCCGTCGGCGAGTCGAGGCCGCCGCCCAAGCCATCGGCGCCGGGCAGGTCGAGAAAGTGGTGCTGTCGCGCCGCGTCGTCGTCGCCGGCAGCCGTCCGTTCGTTCCGGCCCGTCTGGCGGCGGCTCTGGCCGAACAATATCCGAGTTGCGCCATTCTGACCGCCGATTTCGGTTCGCGGACGCTGGTCGCGGCCAGTCCGGAGCGTCTGGTGGCCTGTCATGACGGCCGCATCGAGAGTTATGCCCTGGCCGGCACGGCTCGCCTCGATGCGGCCGATCCCTTTCTCGGCGGACGCCTGTTGTGCAGCGCCAAGGATCGCCTCGAGCATCGCCTCGTCGTCGGTTGGATCGCCGAGGCTCTGGGCGGCTTGTGCGAGACGCTCGACGTGCCGGCCGAACCCAGGCGGATGACGTTGGGCAAGCTTCAGCATCTGTGGACGCCGATCGCCGGGACGCTGCGCCCCGGTGCCGACATGCTGCAGGCGGCCCAGCGCCTGCATCCCACGCCGGCGGTGGCCGGCCTGCCGCTGGCCGCCGCCCGCGCCGTTCTCGGCGCCTTGGGAGAGACCCGGTCCGGTTGGTACACCGGGGCCATGGGATGGATCAATCGCGCCGGCGAGGGCGAATTGGCCGTGGTGCTGCGTTGCGCCTTGCTGAACGGTTATCTGGCCGAACTGTCGGCCGGCGGCGGCATCGTCGCGGCTTCGAAGCCCGACGCGGAGTTCGCGGAAACGGAACTCAAGCTGCAGACCATGCTGGACGCGTTGCAGGTTGCCTGACATGGAATCACAGGGGCGGATCAACGGTCTGTGGGCGGCGGCGCTGGTGGATGGCCTGGTTGCGGCCGGCGTCGGCTGGGCGGTCATTTCTCCCGGGTCGCGATCCTCGCCGCTGGCCTTGGCCTGCCTTCGCCATTCCGCCCTGACCAGCCGCGTTCTGCTCGATGAACGGGCCGCGGCCTTCTTCGCCTTGGGGCTGGCCAAGGCGGAAGGCCGGCCGGTGGCCCTGCTCTGCACGTCGGGTTCGGCGGTGGCCAATTGGCATCCGGCGGTGGTCGAGGCCGATCAGGCCCGCTTGCCGCTGATCCTTCTGTCGGCCGATCGGCCGCCGGAACTGCAGGATTGCGGCGCCAATCAGACAATCGATCAGACAGCCCTGTTCGGCGCGCAATTGCGGGCCTTCCACGCCTTGCCGCCGGCCGAGACGAACGGCGATTGGTTGGCTCATCTGGCGGCGCGGGCGGTGACGCAAAGCCTGTGGCCCTTGCCGGGACCGGTGCAGATCAATGTGCCGTTCCGCGAGCCGTTGCTGGCCGCCGGCCCGCCGGCGCCCTCCGTTGCGGCGCGGGCCGCGGACGGGCCGCGGGTCATCCTGCCCCGGTTGTTGCCCGCGGCCGAGGAGATCGCGCGATTGGCCGACCGCTGGAGCGGTCGCCGCGGCGTCATCGTCGCCGGGGCCGAACCCTTGCCGGCCGAACCGATCGTCCGTCTGGCCGCCGCCCTCGATTGGCCGGTCCTGGCCGATCCCCTGAGCGGTCTGCGCTTCGGAGCCCACGACCGCAGCCGCGTCATGGCCGCCGCCGACACCTTCCTGCGCGGCACGACATTGAC
The DNA here is from genome assembly GCA_015654615.1 of Rhodospirillales bacterium. GTDB lineage: Bacteria > Pseudomonadota > Alphaproteobacteria > Rhodospirillales > Magnetospirillaceae > Telmatospirillum. The sequence goes on from JAATGN010000217.1 coordinate 8,111, forward strand.
CCCCGACTGGATCCTGCGCTTCGGGGCTTTTCCGGTATCCAAGCCGATCGCCACCTGGCTGGCGGGCCTGGACGCCCTGCAGGCGGTGGTCAGCGCCGACAGCCGCTGGCCGGATCCCCAGCGGGCCGCCGATCTGATCATTCATGCCGATCCGGCGGCCTTGGCCGATGCCGTGTCCCAGGTCGTTCGGCGACCGGCGCCGCCGGGCTGGCTGTCGATGGTGCGGGCCGCCGAGGTCGCCGCCGCGGGTCTGATGCTGCGCCAGCCGCCGCCGGAAGCGACGGCCCTGCGGACCCTGCTCGACGGCCTGCCCGGGGACAGTCTGCTGTTCGTCGGCAATTCGATGGCGGTGCGCGACCTCGACAGTTTCTCGGGAACGACGGAAAAGCGCCTGACGGTGCTCGGCAATCGCGGCGCCAGCGGCATCGACGGCAATCTGGCGAGCTTTTTCGGCGCCGCCGCCTCGGGGCGATTTGCCGCCGCCGTGGCGGTGGTCGGCGATCTGACCTTCCTGCACGATCTGGGCGGCCTGGCGGCCGGACAGGGCATCGATGCGACGGTCTGCGTCTTCGACAATGGCGGCGGCGCCATCTTCGAACATCTGCCGCAAGCCGGCTTGCCGGAGTTCGAAGCGGCTTGGCTGACGCCGCAGCAGGCGGATTTTGCCGCCGCGACCCGCGTCTGGGGCCATTCCTACCGCCGCGTCGAAACGGACCGGCTGGCCCCCGGGCTGGCCGAGGCGCTCGGCACGGCCGGCGTTTCCATCCTGCATATCCCCATCGACCGCGCTGCCAGCGTCGCCCGCCACCGGGCGCTGTGGGCCGGCGCCCAATCCCTCAAGGAGAGTTCCCGATGACCCAATGGACCGCTGTCGAAGGACAGGTCTTTTCCGACATTCTTTATGACCGCACCGAGGGAATCGCCCGGATCAGCATCAATCGGCCGCATGTGCACAATGCCTTTCGCCCGGAAACCCTGGTCGAAGTCATGAAGGCGCTGCGCCACGCGCGCTTCGACCCGGAGATCGGCGTGGTGATTCTGACCGGCGTCGGCGACAAGGCCTTCTGCTCGGGCGGCGATCAGCGGGTGCGCGGCGACGACGGCGGCTATAAGGACGAAGCCGGCGTCCACCATTTGAATGCCCTCGATCTGCAGCGCGAAATCCGCACCTGCCCGAAGCCGATCGTGGCGATGGTCGCCGGCTGGGCGATCGGCGGCGGCAACGTCCTGCAGTTGCTGTGCGATCTGACCATCGCCGCCGAGAATGCCCGCTTCGGCCAGACCGGGCCCCGGGTCGGCAGTTTCGACGCCGGTTTCGGCGCCGGCATCCTGGCCCGCACCATCGGCGTCAAGAAAGCCAAGGAAGTCTGGTTCCTGTGCCGCCAGTATGACGCCCAGCAGGCGCTGCAGATGGGATGGATCAACACCGTGGTCCCCCTGGAGCGGCTGGAAGAGGAGACGCTGGACTGGTGCCGGCAGATGCTGACCCTGTCGCCGACGGCGCTCCGCGTGCTCAAGGCCGCCTTCAATGCCGACAGCGACGGCGCGGCCGGCATTCAGGAGTTGGCCGGCAATGCCACGGCCCTGTTTTATATGACCGAGGAAGGCCAGGAAGGTCGCGATGCCTTCCTCGAAAAACGCGCCCCCGACTTCAGCCGGTTCCGCCGTCGTCCGTAGTGACGTCGTGGCCGTTGACGCCTCTTAATCCCCGTCGTTCCGTGCGATCAGGCTTTTGATGAACCACCAGGGCACCAAGGCACCAAGGCGACGGATTGCGCCGCAGGCATTTCCCGTCCTGCCATCGACGGCCGG
>JAATGN010000427.1 GCA_015654615.1 Rhodospirillales bacterium
CCGGAGGGTTCCGACGGGCTTTCGCATCGGCGGCAACAAGGGCGTTCCGACGACGGCCGGCGAGACTGATTCCGGAGCCCCGCCAGGCTTAGGGTCCGCCCGAACAAAAGGCCGACGGCGGAACCAAGAAGCCATCACCAGCTATGCTCTTCAGTCTAGAGCGCGATGCCTTAAATCGGCATCATGCTCCGGCTTTTCTTGATGTCCCTCGCCGGGCGCCAGCCTCCGCGCGCTTGGCCGCGGCCTCAATGGCCGCTGGAGCGCGATGCCTCAAATCGGCATCACGCTCCGGCTTTTCTTGATGTCCCTCGCCGGGCGCGCGCCTCCGCGCGCTTGGCCGCGGCCTCAATGGCCGCTGGAGCGCGATGCCTTAAATCGGCATCACGCTCCGGCTTTTCTTGATGTCCCTCGCCGGGCGCGCGCCTCCGCGCGCTTGGCCGCGGCCTCAATGGCCGCTGGAGCGGCGTACGTCAGATTTGACGCACGCCGCTCTAAGGTTCTTCGGCATTCGCCGGATCCTTTCGACCCTGGATTGCCAAACGTCATATGCGCCGCTCGGATAAGCCTGACTAAAGTGCAGGATTACATCGTCGTGCCAAGATGTTGCGCCAATGCGGCTGAATTCATGACATAACTCTGAGTTGTATCATCTTCTCAAGGCAGAGCTTCGGATGAAATCGGGAATCGTAAGTCCCATCTCCGCCGGCGTGACCGTGACGATCCTGGGCGCCGCGGAAATCTATGCCGCTTTCGGCCTTTGGCCCATTTCCGAAGAAATGCAAACCACCGCGGGCATTGGATCCGGCCTGATGATCCTGGCCGCCGGACTCTATTTCATGGCCTTCGCCAGGCGATGGCGCCTTCTCGCCGCCCTGCAGGCCATGATCGTCCTGGTGATCGCCTGTACGAAAACGGTGCGGCTTCTGATCGACGATGCCGGACAGGGGTTCGCGGCAGCCATGATTTCCGACCTGGGTTATTGCCTGGTCGCCATCGGCATGCTCGCCCTTCTGAAGCGGGAAAGGCTGACCCGTTCGGCGTTGGCCGCCGGCGTGGCCATGTTTCCGCTGCTGAGCGCGCTTTTCTGCCTGGCCATCTATATCGTCAACACACCGTTCCTCAGCACGCAGATGGCGATCAACCGAACCTCGCCCTATGCCGCCTTTGCCCTGGCCCTGATCGCGATCTTCGTGGAGGTGATGGCCGTCATAGCCTGGCGCAGGGACGATCACCATTCGACGCGCTTCATGCTGTTCACGGCCTGCAGCGGCTTTGCCTGCATGGCCATCGCCGCCTGGCTGGCCGTCATCTGGACGACCTATGTCTCGACCATCAGCGACTCCGAACGGGATGTCGCCACGGCCGCCAGTTTCATCGAGGGATATACGGAGCGCGCCCTGGATGGGGCGGAATTGCTGGCGCAAAAGACCTTGCGGGCGATAACCGACGAAAACAGGGCTTCCGGCCAGGACATCTGGATCGAGGACGAGAAGGAGATCATCGCCTCGCAGGGCGCCCTTCCCCAGGTCTATTGCATCCTGGTCACCGGTGCGGACGGCACGGTGACTTTCCATGCCGGCAACGTGGCCGGATTCGAAGCCAATCTGGCCAATCGTCCCTTTTTCCAGATCCTCCGCGACAATGGTGCCGATTCCGACATCGGCAAGGCGACGCCCATCGACGATTCGGGACGCAATGTCTTCACCCTTTCCCATCGCATCGAAAAGCCGGCCGGCACCTTTGCCGGAGCGGTCGTCGTCGCCATCGACAACCAGCATTTCGTCCCGATTTTCCGCCGCCTGGATATCGGCGGCAATATGCGGGCCGCCTTGACCAAATTGAACGGCGATCTGCTGGCATCGAGCCTGTCCCTGGCCGATTCCGGATGGGCGGACGCCACGTCGCTGCGCCGCATGACCGGCATCAAGCACAACGACGACGCCCTTCTCGGTGAGGAATATGACCGCAGCGAGGCGCGCATCGTGACGATGCGAACCAATCAGGCGATGGGGTTCACCACCGTCGTTTCCGCCAGCCGCGAAGGCATCCTGGCCAACTGGAGACATCTGGTCTATTCGACCGCCCTGGCGCTCGGCCTGGTCCTTCTGGGCGGCGCGTCGCTGACCTGGATGTGCCATCGCAGCATCGCGCGCGAAGAGACCCTGAAACGCCGCACCGACGCCCTCGTCAATTTTCAGGACGCGGTGTTCAACAGCGCGTCGTCCGCCCTCCTGGCGGCGGACCCCAGCGGAGTCATCACCTTGTTCAATCGGGCGGCCGAGACCCTTCTCGGCTACACGGCCCAGGAAATGCTGGGACGACGTTCGGTCACGCGCATTTTCGAATCGTCCGAGCTGGCGCGGCGTGCCCGGGAACTGAGCGCCGAGCGCGGACAGCCGGTGGAAGCCGACATCAGTGTGGTCGCGGCCGCGGCATTGACCGACCCAACGGAGGAACGGGAATGGACCTGTATCAAGAGCGACGGCTCCAGGATTTCAGTAATGATGACGGTCTCGGCGCTGCGGGACAATAATGGACGCGTCACCGGTTTTCTCGCCGTCATGACTCCCAGTTCGACGCGGCGTAAAGCCGAACGGGACCTGCGCTACAGCGAGGCGCGCCTGCGAGCCATTCTCGACAATGTGATCGACGGCATCATCACCATCGATGCGGGAGGCATCGTCCAGTCGGTCAATCCGGCGGTGGAAAAGATCTTCGGCTATTCCCAGGCCGAACTGATCAAGCAGAATGTCAAGATGCTGATGCCGCCGCCTTATCAGGCGCATCACGATGGTTATCTGGAGAATTACCTGAGCACCGGCCATGCCCAGATCATCGGAAAGGGCCGGGAGGTGGAAGGCCGGCGCAAGAACGGGACGGTATTTCCCCTCGATCTCGCGGTCAGCCAGGTCGATCTGTCCGGACGCGCCATGTTCATCGGCGTCATCCGCGACCTTTCGGATCAGAAGCGGGTCGAACGCCTCAAGGCCGAATTCGTCTCCACGGTCAGCCACGAACTGCGCACGCCGCTCACCGGTATCCGGGGGGCGTTGGGTCTGGTCAACAGCGGCGTTCTGGGCGAGGTCCCCGAGGACATCAAGGAATTGACGGTGGTCGCCGAGCAAAGCAGCGAACGCCTGATCCGCCTGATCAACGACATCCTCGACGTCGAGAAGATCGGCTCGGGGCAAATGAAGCTCGACATGCAGCCGACCGATCTGTCGCAGACGGTGCACCGGGCGATCAAGGATACGCGTTCGTTCGCGGAACAATTTTCCGTGCGCCTGACATTGATCGAGCCGGTGCCCGGCGGGAAAATCTCGGGTGATTTCGACCGTCTGGTCCAGATATTCACCAACCTGCTTTCCAATGCGGCGAAATTCTCACCGAAAAACGGCGAAGTCCATGTGACGGTCGACAATCCGGAGCCCGGGCGGATCCGGGTTTCCGTGATCGACCACGGAATCGGCATCTCGGAAGAATTCCGCACGCGCATCTTCGAAAAATTCGCCCAGGCCGACGGCTCCGACTCCAAAGCCAAAGGCGGCACGGGGCTCGGCCTCAACATCACCAAGAATTTGGTCGAGAAAATGAACGGGACGATTTCCTTCAAAAGCGAAAACGGCGTCGGAACGACTTTCTATGTGGAATTCCCCTTGCTGGCCGCGACCAAGGCGAGCCTCGAACGACCGGATCTGAAGAAGTTTCAGATTCTGCACGTCGAAGACGACGAGACGATTCGCACCATGGTGACCCACCTCCTGGCCGATCAGGCCGAGGTTTGGGGCGCCAGCGACGTGCGGGAGGGCACCACGCTGGCCGATGAGCGTTCTTTCGATCTCGCGATCATCGATCTCAGCCTCGGCGACGGCAACGGCCTCGACGTCGTCCCCAGGCTGCGGACCGCCGAGGGCGCCCTCTCTCCGGTCATCGTCTTCTCCGCCCATGACCAGGCGCCGCCGCATCTGCCGATCAATGTCGAGGTCTGTCTCGTCAAGTCCAGAGCGACCGACCGTGAACTGGCCGACGCCGTCCGGGCCATCGTGGCCAGGGTCGGAAAGACGATCTCTGCGCAAGGAGACAGGGAGACCATGTCATGAGAAGCGAATTGACACGCATTCTTTACGTCGAAGACGAAGTCATCCTGCAAAAGGTCACCCGGTTGACGTTGGAAAAAGTCGGCGGCTTCCAGGTCGAGATTGCGAGCTCGGGCCTCGCGGCGCTCGAAATGGTGCACAGTTTCGCCCCCGACCTGATCCTGCTCGACGTCATGATGCCCGATATGGATGGTCCGACCACCTTGGAACGCCTGCGGGAAATCCCCGACGTTCGCCATATCCCGGTCATTTTTATCACCGCCAAGGCCCAGCCGCAGGAAATCGCCAAATTTCGCACGATGGGCGTCGTCGATGTGCTGACGAAACCCTTCGACCCAAGGGGACTTTGCCGCGATTTACGAGAAATCTGGGCGAATTTCGCCCCCAAAACATAATGCGCGGGAGGACCCGATGGCGCCCGGCGACGATAGTTTCGAAGCGATGATGGCGGAACTGCGGCAGGAATTCCTAAGCCGCATGTCCGTCGACCAGGTCACGCTCGCCCAGGCCTGGAGCGATGCGCAAGAGCCGGCAAGCGCCCCCCGGGCGCTGGAGACGCTGGCCTTCCTGGCGCATCGTCTGGCCGGTCTTGGCCGAACCTTCGGCTACCAGGCCATTACCGACATGGGCATCGCGGTGGAAGGCGCCGTCGAGGCGCAACGGAATCAGGCCGGGGCGCTTTCGCCAAAATTGGAGCAGAGCATCGTCGCCTTGCAGAAAGCCATCGATGCGGCCCTGTCTTGATAACTTTAAGATGAACATCTTTCACGATATAATATCATTTTTGGTAAATTCCATTAATATTTTGCTGTTAGGTTTTGTAAGGTGGTCGGATAAACCATTATTGCGAGCAAAACCTGATGGGCATCGGACGGCAGAATTTCGGCTCATTCCTGAACTTCGCATTCCATCATACGGAGATTGCCCTGGCCTCGACGGCCATCAATCTTCTGGCCCTGGCCATGCCGCTGCTGCTGCTCCAGGTTTACGATCGGATCATTCCCAATCGCTCGATCGGCACGGCGAGCGTTCTCGCCCTGGGCGTGATGACGGCGCTGCTGGCGGAAGCCGCGCTGAAGATCGCGCGCAGTCATATTCTCGGCGTCCTGGCGACACGTTTCGAAATCAGGATGAACAAGGCTGCCGCGGCGCATTTGCTGCACAGCGATCTGGCCGGGTTCGAATCGGTCTCTCCCGGGCGGCATATGGAACGGCTGACCGCCATCGCCCAATTGCGCGATTACGGCTCGGGTCAGAATCTGCTCACGCTTTATGATCTTCCCTTCGCTGCGCTCTATTTGGGACTGATCTGGTTTCTGGGCGGACCGGTCGTCATCGTATCGATCGTCGGCTTCGTTTTTCTGGCGCTGGCCGCCATTCCGGCCAGCCGGTTTGCCCGCGCCGCGCTGCAATCCGCCTCCGACGTGGACGACACCCGGTTCAATTTCCTGATCAGCGTGCTGATGGGCTTGACCTCCCTCAAGATGATGGCTCTGGAACGCCAGGTCCTGCGACGGTACGAAAGATTGCAGACCCAGCGGCTGACGGAGCAGCGATCGGCCTTTCTTGCCAATCAGCGATTGGTGGAGATCGGCCAATTCATCGTGCAGCTGACGACCATCGGCACCATCAGCCTGGGCAGTCTCTACGTCCTCGAAGGGCGCATTTCGGTCGGCGGGCTTTCCGCTTGCACCCTGCTGGTCGGACGCTTCCTGCAATTGTCCCAAAGCTTTATCCTGCTGTCCTCCCGCCAGCAGAATTCCGCGGTTGCCCGCAACCGCCTGGGCGAACTGTTCGCCCTGCCGCCGATGCCCCCGGAGCACGGCCGGCTCGACGCGGCCCAGGCGGAGCCGCATCTGTCCATCGAAGGGCTGCGCTTTTCGCTCGGCGACAAGGAAATCCTGACCGACGCTCAGTTCGACATTCGGGCCGGAGAGATCGTCGGCCTGGTCGGCGCCAACGGCAGCGGCAAAACCACCTTGCTGTCCCTGATCGCCGGCCTCTACCGGCCGTCGCAAGGCGAGATCCGTTTTGGCGGACGCCCCTTGTCCGATTATTCGGACGAGAGCCGGGCCCGCGTCATCGCCTTCGTGCCCCAGGAGGAAACCGTCTTTCAGGGAACCATTCTGGACAATGTCACGATGTTCCACCCGGAACTCAGCGATCTGGCGGTCACCGTCTCGGAACGCATGGGTCTGGCCGAACTGCTGCTCGGCCTGCCGCTCGGGTTCGCGACGCCGGTCGGCGAGGGCGCCGGCGAGGCGCCCCTGCCGCGCGGGCTCGTCCAGCGCATTTCCCTGGCCCGCGCCCTGATTCTCGATCCGAAGATACTGCTGTTCGACGACGCCAACTCCGCCGTCGACGACCAGGGCGACCAGAAATTCGGACAATTGCTGGGCGAACTCCGCCAGACGTGCGGAATCGTCATCGTCAGCCACCGTCCCAGCATTCTGAAACAGGCCGACCGCATCTGCCGTCTCAACGACGGAAAGATCGATCAATTGGAAGGTCTGCTGCTATGAATACGATGATGCTCGACAAGGTCGATGCCGTGCCCGGCGGCGACGGGAGTTCTCCCCCGTCCGATCAGATGGGCTTCGACGCCGAATGGATGGAATTGGCCGGACGTCTCGGCGAGATCCTCCGCGACGAAGGCTGGATAGGAACACATCGCGACATCGTCGAGGTATTGGCGCAGGAGCCCAAGGCGGACAAGGCGCTGGAACTGCGCAACGCGGCGTCTCGGCTCGGTTTCGCCGCCCGCATGCTGCAACGCGGTCGTTTCGACGGCCGGGATCTGGATCGCCTGGCCAGGAACCAGGACGGACATCTGGCGGCGGTGATGCGCCTTTTCCCCCGCGGCGGCGTTGAAATTCTTCGGCGCACCGCTTCGGGATGGCCGACGACCCGTCTTGACGAAGGCGGGACGCTCCTCGTCTTCGAGCGCACCGATTTCTTTCAGGAAGACGCCCGCGCCTCGTGGATGGGCCGACAGATCCGGGCCAGTTTCCGGGTCGTCGCCAAGGCGGTCTTTCTCACCTTGTTCGCCAACCTCATGGCGCTGGCCAATCCGTTTTTCGTCATGACCGTCTATGACAAGGTCATTGCCGGCGAATCGACCCGCATGCTGGTCTTTCTCGTGATCGGCGCGGTGCTCGCCGCCGGTTTCGAAACGGCGGCGCGGCGATTGCGCAGCCGCATCATGTGCCATGCCAGCCTGCGCCTGGGCTATGTCGTCGGGAATTCGGTGCTCGGAAGACTGCTCGGCCTGCCCTGTCTTCTGACCGAACGGGCCGGGACTTCCGCGCAGTTGGCCCGCGTGAAGGATATCGACCGCATCCGCGATCTTTTGAGCGGACCTTTGGAACAAGCCATTCTCGATCTGCCGTTCGGTCTGCTGTTCCTTGTCGCCATGGCGCTCATCGGCGGATGGCTGGCATTGATTCCGCTGGCCGCCATGGCCGCCTTCGGCGTTCTCGCCACTGTCGGCAACGCCTATCTCAGGCGCCAGACGACGCTGACCGCCCAGGCCAATGCCAAACGCCAGGTGATCGCGCTGGAGATGATCGACCGGATGCGGGCGATCCGCGCCACCGGCGCCGCCGAGCTCTGGCTCGACCGCTTTCAAAGCGCCGTTCAGCGATCGGCCCGCTCGGCCCAGGACAATGCGCTCGCATCCTTCGTCCTGACCACCATGAGCCAGTCGCTCGGCACGGTGGCGGCGCTCTGCACCCTGCTTGCCGGAATCGTCGCCGTCTTCTCCCAATCGATGTCCACCGGCGCGTTGATCGCCTGCATGATGATGGTGTGGCGGCTGCTGGGGCCGGTGCAAAACGCCTTCACCGCCAGCACGCGGCTCGGCCAGATGCATGCGTCCATGGCGCAGATCGACAATCTCATGAAAACGCCGCCCGAGCGCGTCAACATCCCCCACCCCGGGGC
>JAATGN010000010.1 GCA_015654615.1 Rhodospirillales bacterium
CTTTGATCAGCGGGAATCCAGAGGGCGCACCACGAGCGTTTCCGAGACTCCCGGATCCCCGCTTTCGAGCTTGTGAAATAATTCCAGTGGCACCGGCGTCCCCGCCGGTGTGCCGGCGAAGCCGGCAGCGCAAGAACGGCCGAGGGGATCGATCTTGACGGAAACGTTTCCGCCACAGGGCGGCGGACACCGGCAGGGACGCCGGTGCCACTTTCCCTTGCTTCACAAGCTTTTTCGCCGGGACGATGGTACAGGGATTGATCCCGTTTGGTCGCAAACCGCTCTAGGCGAAATCCGACTCGATGGCTTCGCACAGCATATGGCCGATGAGGATGTGCATTTCCTGGATGCGGGCGGTGACGGTGGACGGGATCACGATCAGGGGGTCGGCCTGGCCGACCATGGCGCCGCCGTCCCGTCCCGAGAAGCCGGCGGCGATCGCGCCGGCCGCCCTGGCGGCGGCAAGCGCCTTCAGGACGTTCGGGCTCTTGCCGGAGGTGCTGATGCCGATCGCCACGTCGCCCGGCTGCGCCAGCGCTTCGATCTGACGGGAATAGATGTCGTCGAAAGTGAAATCGTTGGCCGTGGCGGTCAGGATCGAGGTGTCGGTGGTCAGGGCGATGGCCGGCAGGGCGCGGCGGTTGACCTTATAGCGTACGACGATCTCGGTCGCCAAATGCTGGGCGTCGGCCGCACTGCCGCCATTGCCGAAGAACAGCAGCTTGCCGCCGCCGTGCAGGGATTTCCGACAGATCTCGCAGAGGCGCAGAAAGGGGGCTTTGACCGCCGGGCCCAGTGTCTGGGCAAGCTTGGCATGTTCGGCCACTTCTGCGTCGAAGAACAGGGCGAGGTCCATAGTCTACTCCAAGGGCGACGAAAGAGTCGGCGTGACGGAAAGGATGACGAAAAGGGATCAGAAGGGGGGAGAAGATTTGCGTCCGGGCGCTACACCAGTTGGGGGGCTTCGCCGCCCGACAGCACGCGTCCATCCGGACCATCATCGGGGTCCCGCAAGACATAGCCGCGGCCCCACACCGTCTCGATATAATTGGCGCCGCCGGTGGCCGTGGCCAGTTTCTTGCGCAATTTGCAGATGAAGACGTCGATGATCTTCAATTCCGGTTCGTCGATGCCGCCATAAAGATGATTGAGGAACTGTTCCTTGGTCAGCGTCTGCCCCTTGCGGAGCGACAGAAGCTCCAGGATGCCGTATTCCTTGCCGGTCAGGTGCAGCGGCCCGCTGTCGACTTCGACATTGCGCTTGTCGAGATTGACCGCCAGCCGCCCCGTCCGGATGACCGATTGGGAATGTCCCTTCGAGCGGCGCACGATCGCCTGGATTCGCGCGACCAGTTCGGCGCGGTCGAAGGGCTTGGTGAGATAATCGTCGGCGCCGAATCCCAGGCCTTTCACTTTCTTGTCGGCTTCGGACAGGCCCGAGAGAATCAGCACCGGCGTTTCGATCTTCGAGGCGCGCAGGCGGCGCAGGACTTCGTATCCGTCCATGTCGGGAAGCAGGAGATCGAGAAGAATGATGTCGTAATCGTAGAGTTTGCCGATTTCGAGCCCGTCTTCGCCCATGCTTGTCGCGTCCACCACCATGCCTTCGGCACGAAGCGCCAGCTCCAAACTTTTGGAGGTCATCGGGTCGTCTTCGACGATCAGTACTCGCATCCCGCGGCTTCCGGTGTCTCTATTGATGACGTGGCAACCATAAGGGGGTAGGCGCGTCCCGCGCAAGGAAACTGGTTCCACCCTTCTTGCGACGAAGGAAGTTTACCAAGCTTTAAGGGTGCGGCGCTAGGGTATAGGCGTGCCAATAGGGGTGGACAGTGGCTTTTCTCGTCAAATCATTGATCAGCGACATCGAGCATGTCCCTTCGGTGCGCGTCTTCGGCCGCGTCGAAGGGGTCCAGGGACTGCTGATCGAAGCCAGCGGCCTGCGTCACCGCCTGTCGGTCGGCGATCGTTGCCAGATCATGGGCCGCGACCGCTGGATCGTCTGTGAAACCGTGGGATTTCGCAACAATCGCGCCTTGCTGATGCCTTTTTCGTCGCTCGACGGCGTCGGTCTGGGGTGCCGGGTCGAAGTGGCCGACGCCAGCCCGGTGCTTTTTCCGCATCCGGACTGGTTGGGCCGCGTCATCAATGCCATGGGGGAGCCGGTCGATGGGAAAGGTCCCTTGCCGCTCGGCGATCGCCCCTACGCAGTGCGCAACAGGCCGCCATCGGCCCATTCCCGGCAACGCGTCGCCGGAAAACTCGATCTTGGGGTCCGGGCCCTCAACGCCTTTCTGACGGTTTGCCGGGGGCAGCGCCTGGGGATTTTCGCCGGCTCGGGAATCGGCAAATCGTCCCTGATGTCGATGATGGCCAAAAATACGTCGGCCGATGTCTCGGTGATCGGTCTGATCGGCGAGCGCGGCCGCGAAGCGCGCGAATTCATCGAGGACGATCTTGGCGAGGAAGGCATGGCGCGCAGCGTCGTGGTGGTCGCCACCTCGGACGAATCGGCCCTGCTCCGCCGTCAAGCGGCCTATGTGACCCTGACGATGGCCGAATATTTTCGCGATTTGCAGCGCGACGTGCTGTGCCTGATGGACAGCGTCACGCGGTTTGCCATGGCCCAGCGCGAAATCAGCCTGTCGGTCGGCGAACCTCCGGCCAGCAAAGGCTATACGCCGACGGTGTTCGCCGAATTGCCGCGCCTGTTGGAGCGCGCCGGTCCCGGCGGACCCGGTCAGGGATCGATCACCGGTCTGTTTACCGTTCTCGTCGACGGCGACGACCACAACGAGCCGATCGCCGACGCGGTGCGCGGCATCCTCGACGGCCATGTGGTGCTGGACCGGGCCATCGCCGAACGCGGCCGCTATCCGGCGATCAACGTGCTGCGCAGCGTTTCGCGGACCATGCC
>JAATGN010000321.1 GCA_015654615.1 Rhodospirillales bacterium
AACGTCGAGCAGGCGGCGACCGGCACCCGGGAGGTCTCGCTCAACATCGCCGGCGTGACCGAGGCGGCCGGCAAAACCGGGACGGGGGCCGGCCATGTGCTGAAGGCCGCCACCGAATTGGCGACGCAATCGGCAAGCTTGGGAAGCGAGGTCGATCAATTCGTCGCCCGCATCCGCGTCGCCTGACCAGGGACTGGAAGGCCGAATGAGGATGCTCGTCGTCAGGCACGCACCTTGGCGCCGCCGCCTGCGGCAGGCGGCGGAAAGCCCGGCCACAGGCGTTTCGGTCGTTCGAACAGACAGGAAGAAAAGATCATGAAAGCGGCGGCGCGGCAAAAATTTCGTACGGTCTTGAGTGGCGGAAACTGCGTCCAATGCGTCTCCGTCTATGATCCCCTTTCAGCGCGTATCGCGCAGGATCTGGAATTCGAAGCGGGAATCATCGGCGGCTCCGTCGCTTCCATGACGGCGATGGGCGCCCCCGATCTCAATGTCCTGACCTTGACGGAGCTGGCGGATCAGGTCCGTCGCGTCAGCCGCGCCGCGACCATTCCCCTGGTGATCGACGCCGATGACGGATTCGGCAATGCCTTGAACGTCATGCGGACAATTCAGGAACTGGAATATGCCGGGGCGTCCGCCGTCACCATCGAGGACAGCCTGCTCGGCGGCGCCACGCACGGCGCGGGGCAGAGCCTGATCTCCCTGGACGAGGGCGTCGGCAAGATCCGCGCGGCAATCGCCGCGCGCCAGGACCCCGATCTTGTCGTCATCGCCAGAACGGATGCGGCTGCCGCCCCCGTCGGTGACATCAGGGATCGAATCGACGCCTATTGCCGGGCGGGAGCGGATGCCATCTGCCTGGTCGGCGTGAAAAACCGCCAGCATCTCTGCGCGCTGTCTTCCGAGGTCGCCAAGCCGATCATGCTCGTGACATACGGCAGCCCGGAATTCGCGTGCCTGCGGGAGATCGGCCGTTATGGGGTCAGGCTTCGGGTGGAGGGGCACTTTCCCTTCTTCGCCGCGCTGCAGGCCGTCCATGACACCTTGAAGGCCATCCGCCAGGGGGTCCCGGCCGAAAGGCTGACCGGGCTCGCCTCCAAACAGCTCATTCGCCGGCTCACCCGCGCCGCCGCTTACGACGACTGGGGCAAGGCGTTCTTACTGCCGCCTCATGGCGTCGATCGCAAAAAGGAAATCCGCCCGTCGTGAGGTGGTTCCGCCGGCCCGGTCATCCGGGCTCGGCGGTTTTGGCGAAGGCGAGCCGGTCCCAGGTGACGTCGGATCGGCCGCGCGGATCGCCCATGGCTTCCAGGCGTTGCACGCAGGTCATGCCCGCCGCCTGGGCGAGGCCGACCGTTTCGGCCGGCGGCACGTCGAACATGCGGCGACCGGCGGGCACCGGGCCATGGCGGAGCGACATCATCATCCGGCCGCCGGGCCGGACCAGGGCGGCGACCCGGGGCATGGCGCGGCGCCTTTGCGGCTCGTCCAGATGCATCCAGACGGCGGTGAGCATCACGAGGTCGAAGGTCTCGCCGCGTCCGGAGACGGCAGGGAGGTCCGGCAGGCTGTCGTCCAGCCATTCGATCCAGGGCGAGGGATGCAGGTCGATGGCGCGCCGGCGCAGCGCGGCGGTTGGTTCGACGGCGATCACCGAATGTCCCATGGCGGCGAATCCCGCCGCGTCCCGTCCCGTCCCGGCGCCGATGTCGAGCACGCGGGACGGTGACTTCGGGATGAGATGCATGACGTCCTTGTGCGTTTCGGCAAACGGGATGCTCTCATATTGGCGGACCAGGGCTTCGATCTCGTTCGAATAACCGTCCGTGCTGCTTGGCTTGCTTTCCGACATTCCGACCCAATCCTTGCCGGGTCCGTTGGCGGACCCGAAATTCCGTCTGGCGACATTTATGCCCAACGCGGCCGGCGACGCAAACGGCTCCGCAGGCCGGGCTCCACACTCGGATTAAAAAATGTCGAACTCATTCGTCATCCCCGCTTTCGCGCTACGGGATGCACACATCTAAAATAGTATAAATATATCAATATATTATTCCCTCTCCCGCTTGGCGGGAGAGGGAGGGGCCCGCGAAGCGGGAGGGTGAGGGCAGGAAACGCTCGCAAGCGAGAGCACATCGCTTAAAACGAAGGAGTTTCATAGTGTTACCCTGAGATCCCCTCACCCTCCCACCGCTTCGCGGCGGGCCCCTCCCTCTCCCGCAAGCGGGCGAGGGACAAAAAAAGCCAAGATGTCTGAATCCGATAGCGCTTTCGCGGGGATGACGGACTTAAATCAACGATTTCGAAATCTGAGTTCGGGCCCTGGCTCCGCAGGCCGGAGCTTGGCGTGCTTCCTGGCATTTCAGATCGAAGCCTGGCGAACCACGTCGATCATGGTGCCGTCGCGGTATTCCACCAGGGCCACGGTCTTGTCGCCCAAGGGGACCGGGTCCGGGGGATCGGTAAGGTCCAGGGCCGCCTCGTGAAGCTCTTCGATACGCTTGACCGGAAGGCGCGCGGCGCGCAGGCGTTCGGCCAGGTCGGGACGCCTGGGATTGACCGCCAGGCCGCGCTCGGTCACCAGGACATCCACCGTTTCGCCGGGGGTGGTGGCGGTGAGCACGCGCTCCACCACAATGGGCAGGCGTTTGCGCATCAGCTTGGCTGCGACAATGGTCAGCGCCGCGCCCGCCGCGGCGTCGGCGTGACCACCCGAGCCGCCCATGATCACGCCGTTGGAACCGGTAACGACATTGACGTTGAAGTCGAGATCGATCTCGGTGGCGCCCAGCACCACGGCGTCCAGTCTGTTCACCACGCAACCGCGGGTGAAGGGATTGGCATAGAACGATGCTCCGACCTCGATGTGATTCTTGTCGCAGGCCAGGGAGCGAACCGCCTCAAGATCGAAACACTGCACGTCGATAAGAGCCTTGAAGAGCCCTTCGTGGAGCATTTCCACCATATAATTGGTGATGCCGCCCAGTGCGAAACTTCCGACGATCCCGCCCTCGCGCATGAACCGGCGCACATAATGGGCGCTGGCCAACGATGCGCCTCCGGCCCCGGTCTGGAAGGAAAAGCCGTCTTTGAGCAAACCGCTGGCTCGGATGACCCGGGCCGTGGCATGGGCGATCTTGTGGTCCGTCGGGTTGTTGGTCATCCGGGTGGTGCCCGAGGCGATTCCCCGGGGATCGCCGATGCTGTCCACCACCACGACGTAATCGACCCTGGTTTGCGGAATGGAGATCGGGAAAAGCGGATAGGGCCGCAGGCAATCGGTGACGGCCACCACCACATCGGCGAATTCGGCGTCGGCGGCGGCATAGCCGAGCGGCCCGCAGGCCGAGGGGCCGTCGACACCGCTTAAATTGCCGTAATCATCGGCGGCGGGGGCGGCAATGAAGGCGACGTCGATTGTCAATTGACCGGTTTCAATGGCCCGGGCTCGTCCGCCGTGGGTTCGCATGACGACGGGTTTGGCGAGAATGCCGGCCGACACCGCGCCGGCGACCGGCCCGACGATATAGTTGGTGTGCAGTCCGCTGACGGTGCCGTCGCGCATGCGGTCCACCAAAGGCGCGTGCACCGGATGCAGCGAGCTCATGGCGATGGTCAGGTCGCGAAGGCCCAGATGCGCCGCCGTGGCCAGCACCATATTGAGCACGAAATCGCCATTGCGCAGATGGTGATGGAAAGAGAGCGTCATGCCGTCGCGCAGCCCGGCGGCCTTGAAGGCGGCCTCCAGGCTCGCCAGCACCTTGCTGCGGCCGGACCCGACGGCCTTGACCGGGCCGTTGCGCCGCACGCCGTCGGGTTTGGCCGCGAAGGCGCCGGCAAAGGGGGTGATCGGGCCGTAGCCGGCCGCCGACTCGGGGATGACGCGGCCTAACGCGTTTCGCATGAAACGACCTCCTCCGACCATCCGGCCGCGCGGGCCAGTTCGAGAACCTGGCGGGCCCGATCGACCACGGGGGCATCCACCATCCTGCCTTTCACCGCGACCGCGCCCACCCCTGCGGCCATGGCCGTTTCGAAGGCGCGCACGACGTCGTCGGCCCAGGCGATTTCGGCCGGGCTGGGGGTGAACACCTGGTGCACGACACCGACCTGCCGGGGATGAATGCAAAGTTTTCCCTTGAATCCCAAGGCCCTGGCCGTTTGGGTGTCCTGGCATAGGCCGTCCGGATCGGCGAGGTCGGTAAAAGGGGTGTCGTAAGCCGGGACGCCGGCTGTCTGGGCGCTGTTGATCACCATCGCGCGCGCGAACGAAATTTCCGTGCCGGCCTTGGTGCGCGCCACGCCAAGCCCGGCCGTGTAATCCTCGGCGCCGAACGCCAGCCCGGCAACACGCCGATCGGCCGAAGCGATGGCCGGACTCCCCAGCACGCCGAGGGGCGTCTCGATGAGGGCCAGAAGCCTCACCGTGTCCGGTCCGGGTTCGAAGCGGGCGATGACTTGGCAGGCCTGGACGATGTCCTCGGGGGCTTGCGCTTTGGGCAGCAGGATGGCGGCCGGCCCATGGGGAACCACCAGGGCCAGATCGTCCTCGCCGCCGGCATCGAGAGCGTTGATGCGGACGACGGTGGCGCTCGGGGAATAGTCGAGGCGCGCCAGGGCTTCGGAAACCAGCAGGCGGGCGGCATCCTTCTCGAGCGG
>JAATGN010000120.1 GCA_015654615.1 Rhodospirillales bacterium
GGGGACGCCGGTGCCACTGGGATTATTTCACAAGCTCGAAAGCGAGGATCCGGGAGTGTCGGAAACGCTCGTGGTGCGCCCTCTGGATTCCCGCTGATCAAAGGGAATGACGAGATAAGGTGAGCGATCCAATATGAACGCGATGGCTTAAATCGGCATCACGCTCTGGCTTTTCTTGATGTCCCTCGCCGGGCGCGCGCCTCCGCGCGCTCTAAATCAGAACCACGATTGCACGGCGGCGTGATCGGCCGCCAATTGCACGAAGCCTTGGTAATCGACGACCTTAAGACCGTCCACCAGGGGACGGTCGGCCAGGCCGCGGGCGACGAGGTCGGGGCCGAGAACATAGAGGGCGTGCCGCCGCGCCGCCGCGGCCAGACGGGCGGCAAAAACGCTTCCGGCCAGGGCGGCATAGACGCCGTCCTCGATCAGCAGCAGCGCAGCACCCTCGCCCAGATGGGCCAGGCAGCTTTCCAGCGCGGAACCGGCAAAGGGGGATGCGTTGACGAGGTGCAGGACTCCGGCCGTCGGGCTCATGCGCTGATCACCACATCGAGGCCGGCCATCATCCGGGTCAGGGCGGTCCGATCGACCACCGTGGCCGGGATCATCAGATCGGTCTCGCTCAAGCCCCGTTCGTCCAGCGATTCCCGTTCGACCCAGACATGGTCGATGTCATAGTCGGCGAGATCGAGAAAGGCCGCGGCGAAGTTCTTTTGACCGAGAGCGTCGGGGCGTTGTTCCTTCACCAGCTGGAACACCCCGTCATCGAGAAAGGCCAGATGGACCTGCTGGTCGAAGGAGGCGGCGATCAGGGCGGCATCGAGCATTTCGGCGGCGTGACCGGAACCGAAGGGGGCCTTGCGACTGACGAAGAGAAAGCTTTTCGAGGCCATGGCGTTTCCTCTTTATGCCCCGAATGTGACCAGGCGGTCGGCGAGGATGCCCGCTTCGACCAATTGACCCAAGCCGGAGATGCGAAATCCCGGCGCCAAATTGGCTTCGCGGACGCCGCGGCGCAGTCCGGCGGCGATGCAGACCACCAGATCGACGCCCTGCTCGCTGCCCAGCCTGGACCAGGCGCGCACCAGATTGCGCTCGTCGCTCGACGGCGCCGCCAGCCGGTTGGCGTTGTGGACGCCGTCGAAATAGAAGAACACCCGGACCAGTTCATGCTCCGAGGCCAGGACCGCCTGGGCAAAGGCCAGCGCGGAGTCGGCCGCTCGATGGCTGAACGGCCCTGCATTGACGAGAATGGCGAATTTCACAAGGGGGCTCTCCTCGTTTCCTCTGCGGTGGTAGACAAAACCGCGGGCCTTGGCAAGGCCGCAGCTTCGAACGATGGTCGGCGCCCGCCAACTCCGCGATGATTTCCCTTCGTTACCCTGAAAGGGATGACGGGCCCGCTCAAGGCAACCCGGCCGCCGTTTCCGCCTGGCGGATGTGATCGAGGATCATCTCGACCACCTCGGCGTCGCGGCCGATGCCGTCCATCAGCCAGACGGTTCGTCCCCGAACCGTCACCGGGCCGCCGCTGGGCGTGTTCAAGCCGAAATGGGGCGGCAGATCCTCGCTGGCATGCATGCCTTCGGACACCAGCCAGGGGGCGACGATGACACGGTCCGCGGCGATCGATCGCGGCCAGTCGGCGACAAAGGGGGCCTGTTCCAGATAGGCCGTGGCCACCTCGGCGAAAAAGCCCTTGTCGCGCAGCGTCGCGGCCACCGCTTCGGGGGTGGCGGAGACGCCGCCCGGCTGACGCGAGCCGTGGCCGACGATCAGCAGGCCGGTGGAGGCCGGCGCGACGCCGTTTGCGCGGCAAAGCTCCTCGGCGCGAAGGCGCAGCAGGTCGGGCAGGCGCGGATGGCAGCCGACCGGCTCGGTATAGATCAGGCGCCGTTCCCCGACACGGCTGAGCCTGCCGGTGAGCCCCAGCCTTTGCGGGATCAGCCGCTGGGTGAAGGACCCCTCTCCGGCGAAATTGGGGACGACATAGACGGTGCGGGCCTTGACCAGATCGAGGGAGAGAAACGGGGCCTCCTTCCAAAAGCAGGCCTCGACCTCGGCGAACAGGTTCCGGCGGCGGATCGCCGCGGCCAGCCGGTCGGTGGCCTGCCGCGAGGTCACCAGCCTGGACGATCCGTGACCGACCAGCAGCAGAGCCGCGTCCTTCCATTCCGTCATCCGCTTGCCGTCCCGTTCCTGTTCCGCCATGCATTCATCCGCCCAGGCCGAGAGCAATACGCCAGCCCGGAGCGCGGCGGCAAGATCCGAACGCGCCCTTTTCCGTTCGGTCAAGATAAGCGCGCGCCGAACAGGCCGTCCGCTATCAACTGTAGCTTGCGCTGGACAGGCGCAAGGAATTTGCTCAAGGTTGGGCCTGACGCGCGCGATCGATATTGCCGAAACGGCGGACCATGTCGTTCGATAGAAGGGAACGTTGCGGCTATGCCGTTTTGCCAGGCTGCGCGGACGGCGATGGCGGCCGACATGGGAGTTCTCCGCCTGATTTGGTTGCGCGATCGCAGTGGCGCCATAACCCCAAACGCGAGGAACGGAATCCATGACTGACGTCGTTATCGTCTCCGCCGTCCGTACGCCGGTCGGCAATTTCAACGGCAGCCTCGCCGCGCTGTCCTCCGTCGATCTGGGCCAACAGGTCATCCGCGCCGCCGTCGCCCGGGCCGGACTCGCCGCCGCCGACATTTCGGAGGTCATCCTGGGACAGATCCTGACCGCCGGCATTGGCCAGAACGGCGCCCGGCAGGCCTCCATCGCCGCCGGAATTCCTCAGGAATCGCCGGCTTGGTCGATCAATCAGCTCTGCGGTTCCGGTTTGCGGGCGGTGGCCCTGGGCGCCCAGTCGCTGAGCGTCGAGGGCAACGGCAGCATCATCGTGGCCGGCGGCCAGGAAAGCATGACCAACGCGCCTCACGCCGCCTATCTGCGTTCGGGCACCAAGATGGGCAACACCGAATTGGTCGACACCATGCTGAAGGACGGTCTGATAGATGCCTTCCATGGATATCACATGGGCATCACCGCCGAAAACGTCGCGCAGAAATGGCAGATTACCCGCGACGAGCAGGACCAATTCGCCGTCGCCTCGCAAAACAAGGCGGAGGCGGCGCAGAAGACGGGAAAATTCGATCAGGAAATCGCCCCGGTCACCGTCAAGACCCGCAAGGGCGAGGAGGTGGTCTCGGTCGACGAGTTCCCGCGCCACGGCTGCACCATCGAGCAATTGGCCAGATTGCGTCCCGCCTTCAACAAGGAGGGCACGGTGACTGCCGGCAATGCCTCGGGGATCAACGACGGTGCCGCCGCCGTCGTGCTGATGACCGCCGCCGAGGCCCAAAGGCGGGGCGTGACCCCCTTGGCCCGGATCGTCTCCTGGGCGCAGGCCGGCGTCGATCCGGCGATCATGGGAACCGGTCCGATTCCGGCATCGAAGGCGGCGCTGAAAAAGGCCGGCTGGTCGCCGGCCGATCTCGATCTGGTCGAAGCCAACGAGGCTTTCGCCGCCCAGGCGATCGCCGTCAATCGCGACGTCGGCTGGGACACCGACAAGGTCAATGTCAACGGCGGCGCGATCGCGCTCGGCCATCCCATCGGCGCCTCCGGGGCGCGCGTGCTGGTCACGCTGCTTCATGAAATGGCCCGCCGCGACGCCAAGAAAGGCTTGGCCACCTTGTGCATCGGCGGCGGCATGGGGATCGCCCTGACCGTCGAGCGTTGAAAGATCCTGCCGACCGCCACCGGATGCGGCGGTCGGCAGGTCCAATTTTTCGATCGCCGTCGCCCGGCCCCGGCGTCCCATGCTCGAGACATCGACGATTCCCTCGAAATATACTTTCCCGAACCATGGATCGCTTGCGGCGGATTCGGTATCATAGCCTGATGTCGCGCCATTCCCTGTCCGGTACCGTCAGCCGTACGCATGCCGTTTATCATCAAGTCCGCAGCGACGTGATCGCCGGACGGCTGCAGCCCGGCGAACGCCTGAAAATCAATGAGTTGAGCGAGGCGCTGGCGGTGAGCCTGGGGGCCATGCGCGAAGCGCTGTCGCGCCTGACCTCGGAAGGTCTGGTCCTGGCCGAGCCGCAACGCGGCTTTCGGGTGGCCCCGATTTCCATCACGGATCTGCGCGACCTCACGATGATTCGCGTGGAAATCGAAAGTTTATGCCTGCGCCGCGCCATCGCGCTGGGCGACATGGCGTGGGAATCGGATATCGTCGCCGCGTTTCATAGCCTGTCGCGCACCCCCGACCGCATGGCCGGCGATGCCCGCGGCCTCAACGAGAACTGGCTCATGGCGCATGCGCTTTTCCATCGGGCCCTGGTCGGCGCTTGCGACAGTTCCTGGCTGCTGCGCCTGCAGGAGATGCTTTACACACAAAGCGAACGCTATCGCTGCCTGTCCTTGTCGGGCGGCGAATCGGAACGCGATGTCGGGCTGGAACACCGCGACATCGTCGACGCCGTCCTGGATCGCGCCGCCGATGTCGCGGTGGCGCTTCTCACCGCCCATTTCGAAACGACCAGCCGCATTCTCGAAAACAAGGTGCGGCGGGTGGCTTAGGGCCTTCGGGGCCCCAGTGGGCGGCGGGCGTCCCTGCCCGCCTCATCTGCCGAGACGCGGGCAGGGACGCCCGCGCCACTGAAGCCAAAGTGCTTGGGGCCGGCGCCCTTGTGTTCTTAACGCGGTTGCCGGCGATATTTCGCCAGGAAGGACGCGATGTCCGACGCCGGCAGAAAGACCGTCACCTCATGGGGCACGCCGACGATCTCGGTGCCGAAGACGCCGTCGGCGACCATGATGCCGGCCAGGCATCCCTGTTGCGGATCGAAGACGCCGCCGCCGGAGGCTCCCTTGGGATGTCCCGCCGCCAGCATGGTGGAATATCGGCCGTGGTCGGCGCCGTCCTTCGGCGGATCGGCCCGCAGAAGAGTGGTTTCCTGAGAGGTTTTTCCCATCCATGCGACGACGAAGGGCTGCGCCGGTCCGGGATTGCGCGAGCAGGGCGACACCGATTCGAGGCCGCGCCGGGTCGGCGGCAGCGCCATCGGATCCACCTTGATCAGGGCCAGGTCGAGATGATCGGCCTGGCCGCTGTAGGCCACCAGGCCGTCGACACGGCGGTTGTCGATATACACCGTCACCTTCGGGTCCTGCGGATTGACGGCGATGACATGGGCCGCCGTCAAGACCATGCCGTCGCCGATCAGGACGCCCGAGCCTTGCGAAAACATCTTTCCGTCGCCGGCCGGCTTTTCGACTTGCAGGCCGACCTCGGCCGGGCGGGGCTGCGCCGCGGCGGCCATCGGCAGCAGCAGGGCGGCGGCGATGACGGCGGCGCCCCACCGAGGGGACGGGGCGGAACGGCGGTTCGTTTGTGGATGCTCTTTCATGAAAATGTGCCAAAAGGGTTCAGGGATGGGCCAAAGGGATTCCTACATGGCATTCGCGAGAAAGGCTGCTTGGACGGACGCCGGGGATTTCGCCGTGCCCGACGTGCCGGTCGGATTCTGCCCGCCGGGCAAATTCTGCCTGGCAAAGATCCCCGCCGACCAGCCGGAACCGGCAATAGCTGCATCGCTCATCTGAAATGCCCGGGAAATATAATGTCCGGTGACGACTTCAAGCAAAGTCCATGCCGAGGCGAGGATGCCCCCGGCATCGCCGAGCAGGACAGAGACGAACCACGCCATCAAGCTGTCGGTTTTGACCAGCGTGACTGGGGATATTGATGCCGTCCGGTCGTTTCTGATTGCGCGGGACTTTCCGGCGCCGAAACCGTCTTTTCCCGACCGCGGATCGGCTTTTCGGCGACGATCGGGGCGGCGGCGTCCGTCGCGTCCGTATTCCGCTTATGGCCGAGACCGATTTTCACGGCCAAAGCCGACCGATGCGCGGCGTAATCCGGGGCGACCATGGGGTAGGTCGCGGGAAGTCCCCATTTGGCTCGATATTCATCTGGGGAAATATCGTGGTCCGTACGGAGATGCCGCTTCATCATGCTGAATTTCTTGCCGCATTCCAGGCAGATGATCGCGTCTGGCGTGACCGACTTCTTAACCGGCACGAATGGCTGCTGTTCCGTCGGTTCCGGAATTGGCGACGCGACGCTGGCCAGCGCCGCATAGGTGGCACGGATCAGGTCGGGGACGTCGGCCGCCGCAAGTGTGTTGCCCCCCAGGTAGGCTTCGACGATCTTGGTCGTCAGCGCCGTCTTTTCGTCAGACATTTACCGCCTCTTTGAGTGCCTTGCCGACGGAGAACTTCGGGGCCTTGCTGGCCGGGATGGCGATCTTCTCGCCGGTCCTGGGATTTTTGCCTTCGCGGGCGGCGCGAGCCGAGACCGAGAAACTTCCGAATCCCACAAGCCGCACGTCGTCGCCGCCCTTGAGCGCGGTGGTGATGGCGGCGAACGTCGCATCGACAACCTTGTCGGCATCGGCTTTGGTCAAACCGGAAAGCTCGGATACCTTGGTCACAAGATCAATTTTGTTCATGAAAATTTCCTATAATGAATGCGGAGAGAGCGATTGGATGCTGACCCGACAGCATCAATGCCCGATTTCATTGACGACCAAACCGGAAAACCCGGCCACCGAATTGCCATCTCCTTCGGTCAAGTCGACAACAATGTACTGATACCTTTCGTTTCGACAAGCCGAAGCAGACGCAGTGACGCGCCTGCCGGCTTTTTCGTGCCTTGTTCCCACTTTTGCACCACCCTTGGTGCCGACGTTCGGGACACGGGCGAAAACCGCTTGGCTGACGCGGGATCGAGCCCCGATCGCCCGGATCTCCGGCCCGGTATAACGCTTCACCGGCGGCAGGCAAAGGGTCTCGATCTCGCGCATGGTCATGTCGCCCAACGACCCGGCGTCATGAAGGGCTTTTGCCTCAGTCCATGCCTTTTCAAGGATTCGAGACATCTTCCCATAATCTCCCTGCCCGATGATGCCCTCACAACACGGCTGCCGTGTCAATGATAGCCGTCATTCGGAGAGGCGGCCCCTACACTTTGGGCCAGGAGCGGTCGATTGCTCAGCGCTAGCGGCCATTGAGGCCGCGGCCAAGCGCGCGGAGGCGCGCGTCCGGCGAGGGACATCAAGAAAAGCCAGAGCGTGATGCCTTCGCCTCCGGCTTCGGCAGGCTCAAGCGCCGCTCGGGCTTAAGTGGTCCCTTTCATTTAAGATGAAACGGACCACTAGCCGCTCTTATTCATGACGTCAGGGATTTTAGCAGGCGGATGTAGCGTAAACTGCTGAAATAGCATAAGATTTTGTTGTTGAGACAATATCTTTACCGCAGCTGAAAGCGCCACAC
>JAATGN010000162.1 GCA_015654615.1 Rhodospirillales bacterium
CGCATCTTCTATTCGGCCGCCGCCGGCGTCGGCAATCCGGTGGTCTATGTCGGCTCGAAAACGGGGCGCGACGGCATCCACGGCGCCACCATGGCCTCGGCGGAGTTCTCCGCGGACTCGGAAGAAAAGCGTCCCACCGTGCAGGTCGGCGACCCCTTCACCGAAAAGCTGCTGATCGAAGCCTGCCTGGAGATGATGGCCACCGATTCCATCGTCGCCATCCAGGACATGGGGGCCGCCGGCCTGACCTCGTCCTCCTTCGAGATGGCGTCGAAAGGCGGCCTCGGCATCGAGATGGACCTGGATGCCGTGCCGATCCGCGAAACCGGCATGACGCCTTACGAGATCATGCTTTCGGAAAGCCAGGAACGCATGCTGATGGTCCTGAAGCCGGGCCATGAAGACAAGGCGCGGGCCATCTTCGAAAAGTGGGAGCTCGATTTCGCGGTGATCGGCCATCTGACCGACAACGGACGCATGGTCTTGAAACACCATGGCGCGGTGGTGGCCGACCTGCCGATCGACCCCCTGGCCAAAGCCAGTCCCGAATACGACCGGCCGTGGGTGCCGGGCGTCAAGCGTCCG
The DNA here is from genome assembly GCA_015654615.1 of Rhodospirillales bacterium. Classification (GTDB taxonomy): domain Bacteria; phylum Pseudomonadota; class Alphaproteobacteria; order Rhodospirillales; family Magnetospirillaceae; genus Telmatospirillum. The sequence goes on from JAATGN010000162.1 coordinate 586, forward strand.
GTGGTCGAGGCCGAGACGGTGCCGGCCCATCCGCCGATCGCGGCGCTGAAGACCCTGCTGTCCTGTCCCGATCTGGCCTCCAAGCGCTGGATCTACGAACAATATGACCACATGGTGATGAACGACACCGTCCAGCGCCCGGGCGGCGACGCCGGCGTCGTGCGGGTCCACGGCACGGCCAAGGCCCTGGCGCTGACCACCGATTGCACGCCGCGCTATTGCCTGGCCGACCCCCACGAGGGCGGCCGCCAGGCCGTGGCGGAAGCCTATCGCAATCTGTCCGCCGTCGGCGCCCGGCCGCTGGCCGTTACCGACAATCTGAACTTCGGCAATCCGGAAAAGCCCGAGATCATGGGCCAGATCGTCGAAGCCGTCCAAGGCATGGGCGAGGCCTGCCGGTCGCTCGACTTCCCGGTCGTCTCGGGCAATGTCTCGCTCTACAACGAAACCAACGGCGTGGCCATCCTGCCGACGCCGGCCATCGGCGCCGTCGGCCTGATCGACGATGTGACGAAGACCGCCTGCCTGGCCTTCAAGGAAGAGGGCGACAGCATCATCTTGCTGGGCGACACCAAGGGCTGGCTGGGATCGTCGCTCTACCTGCGCGAGCTTTGCGGCCGCGAAGACGGTGCGCCGCCGCCGGTGGCCCTGCATCGGGAAAAGCGCGAGGGCGAATTCGTCCGTCATCTGATCGTCGAGGGCGAGACGACCGCCGTCCATGACGTGTCGGACGGCGGCCTGCTGGTGGCCGTCGCCGAAATGGCCATGGCCTCGGGAATCGGCGCCACCGTCGCGCCGCCGCAAGGCGCGCCGCTGCATGCCTGGTGCTTCGGCGAGGACCAGGGACGCTATCTGCTGACCACGCCGCCCTCCCAGGTGGCCGCCATCCTGGAAGCCGCGCAACGCGCCAAGATTTCCGCCCGCGTCATCGGCACCACCGGGGGTAAGGACTTGACTTTGCAGGGTTCGGGCGCCATCTCCGTCTCAGAGATGAAGCGGCTGAACGAGGCCTGGCTGCCCGATTTCATGGCGGCGGCGCCGGGCGAAACGCCCTGAGTTCGGCGACATTTGCAAGGGGATGACCATCATGGCCATGGACGCTGCCGACATCACCGCTCTGATCAAGGAAAGCCTTCCCGACGCCGCCGTCACCATCGAGGATCTGCGCGGCGACGGCGACCATTACGCCGCCCTGGTGGTCTCGCCGGCCTTTCGCGGCAAAAGCCGCGTCCAGCAGCACCAGATGGTCTATGCGGCCCTGCGGGGCAAGATGGGGGGCGATCTGCACGCCCTTGCCCTGCAGACGGCGACACCGGAGGACGCACCGACATTCTGAGCCCTTCCGAAAGCCGGAAAGGCGGTCTGGCGGCCTTTGTCGCCTATACCTCCTGGGGCGCCTTTCCGCTCTATTTCAAAGCCCTTTCCACGGTGCCGCCCTTCGAAGTGCTCGGCCATCGGATCGTCTGGAGCGCGGTTCTCACCGTCGTCCTGGCGCTGGCGGCCGGCAAAGGCAGGGACATCGCCCGGGTTTTCGCCGATCCCAAGCGCCTGCTGGGCCTGGCCGCCTCCGCGCTCAGCATTTCGATCAATTGGGTCTGTTTCATCTGGGCGGTCGGCAACGGCCATGCGCTGGACAGCAGCCTGGGCTATTTCCTCTATCCCCTGTGCGCCGTCTTCCTGGGCGCCCTGGTCCTCAAGGAACGCCTGACCGCCCGCCAAACGGCCGCCGTCACGCTGGTCTGCGTCGGCGTCGCCGTCCTGGCGTCCGGGATTGGACAGGTTCCCTGGCTGGTCATCGCCTTTCCGGTCACCTTCGGTCTCTATGCCCTGCTGCGCAAGGTGGTGGTGGTGGACGCCCTGGTCGGCTTGACGGTCGAGACCCTGCTGCTGACCCCCGCCGCCATGATCTATCTGGTCCTGCGTCCGGATGGCGGCGCCCTGTTCAACGACGGCCCGCTGCTCGCCCTGCTGCTCGTCGTCACCGGGCCGCTCACCGCCATCCCCCTGGTCCTTTTCGCTTATGGCGCGCGGCGGCTGAAACTCTCGACGCTGGGTCTGCTCCAATATCTCAACCCGACCATTCAGATGGCCATCGCCGTCCTTTCCTTTGGCGAGACCTTCACCGCCACCCATGCCCTCACTTTCGCCTTCATTTGGGCGGGACTGCTGCTTTATTCCCTCCCCATGCGCCGCGACGTCGCCCGTTGACAAAACGGCCGGACGGCGCCATATGGCCAGAAGCAAACACCCCCGTTCCTCTTTCGCGTCCATCAAGGAATTGACCCAACATGAGCGGAAATCCAGTTTTTGATCGCATTCAGCAGGATCTCGACGAGAATCCCGTCGTGCTCTATATGAAGGGAACCCCGATGTTTCCCCAATGCGGTTTTTCCGCCGCAGTGGTGCAGATTCTGAGCGATGTCGGCGTGAAATTCAAAGGCATCGACGTCCTCGTCGATCCCAGCTTGCGCGAAGGCGTCAAGCAATTCACCAATTGGCCGACCATTCCCCAGCTTTACGTCAAGGGCGAGTTCGTCGGCGGCTGCGACATCATC
>JAATGN010000381.1 GCA_015654615.1 Rhodospirillales bacterium
GTTCCCTGGATTCGTCCGTCATTTCCGTCCGCTCCCAGGCCCTGTTTCGCCGCGGAAAGGCCAAGGCGCGGGCACCATAAGATTTGCGCCCAAAACTGTCAAGACCACGCCTTAGCCTTGTTCAAAGGTAGATGCGGCTGGATGGAAATCGCGGGGGCCGGGGCATTCCGCCCCTAGCCCGTCTTCGCCGATTCGGCTGTGGATAAGTCGATTTTGACGATTTTTCTGCGGATTAAGTCATTGATAATAATAGTGTGCGACGCACAAAAATAACCGAAAACGGCTGTAGTGAAGACCTGGCCTATTCCAGCAGATTGGCTTCTGTGCATAATCAGAAGCCATCATGTTCCTGCGATCGTCACAGCGTAAGAAGAACGGCAAGACGCATACCTACTGGAACATCGTCGAGAATAAACGTCTCGACGATGGACGGGTGGTTCAGCGGCAGGTTCTGTACTTGGGGGAGATCAATTCGTCCCAGGTCAATGCGTGGCGGCGGGCGATCGAGGTGGTTGACGAGGACACCGGCCAAACCCGCTCCCTGGCGCTCTTCCCCGAGGATCGTTTCGAGGGGCAAGCGACGGATGCCTCGACGGTGCAAGTTCGCCTGTCGGAGATGCGGCTATGTCAGCCGCGGCAATGGGGCGCCTGTTGGCTGGCGGGGCAGTTGTGGCAGGAACTGCACCTCGACCGGTTCTGGGCCGATCGGCTGCCGCGGAGCCGGAAAGGAACGCGCTGGGAGCAGATTCTGCAGGTTCTGGTCTCCTACCGGCTGATCGCGCCGGGCAGCGAGTGGAAATTGCATCGGGAGTGGTTTGGCAAGAGCGCGATGGCCGATCTCCTGGGGTCCGACTTCGGCCTCGCCGAGGCGCATAAGCTCTACCGCTGCCATGACCATCTGCTGCGCTACAAGGAAGAGCTATTCCGCCATCTCGTCAACCGTTGGCGCGACATGTTCAACGCCAGCTTCGATGTGCTGTTGTACGATTTGACCAGCACCTATTTCGAGATCAACGCGGCGGATGTGCCGGAGGGCGACAAACGCCGCCACGGCTACAGCCGCGACAAGCGGCCGGATTGTCCGCAAGTCGTCATTGCCCTGGTGGTTACGCCGGATGGTCTGCCGCTGGCCTACGAAGTGCTGGCCGGCAATACCGCCGACAGCAAGACGTTGCGAAGCTTCCTCGGCAAGATCGAAGCGCAATACGGCAAGGCGCGACGTGTCTGGGTGATGGACCGCGGCGTTCCGACCGAGGCGGTTCTCGCCGAAATGCGGGCCGGCGATCCGCCGGTGCAGTATCTGGTCGGCACGCCGAAAGGCCGCCTGAGCCGCCTGGAAAAGCACCTGGTCGACAAACCCTGGCAGGAGGCCCGGAAAGGCGTCCAGGTCAAGCTGCTCGCCGAGGACGACGAACTCTATGTCTTCGCCCAGAGCGACGATCGTGTCGCCAAGGAACGGGCGATGCGCCAGCGGCAACTGAAGTGGCTGTGGAAACGGCTCCGCCAGTTGGCCGCCATGGAGGTCTCGCGCGAGGAAATGCTGATGAAGCTGGGCGCGGCGCGCTCCAAGGCGCCGACCGGCTGGCGCCTGGTCGACATCGAGATGGACAAGGACAGTTCCATGTTCACCTACAGCCTGAACCGCGCGAAGCTGCGGACCATCCGGCGGCGCGAAGGGCGTTATCTCCTGCGGACCAATCTCACCGAGCACGATCCGGCTCTGCTCTGGCAGTACTACATCCAGTTGGTCGCCGTCGAGGAAGCCTTCAAAAACCTGAAGGATGACCTGGCCCTTCGGCCGATCTTCCACAAAGAAGAACACCGGATCGAGGCGCATATCTTCGTCTCATTCCTGGCCTACTGCCTCTATGTCAGCTTGCAGCGGCGCCTGCATGCCTTGGCGCCGGGGCTGACGGCGCGAAGCGCCCTTGAGAAATTTGCCGCCGTTCAGATGATCGACGTTTACATCCCGACCACCGACGGTCGCGAACTGCTGCTTACCCGCTACACCCAACCGGAGCCCGAACTGCTGCTCCTGCTCCACCAGATGAAGCTTGTCCTGCCGCCACAGCCCCCTCCCAAAATCTCCGCCGCAGCCATCAAAAAGCCCACCCCTTGTAGTGAAGACCTTTTGGTCTAACGCATTGATTCTCTTCGGGGCGACTCTTCAAAAATGCTCCAATCGGCGAAGACGGGCTAGCGGAGAGGGACTTCCTAGCGCTAGCGACAGACCGATCCGCCAGGCTTGGAACGAGCACATCGCCTCGGTTTCCGGCACTGCCTAGCGGCATGGCCGCGTTTCCGGAAGTCGGGGATGGAAGGTATCGGGCAAAAGCATCTTCGAACTGCGCCCGAGTGAACCCTTTCTTGACGATCCCGTGACCGAACCAAAGATTTTGAGACTCGATGCCGTATTCGGCGAGCCGCTTCGCCAAATGGCGGGGCGTCATCTCTTTCCCCCGGCCATAGGTCGCCCACGGCCGTTCCTCGTCCGCAGTCAAGGCGTCGAGGAGGTCGGCGGTCGCGAGTTTTTCGGCACCTTTTTCGCCGAAGATCTTGCGAATGTCGGCCAGCAGTTCGGCAGAAAGAGATACCGCCTCCTGCGTCGCGCCGGAGAGCTTCAGGGCGACGGCCCTTGCCGTGGCGGGCCAATGGCTCCCGGCATAGTCGGCGATGGCAAGAAGCGGTTCCCAATTGTCTTGCGCTCGATCATTGAGCGCCTCGGGAAGATTCGGGCGGGCGGTCTCGACGAAGCCGCCACCGTCGTCCGCTAACCGGGCGAGTTTGCGCCGCAGGACGTCGAATAGCTCTGGATCGGCATGGCGCAACCGATCAGCGGTTTCATGCGGCAGCTTGCGGCGCAGTTCGACGACGACGGCACGGTCGATGATGGTTTCGGCCAAGTGACCGATGCCCGCCACCGCTTTGGCACCCCAGGTGGAAAACCGCTTCGGCTCGTGCTCGTCGCCGACCGTTCGGATGACGTAGGCCGACTGCCGTGTGTGCCCGGAATTGACGACCCCGCGCAGCTCCTCGTTATCACGGAAGAAACTGTCGGCCTCGTCGAGCAGCAGGGTCGGCGCGTGCGCCTCGATGACCCGATAGACCGCCGCCGACGAAATGTTCGAGGCGACCAAGGGGCGACAGGCCAGACGCTCGACCAAATTGAGAAGCTGTGACTTTCCGCACCGCTTCTCTGGCGCCGTGATGACCAACAGCGGTGCGACTTGGACCCGTTCGATGAACCAGGTGAAGGCCGCCCACAACGCCGTCGCCGCCGCGATTTCAGGGGAGCAGACGATGAATCGGCGAACCGTTTGCGTGATGTCGTCGAGCAGTTCTGCTGCCGTGACACTGGAGGGCCATGGCGCAATTTGGGGAAACAAAGCATATTCACCGGCGGCTTCCTGCCGCGCGCGCCGCTTTGTCTTCACAGCATCGTCGAGAGCTGAAACGCGGACGTTGAGGCGCTTCGCCGCTGCCTCGCGCTGTCGGTCATAGTCGATGGCGGTCAGCGCGGCGAGGCGGACGATTTCGGTTTCATCCTTATCTGGCGCCGTCGCTTCGGCCATGTTCGCGGTCGTGTGCACCGGCTCGGCGGCAGCCAGCAGCGAGCGCAGCCGATCTTCGTTCCAGCCAGACGGCGGGTCGTCGGCCAAATCCCACTTTGCCGGGAATTCATCCGGCACCGCGACCACGCGCACGTCGGTGGCACCGGCAGTCAAAGCGAGGTCTGCCACCGTGGCGGCGAATTCGGCGCCGACCGGGTCGTGATCCGGCCAAATGATGACGGATCGTCCCTCAGTCGCCCGCCAATCCGTCTTGTGCGGTGATTTTGCGCCGTTCATCGGGGCGACGGCGGCATGGTCGGGGAATCGTTGCGCCGCCCGATCAGCTTTCTTCTCTCCCTCGGTGACGATGACCGGCATTGTCGACGGCGCCGCCAACAGTTGTGGAAGACGATAGAGCGGGCGTGCATCTCCCCATCCCTTCCACTGCCATCCCGTGTGGCCCCGCAATCGTCCCCAGCGCAGGGGCAGGAAGGTTTTGTCCGGACGACCCTGCGCGTCGGTGAGATCGAACCGCAGGACGAAGCCTTGCAATTGGCCATCGGCCCCGTAGTAGCGGAACCCGGCGGTGGGCTCGCCAAGGCGATGATGACGATAGTCGGCCTTGCTGGGGGTGCGGGGCGGCACCATCGGCATCCAGTCGTCATCCTTCGTCGAGGGGGCGATGCGGGCGGCAACTTCTTCGGCGGTGAATGGCGCAAACCTGGCGGCGGGTTCAGTCATGGGGCGTGCCCAACATCTCAGCCAACCGGCGCGCGGCCTCGGCTTGGCGCAATCCGGCGAGATAGGCGACCAACGAGATCGGATCGCCTCCGCTGTTGCCGCAGGCGAAGTCGGCCCATCTGCCGGACCGGAGGTTCACTTTGAAGGATCCGGGGCGACGATCGGCCCGCCGCGGGTTGCGGCCGACCCACTCGCTCCCGCGGACCATGCCGCCTGGCGCCAGGCGGTCGAGGATGAGCGGTAGGAGCGGCAAAGCCGCCGTGTTGATGGCGCCGTAGGGGATTGAAAGGTGATGGGCTCTCATGACGGGATCCATTCACTGTCCCTCGTCCGACATCCTGTCGTCGCCTTGCGTCGGCCTGTCGCTGGTCGACGACTTGAGCGGCGAGATCAGGCCCCGCGCCCAGCGGTCGAGTTCGGGCTCGGGATACAGTGGCACGCGTCCGGCGTGCTCGAAGCGGGGACCGCCGCCGACCGTGGCGAGCTTCGCCAGGGTGGCGGGAGTGCGCGAAATCCCCCATTCGTCGAGCAGATAGCGCGAAGCGGCGGAACGGCGCAGGCGATGGCACTTTTCGGTTTGCATGATGTGGATCATCTCTTTCCCGGATACGATGGAAAGAGAGGGTAAGCGACGCGTGCCGGTGCTGTAGTTCAGGTGAAAATGCCTGACAGCCCTTACGGCTCCATTGCCGCACGCTGCTCGTTATAGCGCCGGACGGTCTCCGCGGCGTCAATGTACGGAGCCTGCGCCATCCTCAACACCTCGCTGACCAAGCGAAGGAACGGCCCAGGCTTCCTGCGGTCGCAGAAGCGCGGCGGATTCCTGCCTGTCGCTTCGCAATAAGCGATGGCCAGCCACATCGCCAGTTCGTCCGCCGCCGCATTGCCAGGCCGTCCCTTCCGGGCGGCGGGAGCATAGAGGTGAGGAACGGATGTCCGCGAACGGTGCCCGTTGGGCCGCTTCCGCCCCTCTTTGATGCTGCCGCCGTCCGTCAGGTAACCGCACAAGCGCTCGGATGCTTCGGCCGCCGTCGCCGGGTCCGCCAATTCGTCCGGAGAGGGAAGAGGGTCAAACCGGCGTTGGCAGGCTCCGCGCCGAAGCCGTTCCGGATCTCCGGGAATCTTGGATGGGGTTCCTTGGGCGCGTGCCCTCAGCCGTTCCTCTCGCTCGGCGAGGTCTTGCCTGAGACGCTCAGGCATTTGTCGGAATTCGTCAGCGAGCTTTACGGCAAACTGGATTCGACCCGAGGCAACCTTGTCCGCCAGGGAGTACAGTTGCGCGGTTGCCCTGCGCACAGCGTTGCTGTCCAACCCAGATTCAAGGAATTTGGCGATGGCATCGTCGACCGCCGCCCCGAACGTCGCCAAGTCTGCATCGTCAGGGAGGTGGGCAATCTTCGCCAGGCATTTCGTTGTGGCCTCGTTCATCGGACTCAGACCGCGTTCTGTTTGGCAGCAGAGAAATCATAAACCTTGGCGGTGACTACCTTTCCTTCCATGCAATCGGCGATGTGTCCCGCTATTTTGTCCGCCGCAGCCAGCAAAGTGGCGTCCACCTGGTGGATGTAGCGGCCCGTCGCCGACCCCAACGCGTGTCCGATGCAGGCGGCGATCGTGATCTCGGTCATTCCGAGATCGGCTCCGACGCTCGCGTAGGCGTGCCGAAGGCCGTGTAACGTCAGACCGGACGGAAGCGGCGCGAGTTCCTCTCCCCGCGTCTCGGCTTCGGCCATTACCTCCGGGATGAGGGCCATCAGCCGTTCCCATGCTTGGGGCAGCGCCGCAAAATGGGTCCCCGGCTTGGCGACGCCCGGCAGGACGAACGGGTTGTTCTTCACGCGCCGCTCCTCCTTTAGGGACTTCAGCAGTTCCGCGACCAGTCGCCCGATCGGGCGCACGCTCTTTCCGGTTTTGGTGTCGGACAGGCGCAGGCACCCACCGTCGATATCCACGTCGTCCCACTTCAATTCAATGATCTCCGAGCGCCGACAGCCGGTCAGGGAGACCAACCGGATGGCCGTCGGGCCCTGCCAGTTTTCCGCGCGCTCCTCCGCTTTCGCCAACGTCAGGGCCAGGGTCCGGTATTGTTCGGGGGAGAGGCGTACCTTCCGCTTGTTGTCGGCCGGGCGCGGAACGCCATGCACGGGATTGATCTTTATGATGCCGTCGTTGACGGCGTAGGTCAGGATGCCGCCGAGCAGGCCGACCGTTCGGGACGCGGTACCCGCCCCGCCCGTCACAATCGCACGGCCGTGCCGCTTCGTCTTGACGTTCGCCGCGGTTTTCCCGCTGGTCACGTCGCGTTGGAACTTGTTGATGTCCGGCGGGGTCAGATCGCGGACTTTGCGGTTTCCCAACAGCGGAATGATGTGGCGGCTGATCCGTCCTTCATCGGTGCTGATGGTCGACGCCTTCTTGGTTAGGCCGCGCCTTCCGACCAATGTTCCGTCTTTGGCGGCTTTGAGATACCGGGCGCATAGCTGGCGGACCGTGATAGCTTTGCGGTCGAGGATCTTGTCTTCGGCCGGATTTTCCCCGTCCGCGATCTTGCCGAGGAGCACCTCCGCTTTTTTGCGGGCCTGCTCGGCTGTCAGGTGCCCGTGGAAGCCGATCGTCACCCGGCGGGTCCGACCATCTGCGCGATACTGCACCAGATAACTGCGTTTGCCCGAGGCGAACACCCGGAGGCCGAAGCAGGGCAACTCGTCGTCCCAGAGGAAGGTGTCCCGTCCTTCCGGCTTTGCCGCCTCCACCACTTTTTTCGTCAGCTTGGCCATCCCGCGTGCTCCCTCCAGGATCCTCCTGCGGAAGCTCAGCGGAAGCGCCCGGAAGCATGCGGAAGCAAATCCAGGTCATTCCCATCAAGCACCGCTGCCCGGAAGTTAACAGATTATGCCTTTCTACTCAAA
>JAATGN010000118.1 GCA_015654615.1 Rhodospirillales bacterium
GTGACGGAATCGCCGCCGGCCCGGTTCGACCGGCCGGCGCTTTCTTTAAAGGAATTCACCACGAAGGCGCGAAGGACACGAAGGGAGCCCCAATCCCGCTGAGGCCCCAGTGGTGCGGGCGTCCCGAGCTTGTAAAATAAATGGAAGAGCCTCAGTGGCACCGGCGTCCCTGCCGGTGTCCGCCGCCCTGCGGCAGAAAAATTTCCTTTAATATCAGTCCACTGTCCGCTCTTGCACTGCCGGATTCGCCGACACGCCGGCAGGGACGCCGGTGCCACTCGAATTATGTCACAAGCTCTCCCTGCCCTTAGTCTCGCCTGAAAAGGCGGGCACGGAGGCCCGCCCCACTGGGGCCGAGGTCGACAGGATTGGATCTACACGCGAAACTTGTATTCCGAACCGGGACGCCGTTCGATGTCGGGAGGGAAACTGGCGCGCTTGGCCGCGTGATAGGCATCGCGCTGGTCGCCGTGCTCCAGGCTGTTGTAGCTGAAAAACAGCATGCGGCGCCGGGACGACGTGGTGTTGACCTTCGATGCGTGCGGCACGAAACTGTCGAAGAACACCACATCGCCGGGGGCGGTCGGAAAGGCCCGCACGGAAAAGCCCTCCGTCTCGCGCTCGTCGATCGGCCGCCATTCGTCGGCGATCAGACGATCCAGGCGGCCAAGGCCGTCGGCCACCTCCAGGCAGCCGTTCTCGATCGTCGCCGGGTCGATGCACACCATCGCCGTCACGAACAGCGGCGCGTAACGCGACCAGCCGGCCTGCTGATCCTGATGCAGTTCGAAACCGGCCCCGCCGGGCTCCTTGAAGTTGATCTTCTCCTTGAACAGCCGGACCGGACTTTTCAGGATTTGTTCGGCGGCGCGGGACATCTTCGAGCGGCGGGCCAAGGCGTCGAAGGCGTCATGATGGGGACAGAAGTTCTCGATCCGCTGGACCAGCGCGCGGGAGGGATCGACGAGGCTCGGCTGATGATAGACCCAGTGGGCCCCGGGAGTTTCGGGCCGGGCCAGCAATTCGTCGATCCAGCCGGACATCACGGCGATCTCGGCAGGAGCGAAGAAAGCGGGCGCGAACGCCCAGCCTTTGGCGTCGAAAGCCGCCACCTGGCCGGCGGCAAGGGGGAGCGGCCCCTCTTCCGGCCAGGCAGGCGGGTTTTTCCCGGCGGAGCGCGGCATGGTCACGCTCCCAATTGCGGCAGGATATTTTGCCGCGCCCGCACCACATCCATCTCGAAGTCGATTTCCGTCCAGGCCAGATCGCTGACGTCGACGGCGGAAAAACGGTCGGGCTCGCGCAATATCAGGTCGCGGATCGCCTCTTCATATTCGACGCCGGTCTCGCCACGGGCGACATAGGCATCGCAACGGTCGGCCAGCGCCGCCGCCATCGCGGCGGAAAAACGGAAAAAGCCGACCGATTCCCCGTGCCAGTCATGGGCGTTTTCCGGTTTCTTGCGGAAATCGACGATGCGCTCGCCCCGAAAGCAGATCTTGACCGGTTCGTCGCCCGGTTCGATATCGTGATCGACCAGCAGTATGTTTTCGCCTTTTGCCGTCAGCAGCCTGGACATCATGGCCTGGTCGTAAAGAACGTCCCCGTCCATCAGCAGAACGGGCCCGCCGCGGCGCAGCAGATCACGCTGCGCCCACAGCGAGACGAGGCTTCCCTCGCGGTAGCGGGGGTTCGTGACGAAGCGCACCTGATCGCCCAGGCCCAATCTGCCGACCTCCTGGCGTATGGCCTCCTCGTCATGGCCGACCGTCAGGGAAACGGTCGCGACCCCGTCGGCGCTCAGGGCCTTGAGATGCCGCGCCAGCAGGGTCTCGCCGCCAAACTCCAGGAGAACCTTGGGAGGATTGGACGAACCGCCGAGCCGTCGTCCGACGCCGGCAACGAGCAAAATGGCGGCTATTTCGGATTGTCGGGCAGAACTTATGGTTTTTTGCATTCACACCAGTCCGCAAACTTCATATTGGAGATGTACTCATCGGCACATAGACAGTTAATCTATAGACGAATAAATCGTAGACAGGTACATTTTTATGTTTATGGTGTAGCAAGAGGCTTCCTTCGCCCGGGGCAGGCGGACGGCTTCAACCCGATGACCCTATTTTGTTTACGCTGGAAATTGCAAGAACATTGCATATCCATGTAAATGATGCGTATTTTCCATGTTTTTACTTGCACCATGCTGTGACATAAATGTGACAGAGAAAGAAGATATGGATGTAACGACCCTCAATACGAAAAGAATTCGGCGATAGATTGGCAGAACTCCGCGGCAGCATCTGTTTGCCGCATCGTTTCTTATTGATGGAAGCCCGTAACGGTCCTTGCCATCCGGAAAAGCGCCGATATCGAAAACTCCTTGGCCGGGAATATTTTTCTGTTTTCGCCAAAATTCTGGATAAGGATCAAAAAAAACGATACCGTACTGTTTCGATTTTTCCTATCTTTGGCGAATGGCGGGGTAAAGATTGAGATGCCGCGACATTCCGAAAACACACAATCGCGCATCGCTGACAAAATTAGAGAAACAATCCTATTGCATTAACAAAATTTAAGAATTAACGACACAATAATATGGTAAAGACAACATATATATGATTGCTGAAATTAATATACAGACTTACGTCTTACTTCATTTCAGGACAACTTGAGAGACAAATACTTGGACACTGCATCGATCAACACGCACCGGACCAACAGCAGATTCGCGGCGCTTCGCGAAAACATCTGTTCCCCCCAGCCTTTCTTTTTGATGGAGGCCCACAGCGGTCTTTCCGCAAAAATCGTCGAGGAAGCCGGTTTTCGAGGGCTTTGGGCGTCCGGCCTGACGATTTCGGCCTCCCTCGGGCTGCGCGACAGCAACGAGGCGTCCTGGACACAGGTTCTCGACGTGCTCGAATTCATGGTGGACTCGACGCGCCTGCCCATTCTGGTGGACGGCGATACCGGCTACGGCAATTTCAACAATGTTCGCCGGCTGGTTCGCAAACTCGGCCAACGCCAGATCGCCGGGGTCTGCATCGAGGACAAGCTTTTCCCCAAGACCAATTCCTTTATCGGCGAACGCCAGCCGCTGGCCGACATCGATGAATTCTGCGGCCGGATCAAGGCCGGCAAGGACAGCCAGACCGATGACGACTTCGTTCTGGTCGCCCGGGTCGAGGCCCTGATCTCCGGCCACGGAATGGAAGAGGCCTTGCGCCGGGCCGAGGCCTATCGCGCGGCGGGGGCCGATGCCATCCTGATCCATTCCAAGCTGTCGTCGGCCACCGAAATCCTGGATTTCGCCAAACATTGGGAACAGCGTTGCCCCCTGGTGATCGTTCCGACCATGTATCACAGCACCCCGACCGAGGTGCTTCTGCAAGCCGGGCTTTCGAACATCATCTGGGCCAACCACAACCTGCGCGCCTCGATCACCGCCATGCGCGAGACCAGCCGGCAGATTTTCGAGACCCAGTCGCTGGGCGAAACCGAAAGCCGGGTGGCCACCGTCAAGGACGTCTTCCGGCTGGTCGGCAATGCCGAACTCGAAGCCGCCGAAAAGCGGTATCTCCCGGCGCGGGCCACCGGCAAGGCGGTCATCCTGGCCGCATCCGGAGGCGACCTGGGCGAATTGACCGATCATCAGCCCAAATGCATGGTCGACATCCGCGGCAAACCGCTGCTGCAACGCCTGGCCGACACCCTGTCCCACGTCGGAATTCGCGAAATCTCGGTGGTCCGCGGCTATCGCAAGGAAAGCGTCGCGCTGGCCGGCATCCGCACCATCGACAACGATCGCCATGCCGAAACCGGCGAGGCCTATTCGCTGAGTTGCGCCGCCGATCGAATCGACGGGGAGACGGTCGTCGTTTATGGCGACGTGCTGTTCCGCGACTATATCCTGGAAGGCATCATGGCGACCGACGGCGACATCGTCCTGGCCGTCGATGCGCTGGGCGCCAAATTGAAGCCGCCGGGCCGGGTCCGCGACCTGGTGGCGGCCGATCACGGATTTTCCGGGCATTATCTGGACGACCGCCCGGCCTATCTGCAGGAGATGTCGCCCGACATCGCGCCGCAAAGCATTTCCGGCGAGTGGATCGGCCTGGCCCGTTTTTCCACGCAAGGCGCCGTCTGGCTGCGTGAGGAAATGGCCGCATTGGAGAGCGAAGGCCTGCTGGAAAAAGCCGACATGCCGGTGCTTCTCACCCGTCTGGCGGCCAAACATCCCGTCGCCATCCATTATATCCTGGCGCATTGGCTTGATGTCGACACCCTGACCGATGTCGGCAATGCCCTGAACTTCATCTAGGTCTCGACATGATTACCGCTCCCCAATTCATCGCCGAGGCGGGCCGGCAAGGCTTCGACTTCTACACCGGCGTCCCTTGCTCCTTCCTCACACCGCTGATCAACGGAGTTCTCAACGACCGGAACCTGACCTATGTCGGGGCGACCAGCGAAGGCGAGGCGGTGGCCATTGCCGCCGGCGCCTGGCTGGCCGGCCGGAAAACCGTGGTGATGTGCCAGAATTCGGGGCTGGGCAACGCGGTCAATCCGCTGACCTCGCTCAACGCCCCCTTTCGCATTCCGACCCTGTTCATCACCACATGGCGCGGGCAGCCGGGCATTTCCGACGAACCGCAGCACACCGTCATGGGAACCATCACGCAGGAGCTGCTGACGCTGATCGGCATCGAGCAGGCTCCGTTTCCGGCCGACATCGAGAATTTGGCCCCGGCCCTCGCCATGGCGGCCGGCCGCCTGCGTACCCGCGAGCTGCCTTATGCCCTGGTGATGAAAAAAGACAGCGTCGAGGAGGAGACCCTTTTGGCGACGGCACGGCCCGTCGCCGAGCGCGGCGTCCTCGCCGACGATCCGGACGAAGGTTCCCCGCCGTCGCGTTGGGCCGTGCTCGAACGTTTCCTGGACATCGTCGACGACAGCGTGGCGGTGATCGCCACCACCGGGAAATGCGGCCGCGAATTGTTCACCCTGGCCGACCGCCCCCAGCATCTCTACCAGGTCGGTTCGATGGGCGGCGCCAGCGCCATGGGACTGGGCGTCGCGCTCAACACCGACAAAACGGTGGCGGTGCTCGACGGCGACGGCGCCTTGCTGATGAAGATGGGCAATCTCGCCACCATCGGCGCCTACGCCCCCCCCAACCTCGTGCATATCGTCCTCGACAACGGCGTGCACGATTCCACCGGCGGCCAGGCCACGGTTTCGGCCTCGGTCGATTTCGCCCAGGTGGCGGTCGCCTGCGGCTATCGATATGCGGCGCGATGCCGAACGCTGGAAAGTTTCGACCGGGCCCTGCGGGAGGCGCTCGCGCACGCCAAGCCGGCCCTGCTGCATGTCCGGATCGCCCCGGGTTCGGTGAGCAGGCTGGGCCGCCCGACGATCGGACCGGTCGACGTCGCCAGACGCTTCAAGGCTTTTCTGGCCGATGTCGGAAGCCGGTCCGCCGTGGCGGCCGCCGGCTCATGAAACTGTCGGCGATCCTCGGCACGCTGATCGGCCTGGCCATCGTCATCGGTCTGGTCATGATGAGCGGCGCCGCCGACATCGGCCGTGCGATCCTGGCCGCCGGGTGGGGAATCGTTGCGGTGATCGCCCTGCATGTGCCGCAAATGGTCTGTTCCGGCCAGGCCTGGCGAGCGGTGGTCCTGTCCCCGGCCAATCCGTCGCCGGCGGACTTCCTCGGCCTGCGTTTGATTCGCGAAGGGGTCAACGCCCTGTTGCCGGTCGCTCAGATCGGCGGCGAATTCGTCGGCGCCCGCCTGATGGCGCTGAAAGGCGTTCCGCTCAGCGCCGCCGGGGCGAGCGTGACGGTCGACCTCACGCTTGAGATGCTGAGCCAGGTGGCCTTCACCCTGCTGGGCCTGGGATTGTTGCTGGCCGACCTCCAGAATATGCAGGTCCTCCGCTGGACCCTGGCGGGAGCCCTTGGCGCCCTGGGCATTCTCGGGCTTTTCATTCTTTCCCAGCGTTTCGGTCTGTTCGCCCTGCTCGAACGGGGATTGCTCCGTCTGGCCGAACGGCAGAACTGGAAGGGATTGAAGGATGTCGCCGGATTGCACCGGGACATCGTCGCCCTTTACCGGTCGCCGCGCCGGCTTTGCCTCGGTGCCGGCTTTCATTTTCTGTCCTGGCTGCTCGGCGGCCTGGAAGTCATGGCCGCCCTTCATGTCGTCGGCGTGCCGGTCGGGCTGCGCGAAAGCCTGATCGTCGAAAGTTTGGGCCAGGCGTTTCGCGCTCTCGGCTTCGCCGTCCCCGGCGCCCTCGGCATCCAGGAGGGCGGCCTCGTCCTGGTCTGCGCCCTGCTGGGCGTCGATCAGCAGGCCGCCATCGAATTGTCGCTGCTCAAGCGGGTTCGCGAGGTCGTTTTGGGAGTTCCGGGCCTGCTGGCCTGGCAGTGGATCGAGGGACGCCATCTGGCCGGCAAGGCCAAGGCGATTCCTCAGAATGACGTTTCTCCGGAGAAAGCAGCATGAGTGGCGGTTCTTGGACTCACCGGCTGGCCCGCCCCTTGGTGCGGCCGCTCATCGGGACGGGGATCACCCCCAACCATCTGACCACGGTCCGCCTGGTCAGCGGATTGCTGGCCTGCGGCGCCTTGCTGCCGGGAACGCCCTATTGGACCTGGTGGGGCGGCTGGCTGTGGCTTTTCTCGGCCTTCATGGACCGCGCCGACGGCGAACTGGCCCGGATCGGCGACATGGCCACCCCGCAAGGCCGGGCGTGGGATTGCCTGGTCGACAATATCGTCAACCCGGTCTTCTTCGTCGCCATCGGCATCGGCATGCGCAACTCCGCCCTTGGCGACTGGTCGATCCCCCTGGGACTGGTCTCCGGAGCCTCCCTGTTCTTCTGCGGCTACTGGTCGGAAGCTTTGGAGCTGAGGTTGGGCGGCGATGTGAAAGCCTATTCCGGCGCCTTCGGCTTCGATCCCGACGACCTTCTCTATCTGTTCGGGCCGCTGGCATGGCTGGATTGGCTGGCGCCGGTTCTGGTCGGCGCCGCCGTCGGCGCCTCGCTGATGATGCTGCTGACCGGATGGCGGCTCTGGCGGCTGATCGTTCTGCAAAGCCGCGTCGGCGAGGCCGACCCGGAAATCCCGCGATGAACGACCGGATTCGCATGCGGGAAGACGGCGTCCCCATTCTGCTGACCCCGGGACCGCTGACCACCCGCCCCGAAACCCGCCAGGCCATGCTGCGCGACTGGGGGTCGCGCGACGAGGCTTTCATCGCCATGACCGCAGAACTGCGCCGGCGCCTGGCCGCCGTGGCCGGGGGACGCGGCGGTCATGTGGCGGTGCCCTTGCAGGGAAGCGGCACCTTCATCGTCGAAGCCACCATCGGCACCCTGATCGGCGCCGACGAGAAGCTGCTGGTCCTGATCAACGGCGCCTATGGCGAGCGCATGCTGGCCATAACCCGGCGCCTGGGCCGGCGGGCCGAGGCTTTGCGCTGGCCCGAAGACCAGGCCGTCGACCCGGCGGCGGTCGAACGCGCGCTGCGCGACGACCCGGCCATCACCCATGTCGCCCTGGTGCATTGCGAAACCACGACGGGCCTGCTCAATCCGCTCGCCGCGGTCGCCGCGGTGGTCGCCAGCCATGGCAGGGCCTTCCTGGTCGATGCGATGAGCAGTTTCGGGGCGCTCGGCATCGATGTCGGACAGACGCCGATCACCGCCGTCATGGCGTCCAGCAACAAATGCCTGGAAGGCGTGCCCGGACTGGGCTTCGCCGTCATCGAGGAAAAGGCGCTGCTGGCCGCGAAGGGGGTCAATCCGTCGCTCTGTTTCGACCTTCACGAGCAGTGGCAGGGTTTCGAGCGCAACGGACAATGGCGATTCACCCCGCCGGTCCAGGTGGCGGCGGCCCTGCTGACGGCGCTCCGTCGCCTGGAGACCGAGGGCGGCCCGGCGGCGCGTCTGCGGCGGTATCAGGAAAATTTCGACATTCTCGCCCAAGGGATGACCCGGCTGGGCTTTCAGCTTTTCCTGGCCCCCGGGATCCAGGCGCCGATCATCGCCACTTTTTATCAGCCGACCGCCCCCTGGTTTCGTTTCCCCTCCTTCTATCAGGCCCTCGCCGCTCGCGGCTTCCTGATCTATCCGGGCAAATTGAGCCAGGCCGATACCTTTCGGATCGGCTGCATCGGCGCCATCGGGCCCGACGACTTCCGCCGCCTCCTGGTGGCGATCGCGGCCATCATGGAGGAGCAGAAAGAGGCGGTCGACGGCCCCGTTCATTGAGACCCCAGGAGCACCGGCAGGGATGCCGGCGCCACGCGTGGTCCTTCCCTTTATTCACAGGCTCTTCCTGCCCCCCGCGTCTTTTCGGAAAAGGCGGGCGCCGAGGCCCGTCCCGCCGGCGAAAGCCTTGAAGCCTTCCCGACACCCGGACGGGACAGGGGGCACGTTCTCATTCGCCTGATGGAGCGGCCAGCCGATCGAGAAAGGATTGCGGCGGCCGATCGATGACAAGCGTATGATAGATTCGACATTCGAAAATATTCGATCTGTCGCGGATAAGTTGCAGCCGAAGAAGACCGTCATGCGGGATCAAATCCTCGAAGAACTGCAATCCGGCGATCTTTTTGATCTGCTGATCATCGGCGGTGGCGCCACGGGATGCGGAATTGCCCTGGATGCGGCGGCCCGTGGCCTGAAGACCGCGCTGGTCGAACGCTATGATTTCGCCGAGGGCACCAGCAGCCGCAGCACCAAGATGGCGCATGGCGGCGTGCGCTATCTGGAGGCCGCCGTCAAAAGGCTGGACCGGGTGCAATACGACCTGGTCCGCGACGCCCTGCGCGAACGCGGCGCCTTGTTGCGCAACGCCCCGCATCTGAGCAACCGGCTGCCGTTGGTCACCCCGCTCTATTCCTGGTGGCAGATTCCCTACATCTTCGCCGGGCTCAAGCTCTACGACCTGCTTTCGGGGCGGATGAACATCGGACACAGCAGGCTGATCGGCCGCCAGGAAGCCTTGCGGCGTTTCCCGATGCTGAAGGCGCAAGGCCTGAAAGCCGGCGTCATCTATTACGACGGTCAATTCTCGGATGCCCGCCTGGCGCTGTGCCTGGCCCTCACGGCGCGCCGCGAAGGCGCCATGCCGGCCAACCATGTCGAGGCCACCGCCTTGTTGCACGACGCCGGGGGACGCATCGCCGGCGCCGCCGTCAGGGATCGTCTGACGGACCATCGATGGGATATTCGCGCCCGCAGCGTCGTCAACGCCGCCGGGCCCTTCGCCGATACGATCCGCCGCCTGGACGATCCGGCGGTGCGGCCGATTCTCAAGGTCAGCTCGGGTATCCACATCGTCCTCGACAAACGCTTCGTGCCGCCGGAAACCGGGCTGCTGATTCCCAGGACCGATGACGGCAGAGTCCTCTTCATCCTGCCTTGGCAGGGGCATGCGCTGATCGGCACCACCGACGAACCGGCGGAGATCGCCGATCATCCGCGCCCCTCGGCGGCGGATATCGCCTATCTGCTGGACTATGTCCGTCGCTATTTCGCCGTCGACGTCAGCGAAAAGGACATCAAGTCGGTCTGGTCGGGAATCCGTCCGCTGGTTTTCGATCCGAAAGCCGAAAACACCTCCCGCCTGGCCCGCGACCACGTCATTCTCGAAGAGAAATCGGGGCTGATCACCATCGCCGGCGGAAAATGGACGACCTACCGGCTGATGAGCGAACAGGCGGTCGACCGCGCCGTGGCCTCGGCCGGCCTGGCGCCCGCGAAACCGTGCCGCACCCGCGATATGCCGCTGTGGGGGGCCGACGCCTACGATCCGCACGGCGACGCCGCCCTGGCCGGCGCCTTCGGGCTCGAGCCGGATGTGGCGGAGCATCTCAATCGGACCTATGGCGACCGCGCCCCGGCGGTGGCGGTCTTGGCCCGCGCCGGCTGGGGAGCCCGGCTGCACCCCGCCCACCCCTTCATCGAAGCCGAAGTGATCCATGCCGCGCGCGAGGAGCAGGCCGTGCACGCCGCCGACGTGCTGGTCCGCCGCATGACGCTGGCATTGGTCGACCGGGCGGCGGCGCGGCGGGCGGCGGCGCGTGTCCTGGCCATCATGGCGGCCGAACTGTCGTGGAACGACGGGCGCCTCGCCGCGGAAGGCGCCCTGCTCGAAGACCGCCTGTCGAAGGCGCTCTGATCGATCGGATCGCCGCGCCGGTTCCTCGATCACGCCCAATGATGGGCCAGTATCCGCTCGGCGGCGTCGCCGCCGCCCCAGATGGCGGTCAGCAGTTCGACGATCTGGCCGCCGTAATCGCCATGCGGCACCTGGATGGCGGTCAGCCACGGGGCGAGCCAGGCGTTGAGGGCATTGCCGTCGATGCTGACCAGGGCGCAGTCTTCGGGGACCGCGACGCCGCTTTCGCGCGCGAAGCGGTGGGCTCCATAGGCGATCTGATCGCTGACGCACATGATGCCGCGCGGCCAGCCCGTTCCGGCCGCCAGACGGCGCGCCGCCTCGTAGCCGATCTCCATGTGGGAGCGGCCCGGCGCCTCGGACAGCAGGATCCGGGCCGGGGATATGCCCAAGGAGGCAAGCCGCCCGCAGAATCCGGCGACGCGATCGCGCGTCACCGACGACCCTTGCGTCGGATAGAGAGCGGCGAAGTCTTCGATGCCGCGAGACCGCAGGCGGTCCGCCACGTCGGCGCCGGCCTTGAGATTGTCGATGCCGACGAAGGCGCCGGCGCCGCACGGATTGCGCCGGCTGACGAAGACGATCGGCGCCCCGTCCCGGGCGAACACCTCGAGGCCGGGGCTCGGCACGCAGGCCACCAGCACATAGCCTTGCACGCCTTGCGAACGCATGGCGTAAAGATAGTCGTCCTGCAAATCCGCCCGGTCATGGGTGTCGCACAGGAACATCACATAGCCGGCGGCCCGCAGCGCCGCCTCGGTCGAGGCCGCGATGGTCGCCATGACCGGATTGTCGAGATTGGCGATCAGCATGGCGACCAGACGACTCTCCCGCCGCCGCAGGGACCGCCCGACGTGGTTCGGCCGGTAACCGACCTCCTCGATGACCTTGCGGACCCGCTCGACCGTTTCCGGCGCGGCGCGGCGCGTCTCCCCGTTCACGATGCGCGAGACCGTGGCGATGGAGACCCCTGCCTTTGCCGCCACCGTCGCAAGCGACGCCGAAATCGGAGATGCCCGTTTGCTTGCCGTCATCGGTCCTAATTCCCATCGCGCTTTCCCCCTGTCAAGACACCATCCGGACGCGACCGCCTTCCGCAAGCCCATTGACAGATTAGGCAAACGTTTGCCAAAGTTATCGGACAACGGCAAGGCGCGAGGGCAGGCCTCTCGTGCGAAAATAAAAAATGTCGAATTCATGGCCATCTGTCCGACGAAAATCCGCGAATACGGACAGAGGCGAAAGGGAGGATGCGATGAAAATCAAGGGAATGAGATGGTGGATCATCAGTCTGATCTGCCTTGGAACCATCATCAACTATCTGGCCCGCAACTCCCTTGGCGTGATGGCCCCGACGCTCAAGACCGAACTGAACTTTTCGACCCAGGAATATTCATATGTGGTGGCCGCCTTTCAGCTGGCCTATACGGTCATGCAGCCGGTTTGCGGTTATGTCGTCGATTTCCTTGGCTTGAAAGCCGGTTTCGCCCTCTTCGCCGTCCTGTGGTCGGCGGCCAACTGCCTGCACGGGTTCGCCTCCGGCTGGATGTCCCTGGCGTTCTTCCGCGGCCTGCTCGGCCTGACGGAAGCGGCGGCGATTCCCTCCGGGATCAAGGCGGTCGGCGAGTGGTTTCCGTCGAAGGAGCGTTCGGTCGCCGTCGGCTGGTTCAACGCCGGCACCTCCCTCGGCGCCATGCTGGCCCCTCCCCTGGTGATCTATGTCCAGCTTCAATACAATTGGAAGGCGGCCTTCTTCGTAACCGGCGCCCTGGGCCTGGTCTTCGCCGCCCTGTGGTGGTTCTTCTACCGCTCGCCCCAGCAGCACGCCTTCATCACCGACGAGGAACGCGTCTATATCACCAGCGGGCAAAAAGCGCCGATGCTGGATGCGGAGGGCCGCGCGCCGAAACCGAAGGTGATCGAGATCCTTCGCACCAAGCGGTTCTGGGGCATCGCCATCCCCCGCTTCCTCGCCGAGCCCACCTGGCAGACCTACAGCTTTTGGATTCCGCTCTATCTGACCACCGAGCGCGGCATGAACATCAGGGAAATCGCCCTGTTCGCCTGGCTGCCGTTCCTGACGGCCGACATGGGCGGCATTCTCGGCGGTTACCTGTCCCCCTTCTTCATGAAGCATTTCAAGATGCGCCTGGTCAATTCGCGGCTGGCCGGCATCGTCTTCGGCGCCGTCTGCATGATCGCCGCCGGCTGCATCGGGCTGGCCTCCAACGCCTATACCGCCATCGCGCTGTTCTGCATCGGCGGTTTTTCCCACCAGATCATTTCCGCCCTGCTCAATACCTTGAGCGCCGACGTCTTCGACGGCCACGAGGTCGCCACCGCCAACGGCCTGACCGGCACGGTATCCTGGACCGGCGGCCTGACGGTCAATCTGATCATCGGCGCCGTGGTCAGCACCCTCGGCTATAACCACGTGTTCGCCAGCCTGGCCTTTTTCGACATCATCGGCGCCTGCGTGGCGATCGCCTGCCTGCGGGACCGCGGCCAATACGCCAAAGCCTGAACATGACACTGAAAAACCATCGGGAATGAATGATGTCTCTGTCCGCCCCCCCCGTCTTTTCGCTCGCCGGCCGTGAAGGCCCCTCGCTGACGCTCCGCAGCGCGGAAGATCATCTCGCCCATGTCTTCGTGCTGGAGGACGACATCATCCGCCTGATGGTCCTGCCGAAGGGACGATTGCGCTTTCCGCGAACCTGGGCCGTCGCGCCCGGCGCCGAGGACACGCCGGCCGAGGGACGGGACCGTTTCGACCTGGCCGGCTTTTCCTGTCCCGCCTTCGAGACGCACCTCGACGGGGAACGCCTGGTCGTCACCACGCGCCAATTGCGCCTGACCATCACCCTGGCCGGCCTGTTCTGCCGCTGGGAGAGCCGGATCGCCGGCCTCTGGCAAACCGCCGCCGAGGACCGTCCGACCCAGAACTACAATTTCGGATGGTGGGACGACCGGATCTACCACTATCTCAAACGATCCGGCGACGAGATGTATTTCGGCCTGGGCGAACGGGCCGGAACCAGCGATCGGGCCGGACAGAGCTATCGCATGACCAATCTGGACGCCATGGGTTACAGCGCCAGGACCACCGATCCGCTTTATAAGCACATCCCATTCTATATCACCTGGAAAAAAGAAACGGCCGTGCCGATCGGCATTTTCTACGACACCTTGTCCGACTGCACGTTCGACATGGGACGGGAGCTCGATAACTATCACGGCCATTATCGGTATTTCGTCGCCGACCATGGCGATCTCGATTACTACATCCTGGCCGGCGCCACTCCGGCCGACATCAGCCGGCGTTTCACCTGGCTGACCGGCCGCCCGGCCTTCACGCCCAAATGGAGCCTCGGCTATTCCGGCTCCACCATGAGCTATACCGACGCCGACAACGCCCAGGAACGCATGAACGAATTCCTGACCGGCTGCGAAACGCACGACATTCTCTGTTCGTCCTTCCATCTGTCGTCGGGCTATACCTCCATCGGCGGCAAACGCTATGTCTTCAACTGGAACCGCGACAAATTCCCCGACCCCAAGGCTTTCGCCGAACACTATCTGAAGCATGGCGTCCGCTTGTGCGCCAATATCAAGCCCTGCCTGCTGCGCGACCATCCCCGCTTCGACGAGGCCGAAGCGGCCGGCCTGTTCGTCAAGGGGCCCGACGGCAGGCCCGACCTCGTCCAATTCTGGGACGAAACGGGGGCCTATCTCGACTTCACCAATCCGCGGACCCGGCAATGGTGGCACGCCAGGGTCACCGACGCGCTCCTCGAATTCGGCATCGTCTCGACCTGGAACGACAACAATGAATTCGAAATCTGGAGCCAGGAGGCGGTGGCCGACGGATTCGGCTCACCCCGGCCGGCTTGGCAGGCCAGGCCGCTGCACACCCTGCTGATGATCCGCACCTCCCATCAGGCGCAGAAGGACTTTCGGCCGAACGAGCGCCCGTTTCTGATCTCGCGCGCCGGGGCGGTCGGCATGCAACGTTATGTGCAGACCTGGTCCGGCGACAATTACACCAGTTGGGAAACCCTCAAATACAATGTCCGGATGGGTACGGGCCTGGCCCTGTCGGGGGTCTCCAACACCGGCCACGACATCGGCGGCTTCGCCGGACCGCGCCCCGATCCGGAGCTTTTTCTGCGCTGGATCCAGTTCGGCATCTTCCTGCCCAGATTTTCCATCCATTCCTGGAACGACGACCAGACGGCCAACGAGCCCTGGATGTATCCCGAACTCACCCCGACCATCAGCGCCCTGATCAAATTCCGGGCCCGGCTGATCCCTTATCTCTATGATCTTCTCTGGCGTTCGCACGACCGCTTCGACCCGATGATTCGCCCGACCTTCTTCGACTTTCCCGACGACCCCCGCTGCTTCGAGGAAAATGACGACATGTTGCTGGGGCCCAATCTGCTGGTCGCCCCCGTCGTCGAACCCGGCCAGCGGGCCCGCGCGGTCTATCTGCCGGCGGGCGCCGACTGGTACGATTTCTGGAGCGGCGAGTCTTTCGCCGGCGGCCGGCAGGTCTGCCTGGCCGCGCCCTGGGATCGTCCGCCCCTGCTGGCCCGGGCCGGCTCGGCCATTCCGCTCAATCTGGCGGTCCAGCACTTCGCTCGTCCGGCCGACGAACGAGGCTTCGCGGTTTTCCCACACCGGGGAGAAGGCCGCTTTTCCGATGCGTTCTTCGAAGACGACGGCGAAAGCGAAGGCTATCGGCAGGGTCGCTTCGGCCAGTGGGAGATTTCGGTCGAGACCACCCAAAAGACGATGTCGATCGGCCTCAAGGCGACCGGCAATCACCCGCCCGAGGCCGCCCGGGTGACGATTCTTCTGCCCGCCCAGGAAGGGCGCACCGTAAATCTTTCCAGCGGCCGCATCCTCGCCGATACGATCCAAGACGGAGCCCGAACCATCGTCGTCGCCCTTTGACCCAAAGTAGCCGGTGGGATGGGCTATTTTGAACCACCAAGGCACCAGGACACCAAGGGGACGGAATGCGCCGCAGGCATTCCCTGTCCTTCCGTCGGCCGAATGACTGGAGGAATGCCTGCGGCGCAAATTTGTGCTCATCTCCCCCCACAATCGGGGGTTCGGGCAGCGCCTTGGTGCCTTGGTGGTTCATTACCAGCTTGATCGAACGAAACCGATAGAATGACCCACTTTGTCACCGGGCGCTTTCGGCGATCGCCCAGAAGTCTTCGGCCTTGAGGCTGGCGCCGCCGATCAGGCCGCCGTCGACATCCGTTAGAGCCAGCAATTCCTTGGCGTTCGACGGCTTCATCGAGCCGCCGTAGAGAATCCTCAGCCGCGCCGCGGCGGCCGAACCCAAAGCCTTCTCGGCCAGATCGCGAATGGTCCGATGCACCTCGGCCACCTCGGCGGTGGTCGGCGTCCGGCCGGTGCCGATGGCCCAGACCGGTTCATAGGCGATGACCGTATTCTCGGGTGTGGCGCCTTCGGGCAGCGAGCCGCCGAACTGCGCCTCCACCACCGCAAGCGTCCGGCCGCCGTCGCGTTCCGCCTCGGTCTCGCCCAGGCAGACGATCGCCACCAGACCCGCGGCATGGGCGGCGGCGGCCTTGGCGCGCACTTGCGCGCTGGTCTCGCCGTGGTCGGTGCGCCGTTCGGAATGTCCGACGATGACATAGCCGGCCCCCAGGTCCTTCAGCATGGCCGCCGCGATGTCGCCGGTGTGCGCGCCGCTCCTTTCGCCATGGCAATCCTGGCCGCCGACCGCCAGGCCGCTGCCCTCCACCGCCCGCGCCACGCGGTCGACCAGGGTGGCCGGAGGACAGACCAGCAGGTCGGCGGCGGGCGGGTTTTCCCTGATTCTCGCGGCGAGCGCCGTGGCAAGCGCCACGCCATCGGCGGTCAGGCCATTCATCTTCCAGTTTCCGGCGATCAGCGGACGACGCGCCATGGTTCGGTTCCTCCTGTTTTTTCAATGATCTGCCGGGTTTAGCACAAAAAGCCGGGAACTTTCCAGGGGACCCTTGCCGTTCGGCCGGACCGTGCTGCCTTATTCGGCGTTGCCCAGCTTCGGCGCCCCTTCTATGATGCCGCCTCGTTTTATGTTCCGGCCCAGATTTTCAAGTAGAGACTCGATGCTCGAATCGTTCCGTAAAGCTTCGCAATCCTGGTACATCAAGATTCTGTTCGCCATGCTGATCCTCAGCTTCGGCGTCTGGGGGATCGGCGACGTGGTGAGCGAGCGCGCCGAGTCGCAGCCGGCCATCACCGTCGGCAAGCAATCCATCCCGGCCACCGAGGTGGCCGACGAATTCCACCGCGATACCGAAAGGCTGTCCGCCATGTTCGGCGGCAAGCTGACCACCGAACAGGCCCGGCAATTCGGCCTGCTGCAGCGGACGATCGAACAGATCGTCAATCGCGCCCTGCTCGATCAGGCGGCGAGCGGCCTCGGCCTCGGCGTCGACGAGAATACCCTGCGGCGGATCATCGCCGGCACGCCGGCCTTCCAGAACGAATTGCACGTCTTCGACAAGAACGTCTATCAGCGGGTGCTGATAAGGGCCGGCCTCACCGAGCGCCAGTTCATCGCCATGGAAAAAAGCGACATCGCGCGGGAACAGGTCAGCCAACTGGTCGCCGGCGGGCTGAAAGCCCCCGATGTCATGGCCGATCCCCTGTACCGTTACCGCCAGGAAAGCCGCGTCGCCGAAACCGTCACTTTTCCGGCCGACCGGATGCCGGCCCCGGCCAAGCCCGACGATGCGGTGCTGACCCAGTATCACCAGGGCCATGCCGCCCTGTTCATGTCGTCGGAGCTTCGCGGGATCACCGCCCTGGTCGTGCGGACCGCCGATGTGGCGGGCGACATCAAATTCACCGATTCGGACCTCGAAAAATCCTACCAGGTCCGCCAGGCCGAATTCCAGACGCCGGAAACCCGCAACATCCAGCAGGTCCTGTTCGACGACGCGGCCAAGGCCAAGGCCTTCGCCGAAGCGGCCGGGCAGAACAACGACTTCGCCGGCGCCGCCAAGGCGGCCGGCGCCGAGGTCTCCGATCTCGGCTGGGTGGATCGCAAGGGCGTTCCGCTGCCGGCTTTGGCCGACGCGGCCTTCGGCAGCAGCGGCCCCGGCGTCGTCGGCCCGGTCGAAACGCCGCTGGGCTGGCACGTGCTGCGGATCAGCCAGGTGGTTCCCGGCAAGAGCCGCCCGCTGTCCGACGTCAAAAGCCAGATCCTCCAGGATCTGGTCAAGGACGAGGCGACCAACCGCCTTTATGCCCTGTCGACCAAGATCGAAGACGCCATCGGCTCGGGAGCCGGCATCGAGGAGACCGCCAACACGCTCGGGCTGAAACCGCTCAAGGCCCCGGCCATCGACGAGCACGGCAACGGTCCGGACGGCACGCCGGCCCCCGACGTCCCCTTGAGTCCCGGTTTCCTGGCCAAGGCCTTCCAGACGTCCCAGGGCACGACCACCGAAGTGGCGCCGCTCGACGACAACGGCGGTTATTTCGTGCTGCGGGTCGACAGTATCGCCCCTCCGGCCTTGAAGCCGTTCGACCAGGTCAAGGGTCAGGTCCTGGCGGCCTGGACCCAGGAACAGCGGGAACAGGCGGCCCGCCATCAGGCCGAGGCCGCCGCCGAACGCCTGAAGAAGGGCGAGTCCCTGGCCGCCGTTGCCGGTCCCTTCAAGGTGGAGACCACCAAGCCGTTCTTCCGCGCCAACGACGAGAAATCCAGCGTTCCGCCGCTGCTGGTGGCGGAGATGTTCAAGCAGCCGCAGACCGGCGGCATTGCCGTGGTGGCCGCGCAGAACGGAACCGTGGTGGCGCGGCTGACCGCGATCGTCGCCGCCGACCCCAAGGCGCAGGCCGATCGCTACAATCAGGCCCGCGAACAATTGAGCCAGGCCTTGACCAACGATATGATGCAGCAATTCGTCGCGGCGTTGCGCAAGGACTATAGCGTGTCCGTCAACAATGCCGCCATCGACGCGCAGTTCCAAAAATGAAGACACCCGTCACCTTCGAAAACTTCCAGGCCGACTATGACGCCGGGCGCCCCCAGGTGGTGTGGACCAAGCTGGTGGCCGACCTGGAAACGCCGGTTTCAGCCATGCTCAAGCTGGCCGACGGCAAGCCCAACAGTTTCCTTCTGGAATCGGTGGCGGGCACCCAGCGCGAGCGCTATTCGATCATCGGCCTGAAACCGGACCTGATCTGGCGTTGCCATGGCGACAAGGCCGAAATCAACCGTCAGGCCCGCTTCGACGCCGAAGATTTCCAGCCCTGCCCGGTCGGCGCCGCCAAGGGCGCGCTGGCCTCCCTGCGGGCCGTCGTCGCGGACTCGAAGATCGACCTTCCCGAGCATCTGCCGCCGATGGCGGCCGGACTGGTCGGCTACATGGGTTATGACATGATCCGTCTGGTCGAGCGTCTGCCCGACGCCAATCCCGACCGCATCGGCGTGCCCGACGGCATTTTCCTGCGTCCGACGGTGATGGCCATCTTCGACAATGTCGACGATACGGTCACCGTGGTCACCCCGGTCCGCCCGCAGGCCGGCGTCAATGCCCGCAGCGCCTATGGCCAGGCCTGCGAGCGCCTGGCCGACACCGCGGCCGACCTCGAACGCTCGCTGCCCTACGGCCGCGACGCCCTGGCCGATCAGGAGGTCCTGCCCGAGGCCGCCGCCAACATGACGCCGGACGCCTTTTGCCGGATGGTCGCCAAGGCCAAGGAGTACATCCTGGCCGGCGACATCTTCCAGGTGGTGCTGTCGCAGCGTCTGAGCGTGCCGTTTCGGCTGCCGCCCTTTTCGCTCTACCGGGCGCTCCGGCGGACCAATCCCAGCCCGTTCCTGTTCTTTCTCGACTTCGGCGGCTTCTCCCTGGTCGGCTCCAGTCCCGAGATCCTGGTGCGCCTGCGCGACGGCACGGTGACCATCCGGCCGATCGCCGGAACCCGCAAGCGCGGCGCCGACACGGCCGAGGACCAGGCTTTGGCCGCCGACCTGCTGGCCGACCCTAAGGAACTGGCCGAACATCTGATGCTGCTCGACCTGGGGCGCAACGACGTCGGCCGGGTGGCCGAAGTCGGCACGGTGAAGGTCACCGAGAAGATGCGGATCGAGCTTTATTCCCATGTGATGCATATCGTCTCGAACGTCGAGGGCAAGCTCGGCCCCGGCCATGACGCGATGGACGCGCTGTTCGCCGGCTTTCCGGCCGGCACGGTGTCGGGCGCCCCGAAGGTGCGGGCGATGGAGATCATCGACGAGCTGGAACCCGACCGGCGCAGCTTCTATGCCGGCTGCATCGGCTATTTCGCCGCCAACGGCACCATGGACAGCTGCATCGCGCTGCGCACCGCCCTGGTCAAGGACGGCACCATGGTCGTCCAGGCCGGCGCCGGCATCGTCGCCGATTCGGTGCCGGAATCCGAGCATCAGGAATGCTGGAACAAGGCCCGCGCCCTGCTGCGCGCCGCCGAGGAAGCGGTCAAATTCTCGACCAGGCAGGGCTGACGCCGGCCAGCCTGTCCATGATAAGAACAAAACATGGATGGTCAAGAACGCCTCAAAGAAATCGAACGTCTATGTCGTGCCCCTCGGTAAGAGTCCGTAAAATAATAACCGCGTCATAACGCGTTCCGCACCGATCCATCCTGAAGGAAAAGCGTCAGTGGCACCGGCGTCCCCGCCGGTGGAAAAGACTCCGCCGCGAAGCGGCGGACACCGGCGGGGACGCCGGTGCCACTGACGCTTTTCTTCTTGGCGGAGCGAAGCAATCCGGCAACAAGCGGGCGGCCCCCGGGATTGCCGCGCCTTCGCACCGCTTTGACGGGCTTAAAAACGGAGCGGTTGACTTTTACCGGCCTAGACTCAATCGCATCTCCCAAGATCCGTCTAGTGATGCCAGTTCGCATTCACCGCCGCCAGCACCGTCGGATCGCTGATCCTGGCATTGGCTGCCGCGGTCGGATCGAAGGCGACGCCGTTGTGGCTCGCCGCATAGTCCGAGGTGAATCCGGCCATGGCCTGGATCAGCGCCGCGACGGACGAGGCCGCCGTCAGAGACAGGCCGTCGCTCGACGTGATTTTGGACAATTGTTCCCAGCCGGTCGTCGCGCTGTCGGCGAACCAGTTCTTGACGTCGGCTTGCTTGGACGTCCCCAGCACGTCGATGAGAAGGTCGTCGCCGGCCTGCTGGAACCACAACTGATCCGACGCGAAGGCCAGATCCAATTCGCCGCTCGGGCCGGCGTTGCCGGAAAGGCCATTGTCGAGGGTTTCCTGTTGATTCGTCGCCGTAAATTCATAAACGTCATTGCCGCCATTGCCGTAAATCGTCGACAGGCTAGCCCCGACGTTCAGAACGTCATCTCCGCTCGTGCCCACAACCAGCGCGGCGCCGTCGGTCGCCGTCGAGATGGCAATGCCGGTCGACGGTGTGAGGGAGCCAATCTGGTTGAGCGACGCGGGCGATCCCGCGAGGGCCATCCGTGCCTGAACGCCGCTGCCCCCCACCAGAGAGTATGTGGTCGTCACACCGAATTGATTGCTCAATGTGAAGCTGCCTTGGCTTACGCCGACAACCGTCGCCATCGGGTCGACGAGGAACGCCGCTCCGTTTATCGTAAACTGCATGTCGTCGAACAACGCACCGGAAGCGGTGGCCTCCCACACTCCGAGCTGGTCGTTGCCGTCACAATAGAAGATGTCGCTCTCTCCTCCTCCCGCGAAATTCCTGCCTATCCCCAGGAACGTATCGGCGACTGAAAAGTTCACAGCGCCCCCCTGATAGGTGATCGTGAAATCGTTGAACAGCGCACCGGAGGCGCTGGTCTCCCACACTCCGAACTGGTCGTTGCCGTCGCGAAGGAAGATGTCGCTTTCTCCCCCTCCCCCGAAATTCCTGCCTATCCCCAGAAACGTATCGGCGGGTGAAAAACTCGTCGGGACACCCTGATAGTTGATCGTGAAATCGTCGAACAGCGCACCGGAGGCACTGGTCTCCCACCCCACGAGATGGCCGTCGCCGTCGCGAAGGAAGATGTCGTTCTCTCCCCCTCCCCCGAAATTCCTGCCTATCCCCAGAAACGTATCGGCAGGCGAGAAATTCTCCGCGGCGCCCTGGTAGTTGATCGTGAAATCGTCGAGCAGCGCACCGGAGGCGCCGATCTCCCACCCCATGAGCTGGTTGCCGCCGACGCGAAAGAAGAGATCGCGCCCCCCTCCTCCCGCGAAATTCTGGCCGGACCCTATCACGGCGGTGGCGTCACCGATCGGTGACGCGACGTCCCCGCTGGCAACGATCCCACCGGCGTTGTTCAGCTCCCAATAGCTCAACCGGCCACTTCCATCGCGGAAGAACAGATCGAGGCCACCGGTCCCGGCCATGTTCATGCTTGTTCCAACAACAGTCGTCACCGCGTCGACGACACCCGTGTAAAGCCGGCTTGCCACAACCGTCGTGCCCGTCGCGTCGAATTCACTGACTTGTATCTGTCCATTCGATAGCCGAATGAACACATCCGGGCCGCCATCTCCCAATACGCCTGTGGCGATCCCGATTTTCGTTGCTCCGGACGGCACCGAAAAACCGGTCATCGCCTGAAGCTGGGCGGCGCTCGCCAGGGCAAAATCCTGCAACAGCAGCAGATGAACGGTCGGGTCATTGGGCGCGATCGGCATCGTGGCTGGATCGAATCCCGGATTGGCCGCCTGGACTGCCGACATCGCCTGTTCCAGCGCGGCAATTGCAGGCGTGTCGATCGCCGAACCGTCCGCCAGTCGCAGGGTCTGCAACTGGGCATAAGTATTGGCGAACCACCCTTTGACCGTAACCGAACGCGGCGATCCCAAAACCTGGATCACCAGGTCATCGCCGAGCCGGCTCAACCACAGCTTGGAAGGATCGAAGCCCGCCCCCAGTTGCAGGACGCCGGACGCCTCCGTATTGGTCGCAACGCCATTGACGATCGTATCCCGGCCGCTGCCGGCGCCAATGCTGTACGACGCCACCCCCGTGCCGCCCACGAGCGTCTCATCGCCCGAACCGGCCACCAGGGTATCATTGCCGAACACCCCGTTCAGGGTCGAGCCGGTGGTGCTGGCGGTGATCGTCCGGGTCCAGTTGACGTTGAGGGCCGCCAGCAGTGCCGCGTCGTTCGGCAGGGCCGCGGCAGTCTGCGCGTTAAAGCCGGGATCGGCCGCTTGATAGGCGCCCATGGCCGTCGCCAGCGCCGTGATCTGCCGGGTGCCGATCTGGCTGCCATCGGCCAGGGTCAACGAGGCCAGCTCGTTATAGGTATTGATATACCAGCCCCGGAGGGTCACCTGCTGGGTGGTGCCCAGTATTTGGATGATCAGATCGGCGCCGCTGCCGTTCCCCGATCGGCTGAACCACAATTTTGACGGATCGAGATCGGCGGCCAGCAACAATCGCCCCAACGCCGTATTGGTGCCGGACACGCCGTTGACGATGGTTTCCTGGCCTTGGCCGACATCATATTGATAAGTGTCGGAGCCACCGGCCCCGACCAGAGTTTCGTAAATTCCGCTCAAGGTGTCGTTGCCGGCCGTGCCGGCCTGCGTCCGGCTCCAGCCGGCATTGAGCGCCGCCAGCAGAGTCCCATCATTCGGCAGCGTCGTCGCGGCCGCTGGATCGAAGGTCGGATTGGCCGTCTGATAGACGCCCATCGCCGCCACCAGGCCGCTGATCGCCGCCGTGCCGATGCTCGATCCATCGGCCATCTGCAGCGCGGCCAGCTGGCTCCAGCCATTGGCGAACCAGCCCTGGACCGTCACCTGGCTGCTTGTCCCCAGGACTTCGATCACCAGATCGTTGCCGACTTGGGCGAACCACAGCTTGCTGGGATCCAGACCGGCGCCGAGCCGCAGGGTGCCGCTCGGCCCGCCATTGGCCGCCACCCCATTGACGATGACGTCGCGGCCATAATCGGCGTCGAACAGATAGCTGTCGGCACCGCCGCCACCGATCAGCCTGTCGTTGCCGCCGTTGCCGTCCAGCGCATTGTTCTCCGAGGTGCCGGCCAGGACATCGTTGTAAGCCGACCCCGTGATGTTCTGGATGTTCCAGAACCGCGTCCCGGCGGCATAACCGGCGGTGATCTCCCAATAGCCCTGCGCATCGGCGGTGCCGCCTGCCGCCATGCCGACGCCCTGCGTCGCGTGGGCGAAGGACAGGGTGTTGACCCCGCCGCCGCCATCGATCGTATCGGCCCCGCCGAACGACAGGATGGTGTCGTTGCCGGCCCCGCCGATCACCGTGTTGGTCCCAC
>JAATGN010000166.1 GCA_015654615.1 Rhodospirillales bacterium
CGGCCAAGGTCACCGTCCTGCACGAGGGATCGGTCCTGGCCGAAGGCAGCATCGACGCCGTCCAGGCCAATCCGCGCGTCGTCGAAGTCTATCTGGGACGCTGAGGGAATGATGGAAACGACAAATCTCTCCTCTCTGAAGCCCTCCCCCTTGATGGGGGAGGGTTTGGGTAGGGGTGATGTTTCAGCAAAGCCTGTCCTCGCCCGTGTCCATGCGTTGCCCGCTTCTTGGCACACTGATTTCGCGGCGGCATCACCCCCACCCAACCCTCCCCCATCAAGGGGGAGGGCTTCGCGGCGGCGCTCATCATGCTGAACGTGACCGGCATCAATCTGTTCTATGGCGCCAGCCAGGCCTTGCGCGGCGTTTCGCTCACCGCGCGGAAAGGGAAAGTCACCTGCGTATTGGGCCGCAACGGGGTCGGCAAGACCAGTCTGATGCGGGCCATCATGGGGCTGCAGCCGGTGCAGGGCGGCCGCATCGACTGGGAGGATCGGGACATCACCCGCCTGGCCGCCTATGACCGGGCCCGGCGGGGCATCGGCTTCGTGCCGCAGGGCCGCGAGATCTTCGCCCGCCTCTCGGTGAAGGAAAATCTGGAGACCGGCTTCGCCCCGCTGCCGCGCCGCCAGTGCCATATCCCGCCCGAGATCTTCACCCTGTTTCCCGTCCTGAGAGACATGCTGGGGCGCCGCGGCGGCGATCTGTCGGGCGGCCAGCAGCAGCAGCTGGCCATCGCCCGCGCCCTGGTCACCCGGCCCCGCCTGTTGATCCTCGACGAACCGACCGAAGGCATTCAGCCCTCGATCATCAAGGACATCGGACGGATCATCCGGACCCTGGCCGCCGGCGGCACCATGGCCATCCTGCTGGTCGAACAATATTTCGAGTTCGCCCGCGAACTGGCCGACGACTTCGCCGTCCTGGAACGCGGCGAGGTGGTCCTCGCCGGACCCGCAAACACCATGGTGGAGGCCGATGTCCGCCGCTATCTCACCGTTTGAGGCCGCCGCCGGCCCGACGGCCGGCATGCATGGCGTCGCCGACGTGCGGCTGATCCGCCGCGACGGGCAAACCGCGCTGGCCGATCTGCGGCAGGTCTCGCCCCTGCGCGTCCTGTTCCCCACCGCCGCGGCCGGCGACCCCTTCACCGCCGCCCTGGTCGCCACCTCGGGCGGCCTGGTCGGCGGCGACAGCCTTACCGTCGATCTCCAGGTGGCCGAACGGGCGTCCGGCCTGTTCGTCGCCCAGGCCGCCGAGAAAGTCTATCGTTCGACCGGCGCCGACGGTCGCATCGATATCCGCCTCTCGGTCGGCGCCGGCGGCTGGCTGGAGTTCCTGCCCCAGGAGACCATCCTGTTCGACAACGCCCGGCTCTGCCGCGCCACCGACATCAGGGTCGCCCCGAGCGGCCGCCTGCTGGCCGGCGAAATGCTGGTCTTCGGCCGCACGGCGCGCGGCGAACGGATGGCCCACGGCCTGGTGCGCGACGCCTGGCGGATCCGGCGGGCGGACCGGCTGGTCTGGGCCGACGCCCTGCATCTGGAGGGCGACATCGCCCGGCATCTCGACGACCCGGCCGGCTTCGGCGGATGCCATGCGGCGGCGACCCTGGCCCTGGTGGTCGACGACCCGGCCCCCTTTCTGCCGATCCTGCGGGCCGGCCTCGATTGTCCCGACGTGCGCTTCGGCGCCACCATCGTCAATGGTATCCTGCTGGCCCGCTGGCTTTCCGGCAACGCCAAGTCCCTCAGGCGCGCCTTCGGCACCGCCTGGGGCGAATTGCGGGCGGCGGCCGGCGGCTGGCCGAAGACGCTGCCCCGGCTTTGGCATATCTAGGCCCCATGGACATTTGAAAGGTCATCCGCAGATGGACGCAGATTTCGCAGATTGCAGGGTCAGCCAGAGCAATGGGAAGAAGGATTCCGATAGATTCTTCCGATTCCACGCTTCGCTCGGAATGACGAGACCGTCAATCTGCGTCATCTGCGGATGACCGATACAAAAGGAGGATTCCGGTGAATTTGTCGCCCAGGGACAAGGACAAATTGTTGATCGCCATGGCCGCCATGGTGGCGCGCCGCCGGCTCGAACGGGGGGTCAGGCTCAACTATCCGGAAGCAGTGGCCCTGATCACCGATTTCGTCGTCGAAGGGGCGCGCGACGGACGTTCGGTGGCCGACCTGATGCAGGAAGGCGCCAAGGTGGTCGGCCGCGACCAGGTGATGAGCGGCATCGCCGAGATGATCCACGAAATCCAGGTGGAAGCCACCTTCCCGGACGGCACCAAGCTGGTGACCGTCCATGCCCCGATCCGATGAGAGGCCTCAAGATGATTCCCGGCGAACTCTTCCCCCTTCCCGGCAGCCTGACCCTCAACGAAGGCCGCGCCACCGTCACCGTGGCGGTGGCCAACACCGGCGACCGGCCGATCCAGGTGGGATCGCATTTCCACTTCTTCGAAACCAACCGGGCCCTGGTCTTCGATCGCGCCAAGACCAGGGGCTTCCGCCTCGACATCCCGGCCGGCACGGCGGTGCGTTTCGAGCCGGGACAAAGCCGCGACGTCACCCTGGTCGCCTTTGCCGGCAGCCGCACCGTCTGGGGCTTCAATGGGCTGGTCAACGGACCGTTAGGAGTCTGACATGGCTTACGAAATCGAACGACACGCCTATGCCGCCATGTTCGGCCCGACCACCGGCGACAAACTGCGCCTGGCCGACACCGACCTGATCATCGAGGTCGAGGAAGACCGCACGCTCTACGGCGAAGAAGTCAAATTCGGCGGCGGCAAGGTGATCCGCGACGGCATGGGACAATCGCAGGTCTCGCGGGCCGGGGGCGCCGTCGACACGGTGATCACCAACGCGCTGATCGTCGACCATTGGGGCATCGTCAAGGCCGACGTCGGCCTCAAGGACGGACGCATCGCCGCCATCGGCAAGGCCGGCAACCCCGACATCCAGCCGGGCGTCGACATCGTCATCGGCCCGGGCACCGAGATCATCGCCGGCGAGGGACGGATTCTCACCGCCGGCGGCATCGACAGCCATATCCATTTCATCTGCCCGCAGCAGATCGAGGACGCGCTGCATTCCGGCGTCACCACCTTGCTGGGCGGCGGCACCGGTCCGGCCGACGGCACCAATGCCACCACCTGCACGCCGGGGCCGTGGCATCTGGCCCGCATGCTGCAGGCCGCCGAAGGCCTGCCGATCAATCTGGGCTTCTTCGGCAAGGGCAACGCCACCCGGCCGGAAGGCCTGATCGAGCAGGTGCAGGCCGGGGCCTGCGGCCTCAAGCTGCATGAGGATTGGGGCACCACGCCGGCCGCCATCGACACCTGCCTGTCGGTGGCCGACCGGATGGACGTCCAGGTGGCCATCCACACCGACACGCTGAACGAATCGGGCTTCTGCGAGGACACCGTGGCGGCCTTCAAGGGCCGCACCATCCATGCCTTCCACACCGAAGGCGCCGGCGGCGGCCA
>JAATGN010000131.1 GCA_015654615.1 Rhodospirillales bacterium
CGGTGATCGGCGAGGAAACCCGCACGCAGGTCATGGCGGCCGAGGGGCGCCTGCCCGATTCCCTGGTGGCCTGCATCGGCGGCGGCTCCAACGCCATGGGCCTGTTTCATCCCTTCCTCGACGATCCGGAGGTTCGCATCATCGGCGTCGAGGCGGCCGGCCACGGCCTGGAGACGGCCAAGCATGCCGCTTCGCTGAAAGGCGGAAGCCCCGGCGTGCTGCACGGCAACCGCACCTATCTGCTGCAGACGGCCGATGGCCAGATCAACGAGGCGCATTCCATTTCGGCCGGTCTCGACTATCCGGGAATTGGGCCGGAACACGCCTGGCTGCACGACATCGGCCGCGTCGATTACGTCTCGGCGACCGACGCGCAGGCCCTTGACGCCTTCCAGTTGACGACCCGCCTGGAGGGCATCATTCCGGCCCTCGAATCGTCGCACGCCATCGCCTATGCGAAAACCATCGCGCGCGATCTCGGCCCCGACCATGTGATGGTGATTTCATTGTCCGGGCGCGGCGACAAGGATGTGGCGACGGTGGCCAAGGCCATGGGCGACCGCTCGGCCACGGGAGACCTGTCATGAGCCGCATCGCGGCGCGCTTCGCGGCGCTCAAAGCGGAAGGGCGGGCCGGACTGGTCACCTTTCTGACCGCCGGAGACCCGGACGGCGCCACCAGCCTGGCTCTCCTCGAGGGATTGCCGGCGGCGGGAGCCGACCTGATCGAGATCGGCATGCCCTTTTCCGATCCGATGGCCGATGGGCCGGCCATTCAGGCCTCGTCGCTGCGGGCCCTGGCGGCCGGGGCCAATCTGACCTCCACCTTGGACATGGTGAAAACGTTCCGGATAAAGAACGACACCGTGCCGGTCATTCTGATGGGCTATTACAATCCGATCCATGCCCATGGGGTGGCGGCCTTCTGCGCCGAGGCCGGGGCCGCCGGGGTGGATGGCCTGATCGTCGTCGACCTGCCGCCGGAAGAGGCGGAAGAACTGGCCGGCCCGGCCCGGGCCCAGGGCATCGATTTCATCTTCCTGACCGCGCCGACCACCGACGACGTCCGGCTGCCCACCGTTCTGGCCAGCGCTTCGGGCTTCCTTTATTACGTCTCGATCGCCGGCGTCACCGGGACGGCTTCGGCCAGCCTGGAGGCCATCGAAGGGGCGATGACGCGGCTGCGCCGGCACACCGCCTTGCCGGTGGCGGTTGGTTTCGGTCTGAGAACGGCCGAGCAGGTGGCGG
Organism: Rhodospirillales bacterium; assembly: GCA_015654615.1. GTDB lineage: Bacteria > Pseudomonadota > Alphaproteobacteria > Rhodospirillales > Magnetospirillaceae > Telmatospirillum. The sequence continues at coordinate 1,248 of JAATGN010000131.1, forward strand.
CGGTCGGCAAGCTGGCCGATGCCGCGGTGGTCGGTTCGGCCATCGTCCAGAAACTGGCCGACGGCCTGACCGCCGATGGCAAGGCCAAACCCGGCCTGGTGAACGAGGTGCTTGCCTTCGTCACAGACCTGGCCGCCGGCTTGCAAACGGCCAAAGTTTGAGTCATCCGCAGATGACGCAGATGAGCGCAGATAAAAGATCACTTGTCTTGATCTGCGTTCATCTGCGTCATCTGCGGATCAATAATACTGATGAGGCGGTCTCGGTTACGCCGACAACAGGACGCGTTCCATGAATTGGCTTACTAATTTCGTTCGTCCGAAGATCCAGCGGCTGGTTCGCCCGCGCGAGGTGCCGGAAAACCTGTGGGACAAATGCCCGCAGTGCGGCCATATGATCTTTCATCGCGACCTCGCCAAGACCCAATCGGTCTGTCCGCATTGCGATTTTCATATGCGCCTCGACGCCAAGGCGCGTCTCGCTTCGCTGTTCGACGGCGGCCACTATCAGCGCATCGAACTGCCCAAGAGCGTGGCCGATCCCCTGAAGTTCCGCGACAGCAAGCGCTATGCCGACCGCCTGCGGGAATCGCAGACCAAGACCGCCGAGCAGGACGCCATCATCGTCGCGCATGGCAAGATCGGCGGCATCAACGCGGTGGTCGCCGCCTTCAATTTCGCCTTCATGGGCGGTTCCATGGGAATGGCGGTGGGGGACGGCATCGTCGCCGCGGCCGAACTGGCCGTGCTGCAGGACGCCGCCCTGATCATCGTTCCGGCCTCGGGCGGGGCCCGCATGCAGGAAGGCATTCTGAGCCTGATGCAAATGGCCCGCACCACGGTCGCGGTCGACAAGGTCAAGGAAAAGAGCCTTCCCTACATCGTTCTGCTGACCGATCCGACCACCGGCGGCGTTTCGGCCTCCTTCGCCATGCTGGGCGATATCCACATCGCCGAACCGGGCGCGGTGATCGGCTTCGCCGGGGCCAGGGTCATCGAGACGACGATTCGGGAAAAGCTGCCGGACGGCTTCCAGCGCGCCGAATATCTGCTGGAGCACGGCATGGTCGACATGGTGGTGCACCGCCACAAATTGCCCGAGACCCTGGCCAATCTGCTGGGCCTGCTGCGCCACCGCGGTCCGACCGGCCAGGTCTTGAGCCTGCCGGTCGATACGCCCGATAGTTTCGAGATCGATACGGGTGATTGACGCCACACTCGAGCGTCTCAAGGGTCTGCATCCGAAGGTCATCGACCTGGCGCTCGATCGCATTTTGCTGTTGCTGGCCGCTCTCGGCCAGCCGGAACGGCGCTTGCCGCCGGTGGTGCATGTCGCCGGGACCAACGGCAAGGGCTCGACGCTGGCCTATCTGCGCTCCATCGCCGAGGCGGCGGGGCTGGATGTGCATGTCTATACCTCGCCCCATCTGGTGCGCTTCGCCGAACGGATCCGGGTGGCCGGGCAGATCGTCGACGAGGCGACGCTGGACGGCATCCTGGCCTTCTGCGAAGAGAAGAACGCCGGACGTCCGATCACCTTCTTCGAAATCACCACGGCCGCCGCCTTCCTGGCCTTCGCCCGGCGGCCGGCCGGTCTTTGCCTGCTGGAAACCGGGTTGGGCGGCCGCTTCGACGCCACCAATGTCCTCGACGGTCCGGCGCTGACCGTGCTGACCCCGGTTTCGCTCGATCATCAGGCCTTTCTCGGCGATACGCTGGCCGCCATCGCCGGCGAAAAGGTCGGCATCCTGAAGCCGGGCGTGCCTTGCGTCTCGGCCCGCCAGGAGCCGGAAGCCCTGGCCGTCATCGCGGCCGAGGCCGAGGCGCTGGGCGTGCCGCTGTTCCTCGAAGACCGCGATTGGCGGGTCGAACCGATCTCCGGCGGATTTCGTTTCATCATGGGGGCCGAGGTGCTGTCCCTGCCCGCCCCCGCCCTGCCCGGCACCCACCAGATCCACAATGCCGGTCTGGCCGTCGCCGCGACCCGCCTGCTGGCGAATGTCTTGGTTCCGCCGCCGGCCGTCCTGGCCGCCGGTCTGCGCCAGGCCGAATGGCCGGCCCGCCTGCAGCGCCTGCGGCGCGGCCCCTTGCCGACCCGCCTGCCGGCCGGGGCCGAACTTTGGCTCGACGGCGGCCACAATCCCTCGGCCGGCCAGGCGCTGGCCCGGTTCATCGCGGAAAGCTGGCCGGATCGTCCGGTCGATCTGATCGCCGGCATGCTCGATACCAAGGACAGCCGCGGCTTTTTCGCCCCCCTGGCGCCGCTGATCCGCCGGATGAAGGGGGTGGCCATTCCCGGCGAGGTCCATTCGCGCAGCGCCGAACAGGTTTGCGCGGCGGCGCGGGACGAGGGATTGGCGGCCGAACCGTCGGCCAGCGTGGCGGCGGCCCTGGCCGCTCTGGCGAGAGCGCCCGACGTCGGCCGCATCCTGATCTGCGGCAGCCTCTATCTGGCCGGCACGGTGCTGGCCGAGAACGGTTAGGCCTTTGACGCCAAGGGCCTGAAAATAAGAGCCCATTAAAAGTTAACCGCTCTGTTTTTAAGTCCGTCATTGCGAGCCGAAGGCGCGGCAATCCAGGAGTCAGCCCCGGTTGCTGGATTGCTTCGCTCCGCTCGCAATGACGCGGTTATTGTTTTACGGGCACGAATTTGGTCATTGCGAGTTCCGCACCGGCCGATGGCCGGCCCGTCCTGAATGAAAACAGAACAAGCCCCAAGGCCGATCGTCGGAGTCGTCACAGGGTTGCCAGGACTCCGCCATCGACATAGATGACCTGGCCATTGACGAAATCGGCGGCGGCCGAGGCCAGGAAGATGGCGGCGCCCTGCAATTCCTCGGTCCTGCCCCAGCGTCCGGCCGGCGTGCGTTTTTTCAGCCAGCCGTCGAACACCGGGTCGTCGACCAGCGCCTGATTGAGCGGCGTGGCGAAATAGCCGGGGCCGATGGCGTTGACCTGGATATTGTGGCGGGCCCAGTCGGTGCACATGCCCTTGGTCAGCATTTTCACGGCGCCCTTGGTGGCCGTGTAGGGGGCGATGGAATAACGCGCCGCCTCGCTCATCAGCGAGGCGATGTTGATGACCTTGCCCTTCTGGCGGGCGATCATATGCCGCCCCACCGCCTGGCTGACGAAGAAGACGCTGTCGAGATTGGCCCGGACGATTTCGTGCCAGGTCTCGACCGGATAGTCTTCCAGGGGGGCCCGGCGCTGGATGCCGGCGTTGTTGACCAGGATGTCGATCGGCCCGATGTCGGCTTCGATCCGGTCGATCGCCGCGGCCACGGCCGGCTGGTCGGTCACGTCGAAGGCGGCGCCGCCGGCCTCGATGCCGCCGGCCTTGAGGCCGGCCACCGCCTCCTCGAGACGGGACGCCGTGCGGGCGTTCAGGATCACCGAAGCGCCGGCCCGCCCCAGGCCTTCGGCCAGGGACAGGCCGATGCCCTGGCTGGAGCCGGTGATCAGGGCGCGCTTGCCGGACAGATCGAACAATTGAAGGGACATGACGGATTTTCTCCTGGGGGTCGCCGATCCCGGGGTGGACGGCGCCTCTGCCGTTCACCACCCGGGGACCGATATCTTGCTTCTTACTTGTTTACCAGCTTGGCCGGAACCGCGAAAATCACCAGCAGACCACCGGCCAGCAGAACGCTGGCCAGGGCATACATGCCGGCGTTGGTGCTCTGGGTCAGATCGGCCAGCCAGCCGACCACGAAGGGGCCGCCGAAGCCGCCGAGATTGCCGACGGAATTGACCAGCGCCAGGGCCGCCGCCGCCGAGGCGCCGCCGAACAAGGCGGTCGGCAGCGACCAGAACATGGCCGAAGCGGTGACCGCCCCGACGGCGCCCAGCGTGATGGCCAACCCGGCCAGCGGCAGGCTGTCGGCGGTGAAGGGAATGACGTAAAGGCCGAAGGCCCCGACGAAGGCCGGAATGGCGAAATGCCAGCGGCGTTCGCGCCGATTGTCGGCATGGACCCCGACGAACCACATGCAGACGGTGGCGACGAAATAGGGCAGGGCGCTGACCAGGCCGACGGCGAACAGGCTTTTCACCCCCACCTTGCTGACCAGCGTCGGGACCCACATGCCGAGACCGGTCTGGCTCATCGTGCAGGAGATATAGATCACTCCCATCAGCAGCAGGCGCCAGTCCTTGAAGACGCTGAGCAGCGAGGGGTGCACGACCTTGGTCTTCTCCTCTTCGGCGACGTTGCGGGCGAGGATGGCCTTCTCCTCCTCGGTCAGCCAGGTGGCGGAAGCGATGCCGTCCTCCAGGCGAAAGAACACCACGCCGCCCAGAATGACGGCGGGGACGGCTTCGCAGAGGAACATCCACTGCCAGCCGGGAAGACCGCCGGCCCCGTTGAAATATTCCATGATCATGCCGCTCAGGGGGCCGCCGATCATCATCGAGATGGGGATGGCCGCCATGAACAGGGCGATGATGCGCGAGCGCCGGGCCGACGGGAACCAGAAGGTCAGATACAGCAGAATGCCGGGATAAAATCCCGCTTCGGCGGCCCCCAGGAAAAAGCGGGCCGCATAGAATTCATTGGCCGTATGGACGAACAGCGTCGCGCCGGAAATGATGCCCCAGGTCACCATGATGCGGGCGATCCATCGCCGGGCCCCGACCTTGTAGAGGATGATGTTGGAGGGGACTTCGAAAAAGAAATAGCCGATAAAGAAGAGGCCGGCGCCAAACCCGTATACCGTACTGCTGAATGATAAATCCGTCTGCATCTGCAATTTCGCAAAGCCGACATTGACGCGATCCAGATATCCAACGATATAGCAAAGCATTAGAAAGGGCAGAACGCGAATTGTAACCTTTCTATATATGGAATTTTCCTTTTCCTTGTTATCTTCGATCGGCACTGAAGCTGTCGATACGGCGTCCATCTGGTTTTCCTCCCCATTGATGAATACTCTTCGAGAATCGTTGTTCTCTGGCGCGACGACTTGTCCTGGGTAACGGAGCGGCTTGTCAGGGTTCCCATGGGCCGGTTCGGACCCGGGATTCGCTCGGCCGGCCGCGCCGAAACATCGGGTTCATGCCCAGTTCAGAGGCTGTCTGTCCGGGTGCGACGCCGGCGCCGCATTTGCGGCTTCTCTTGGGTGAAAAAAACTAGCATACTGGCATACAGAGTGTCAAACAGGACATTCCGTATGTTTGTTGTCGCCATGTTCCGAGCGGTGATGCACAGTCCGATCCGGGCCTTGACATCGAGAGACCTTGATCTGGAAGGACAAAGAAATTGAAGGAGTGGAACTAGAATGCGCTTCACCATTCTGACCCCGGATGCCCAATACCCGGATGACGCCGTCGTCGAACGGCAAGTTGCCGGGCCGGATGTCAAATTTTTGCTTCATCGCACGCGGGATCCGGCGGCCATTCCGGCGGATCATCTGGCCGAATGCGACGCGTTCCTGGTCTGGCACGAGATGAAGATCGGGCGGCCCCTGATCGCGCAGGCGAAGAAGTGCCGAATCATCGTGCGGGCCGGCGTCGGCTTCAATCACATCGATCTGGCCGAGGCCGCCGCCGCCGGAATCCCGGTTTGCAATACGCCCGATTACGGCACCAGCGAAGTGGCCGACCACACCATCGGTTTCCTGCTGTCGCTGGCCCGGGGCATCCCGGAATTCCAGGACAAGATGCGCCACGACATCCAGGCGCCCTGGCAATATCCCGAGACCACCTGCATGCGCCGGATCCGCGGCACCACCATCGGTCTGGTCGGTCTCGGCCGCATCGGAACGGCGACGGCGCTCAGGGCGAAGGCCTTCGGACTGAATGTCGTCGCCTATGACCCCTATGTTTCCCGGGGAACGGAAATCGCCGTCGGGGTGCAGCGCGTCGAATCGCTCGACGCCCTGCTCAAGGTCAGCGATATCGTCAGCCTGCACTGCCCGCTGACGCCGGAAACCGAAGGCTTGATGAATGCCGCGGCTTTCGCGGCGATGAAACCGGGAGCCCTGTTCCTCAACACGGCCCGCGGCCCGATCGTCGTGCTCGACGCCCTCTATCGGGCCTTGCAGACGGGAAAAATCGCCGGGGCGGCGCTCGATGTGCTGCCCGCCGAGCCGCCCTCGACCGATGAGCCGCTCATTCGCGACTATATGGCCGGGGCCGCCTGGATCAAAGGGCGGCTTCTGCTGACCCCGCACGGCGCCTGGAACAGCCCCGAGAGCCGGCACGACGCCCGCCGGCTGTCGATCGAGACCGTGATGGGCTATCTGACCGAGGGAAAGCTGCGCAATCTGGTCAATGGAGATCTGCTCGACCGTTCACGGATGCGCGCCTGACGGGTTGGCCTGGGCGAGGTTCTGGTCCATGATGACGCCCGGAGGTGCTGCCTTCGGGCGTCGGCCGTTTCGTTGAAAGGGCAACCGGCGACGCCGCTGAATGCGAAGGAAGGGTTGGATGGACCGCATTGAACGTTCGAAGTCGCTGACCGAACTGGTGACTTATATTCTCCGTCATTCCATTGTCGAGGGCGAACTGGAACTGGGCGAGGCCTTGTCCGAGTCCAAGATCGCCAGCCGGCTGGAGGTCAGCCGAACCCCCGTCCGCGAAGCCTTCGCGCGTCTGGAAATCGAAGGATTGGTCTTCGCCGAGCCGCAAAAAAGCACCCGCGTCTTCACGCTTGGGCCGAAGGACGTCGCCGATATCTGCGACGTCCGCTGCTGTCTCGAGGCCAAGGCGCTGGCCCTGGCGATGGAACGACGCCGGGAAGATTTGGGAAACGTCCTGACCGAAACGACGAAGCTGATGACCGAGGCCCGCCAGACCGGCCAGAACCGGGTCTACCTGCGTCTCGACACGCAATTTCACCAGCAGATCTTCGACCATGCCGACAATGTCTTTCTCAACGACGCCTATCAGACGGTCGCCTCGAAAATAGCGGCGCTGCGGAATCGTCTGGGGTCGCATCCCGACCATCTGCAAAAGGGCTACGCCGAGCATCTGCAGCTGGCCGAACTGGTGGCGAAAGGCGATCTCGCCCGGGCCCTGGACGTCCTCGACGCCCACATCGCCCGCAAGGAAGGGTCCTTCTGGAATCTCGATGACGGCCTGACCGGACGGGACGGCCAGGTTTTCACCAGGCGGCCTACGCCGTCTCCGGCGCCGAATATTTCGCTCCGAAAAGATCGGCAGCCTTCAATGCCGTGACCACCATGTCGGGAGTGACCGGGAACGGTTCGTTGTGGACATTGGCCCCCGGCTGACAGGTCTTGGTCGCGACGATCGCCAGGGCCTCGTCGTCCGCAGCGTCGCAGGCGATCTGGGACAGGCGGATCGGCAAACCGACGTCGGAGCAGAATTGGAACAAGGTGCGGCGTTCCTAGTCCGACCGTTCGGACAGGAAGAGCGAGGCCAGCAAGCCGACGGCCACCTTCTCGCCATGCATGAATTTCGCCGTCTGCGGCAGCATGGTCAATCCGTTGTGGATGGCATGGGCGGCCCCCAGGCCGCCGGATTCGAAACCGATCCCGGACAGCAGCACGGTCGCCTCGATCACCGCATCCAGATCCGGCGTGGCCAGATGGGCCCGGCAATCGGCGACCGCCTGGCGTCCGCGATCGAGGATGGTGTCCCGGCACAGTTGCGCCGCGGCGTGGGCGAGCGCGGTGCCGGTGAAGCCCGAAATGGTCGCCGAATGGGAACGGCGGCAGGACGCCGCCTCATACCAGGTCGCCAGGCCGTCGCCGATGCCGGCCACGAAGAAGCGGACCGGCGCCTTGGCGATCAGGGCGGTATCGACGATCACCAGATCGGGATTGCGCAGAGTGAGTCGCCCGCTCATCACGCCTTTGTCGTCATAAACGATCGAAATGCCGGAACAGGGCGCGTCGGAGGCGGCGATGGTCGGCGCGCTGACGAAGGCCATGCCCGCCGCCGCGGCCGCTGAGCGGCCGACGTCGAGCACGCTGCCGCCGCCGAAGGCCACCAGGACCGTGGCGTCGCTTTGCCTGGCGACGGCGGCGATCGTCTCGATGGTCGCATGCGTGCAATGGCCGGTGAAGGGGTGGCGGACGACCGAAACCTCGGTCAGATCGGCCAGATAGGGCGTGACCTGGTCGACGACGAATTGGTCGATCAGGGCGAAGACCTTGTTGCCCAGCCGCTTGAGTTCCGGGCCGAGCTGGTGGAGGGCTCCCGCGCCTTGAAGATAGCGTCTGGGGAAAACGGACGTTCTGATCATAACGATTCCTCCCAATGCCGTGCCCCGCGACGAGGGGATGAGGACATCACGATCGATTCAGCATACTGGCATACAGAATGTCAAGATCGTTGGGAAGAATCGGCGGTGCTACCGGTGCCCGATCAGGATCGCGAAACAGTCTTCCATGGATTGATCACCGCGACTCCACATCCCTCGAAATCCCCGACATTGCGCGTGGCAAGGGCGGCACCCCTCGACCGCGCGATCGCCGCGATTTGAGCGTCCGCCTGGGAAATTGGCCTGCCCGCCTGCCGGCGATCGGCGGCGATTTCAGCGAAGACGATGGCGGCCGGACTATCGAAGGGCAAAATCCGGCCGTTGAAATCTTCCGTCAGCATGTCCTGCATGACGGCGGTCAAGCCGAATCGGCGTTTGCCGTTCGGAAGAAGAGCAAGGCCATAGCGCAGTTCGGCCTCGGTGATGGCCGAGATAAAGACACTTGCGGCTGGCTGATCGGCAAGCCAGCGTTCAACCGTCACCTCGGGAATTGGACGCATCAGCTCGGAAAGAATGTTGGTATCGAGAAGGATCACTCGTCGAAAACCGGCGGTGCGCGCATGGGCTCGCGGGGAATAGCCGGAAGCTCAACGCCGCCAAGCGGCGCAAAGCGAGCGCGGATCGCCTCGGCAAGGTTGCCTTGCTGCGTCGGCTCGCGGCTGAGAGCGGAGCGTAGAATATCGCGCGCCTCGTCCTCCATCGATCGGCCGTGAACAGCGGCCTGAATACGGAGGCGGGATTTCACGGAATCGTCCAGGTTGCGGATGGTGATGCTTGCCATGGGTCACCTCATCATCATTGATATCATCATAATCATTGCTGATGAATCTTGTCAGCCGGGAATCGTCTGCCGCCGCTGCATCAGAAGAAGCGGAAGAATGCTGAACAAGGCCGCGCCGATCAGATAATAGGCGATGGCGAGTTTGTCGCCGGTGGCCCCCAACAGCGCCGTCACCAGGGCCGGCGTGAAGCCGCCGAAAATCGTGACGCCAAAGGAATAGGCCAGAGAAACCCCGGTGGCGCGGACCGTGGTCGGGAAAAGCTCGCCGAGGACGGTCGAGGCGGTGCTGGCGTAGAGCGCCAGGAACAGCGCGATGGAGACCTGGGCCAGGCAGAGGCTGCCGAGTCCGGGATGCGCGATCAGAAACCAGAAGGCCGGATAGGCCACGAGGCCGATGCCGACGGCGCCGAACATCAGGCAGCGGAACCGGCCGACGGCGTCGCTCAGCCGTCCGGCCAGGGGACAGGCAATCAGCATGGTGAGGCCATAGGAAATCTGGCCGATGTAGCTTTGC
>JAATGN010000464.1 GCA_015654615.1 Rhodospirillales bacterium
CTTGCCGACACCGGTCGGCCCGAAGAACAGAAAGCTGCCGATCGGCCGATGGGGATCCTGCAAACCGGCGCGGGCCCGGCGCACCGCGTTGGAGACGGCGACGACGGCCTCGTCCTGGCCGATGACGCGGCGGCGCAGGCCGTCTTCCATATGCAGAAGCTTGGCCCGTTCGCCTTCCAGCATCTTGTCGACCGGAATGCCCGTCCAGCGCGACACCACACCGGCGATATGTTCCTCGGTGACCGCTTCGTTCATCAGATGGTTCGCGGTGGTGCCGTCGGCCTGGGCGAGCTTGCGCTCCAGTTCGGGGATGACGCCGTAGAGCAATTCGCCGGCCCGTTCGTAGTGTCCGGACCGCTGAGCGATCTCGACCTCCGAGCGGGCCTGGTCGAGGCGCTCCTTGATCTTGGTCGATTCGGCCAGCTCGGCCCTCTCGGCCCGCCATTGCGTCGTCACCTCGGCGGACTGGCCTTCCAGTTCGGCCAGTTCCTCCTCGAGACGGACCAGGCGTTCCTTCGAAGCCGCGTCGGGTTCCTTCTTCAAGGCTTCGCGTTCGATCTTCAGCTGAATGATGCGACGGTCCAGTTCGTCCAGTTCCTCGGGCTTGGAATCGATTTCCATGCGCAGGCGGCTGGCCGCCTCGTCGACCAGATCGATCGCCTTGTCGGGCAGGAAACGGTCGGTGATGTAACGGTTGGACAGCGTCGCCGCCGCCACCAGCGCCGCGTCGCCGATGCGCACGCCGTGATGCAGCTCGTATTTCTCCTTGATGCCGCGCAGGATCGAGATGGTGTCCTCGACCGTCGGCTCGCTGACGAAGACCGGCTGGAAGCGCCGGGCCAAGGCCGCGTCCTTTTCCACATGCTTGCGATATTCGTTCAGCGTCGTCGCCCCCACGCAATGCAACTCGCCGCGCGCCAGGGCCGGCTTCAACAGATTGGAGGCGTCCATCGAGCCTTCGGCCGCCCCGGCACCGACCAGGGTATGCATCTCGTCGATGAACAGGATCACCTCGCCGGCGGCGGCGATCACTTCGCTCAGCACCGCCTTCAACCGTTCCTCGAATTCGCCGCGGAACTTCGCCCCGGCCACCAGGGCGCCGAGGTCGAGGCTGAGCAATTTCTTGTCCTTGAGCGATTCCGGCACGTCGCCATTGACGATCCGCAAGGCCAACCCTTCGACGATGGCCGTCTTGCCGACGCCCGGCTCGCCGATCAGCACCGGATTGTTCTTGGTGCGGCGCGACAGCACCTGGATGGTGCGCCGGATCTCCTCGTCGCGGCCGATCACCGGATCGAGCTTGCCGTCCCGCGCCGCCTGGGTCAGGTCGCGGGCGTATTTCTTCAAGGCGTCGTAGCTGTCTTCGGCGCTGGCGCTGTTGGCCTTGCGCCCCTTGCGAATGTCCTCGATGGCGCGGTTCAAGCCTTGCGCCGTCACCCCGGCGCCGCCCAGGACCCTGGCGGCCGGCGTTCCGGCCGACAGCGCCAGCGCCAACAGCAGACGTTCGGCGGTGACGAAGGAATCGCCGGCCTTCTCGGCGATCTGCTGGGCCTGATCGAAGAGCCGGGCGGTCGTCGGGTCCATATACACCTGCCCGGCCCCGGCCCCTTCGACGCGGGGAATCTTGGCCAGCTCGGCCTCGGTGGCCTGCAGCGCCTTGACCGGGTCGCCACCGGCCTCGCGGATCAGGTTGGCGGCCAGGCCTTCCTTGTCGTCCAGCAGAACCTTCAGCAGGTGCTCGGGGGCCAGACGCTGATGATTGCTGCGCAACGCCAGGGACTGCGCGGCCTGGACGAATCCCTTTGAGCGTTCGGTAAACTTTTCGAAATCCATGATCGTATCGTCTCCTTGAGCGACGAGGTCTCAAGGCTCCTCTTCGAGGCCGCCGAAAGACCCCTCTCGGATAGATCCTAATATGGATCGATCAGGCGGGTCCGCAAGCGAAGGTCCTGCCGCGCGCGGCGTCAGTCGCAGCCGTCATCGCCGCAGCCCTCGCCCTCGATCTGGACGACGCTGTGGGTGAAGCCGAAATCGTCGCTCAACACATGCTTGATCGCCGCCAGCGCCGCGTCGTGATCGACGCCTTGCCGGACGACGGCATGCAGGGTCAGCATATGACGGCCCGATGTCACCGACCAGGCATGCAGATGGTGGATATCGACGAGACCGCCGACCTCGTCGCGCAATTGCGCGGTCAGCCGGCCGGGATCGAAGCCGGTCGGGCTGCCCTCCAGCAGGATATGGCCGGCCGAGGCCATCAGGCGCAGGCCACTGATGGCGATCAGCACGGCCATGGCCACCGACAGAATCGGATCGATGGGAATCCAGCCGGTGGCCAGAATGACGGCGGCGGCGGCGACCGCCGCGACCGACCCCAGGATGTCGCCCAGCACATGCAGAACGGCGCCGCGCATATTCAAATTGCGCTCGGGCGTCCGGCCCGCCTCGCACGGGCGGTCATGATGGATATGGTCGTGGCCGGGGTCATGTGCGTGGCCATGGTCATGCTCATGGCCGGGAGAATGCCGATGATCGAGAATCCGGAAGGTCGCCACATTGGCGACCAGCCCGATGGCGGCCACGGCCAGCATCGGCCATCCCTGCACCGCCGAAGGCTGGGCAAGGCGCAACACGGCTTCATAGACGATGCCGACCGACAGGGCGACGACCGTCGCCCCATTGGCCAGGGCGGCCAGCACTTCGAGCCGCCGGTATCCGTAGGAGCGTTTGGAATCGGCCGCCAGCCGCCCCAAACGAAAGGCGCCCCAGGCCATCAGCAAAGCCAGCACGTCGGCCAGCATATGCGCGGCGTCGGCCAACAGGGCCAGCGAACCGGACATCAGGCCGCCCGCGACCTCGACCACCATGAAGACGGCCGTCACGGCAAAGGCGATCAGGGTGCGCCGTTCCGCTTCCGCCGAGTCACGACGATCCTGGCGTGATCGAAGGCGATTGCGTTGGTCGTCTGTTGCGGCGGTGGTCATGACATCATCTTTGCGTCATTCACCCGCAACGGCAAGGGATAGACTTTTTCCCTCGCCGATCGAGGCATCCCGGAAATCAGACGCCGGCTGCCTCGACTTGCCCTTCCTCGCCACCCTCGGTTTCCTCTTGTTCGGAAGCCTCTTCGCGTTCTTCGCGCTCTTCGCCCTCGTTTTCGCCGCCGAGATTTTCCTGGTCGTCGTCGGCAGGCGTCGGCATGGCGCGCATCGGCTGGCGGCCGTTCGACTGGTTCTGGTTGTTGATCACGCGGAAATAGTGCTCCGCATGCTGATAAAAATTCTCCGCAGAGACGCGGTCACCCTGCGACGACGCATCGCGCGCCATCGCAAGATACTTTTCGAGAACTTGATGGGCATTGCCGCGGATGCGGATGTCCGGCCCGTTGCTGTCAAATGTCTGGTTTCGCGGAGGAAGATGTTTCTTGCCTCCGCCATTAATGCTCCGGCCCCGCGAACGTTGTTTTCCGTTCTGGCCGCCTTGTCCTGGTTTCATGGTACCTACATTTATCGAGTTGATTGAATCACACCCTTCATATGCTGGGCTTGCCGGCCAATCTCCGCAGGCGCTGAAGTGGCGACAAAGTGGGGTAACGGCGAACTCGGAGGGGCGGAGTCAAGACACTCAACGCAAGCCTCGTTCGTTTGTCGCGCGGACCCAAAAGTAATCGGGAAGATCCGATATTCCAACACTTTTTTTAAGTTTTCCGACATTTCATTTTATCTATGCCATCGGTCGCGAGACCAGGACGCATCTTTCCACATCGGCAAGGTCGCGCCGCACGACCGAAAGCGTCAATCCGCAGTCCTGCAAAAGCCGTCCGACCGCCGCGGCCTGGCCTTGTCCCACCTCCAGCGCCGCGATCCCGCCCGGTTTGAGCAGGCGCGCCACGTCCGGCGCCAGGGCCCGGTAGCAGGCCAGGCCATCCGCCCCGCCGGCCAGGGCGCCTCTCGGTTCGAACCGGGCGACCTCGGGTTCCAGGCCGTCGATCTCCCGATCCGGAATATAGGGCGGATTGGCCAGAACGACGTCGAAGGTCCGATCAAGCCCCTGTCCCCAATGTCCGACCGTGAACCCGGCCCGCTGGTGCAGTCCGAGGGTCCGGGCGTTTTCCCGGGCCACCAGGAGGGCGGCCGGACTGATGTCGATCCCCACCCCCGTCGCCTGCGGCAATTCCGAGAGCAGGGCGAGCAGGATGCAGCCGGTTCCCGTTCCCAGGTCGAGCAAGCGAAGCGGCGCCCGACGGTCGCCGAGGCAAGAGAGCACCGCTTCGACGAGCGTCTCGGTATCCGGTCGCGGGTCGAGCGTGTCGGCCGTGACCTTGAAAGGGAGACTCCAGAATTCGCGGCGGCCGATGATATGCGACATCGGTTCGCGTCGCAGGCGCCGGTCGGCGGCCTGACGCAATCGAGCGTCCTCCTCGGCGGAAAAAACCCGCTCGGGATGACTGAACACGGTGGCGGTCGCGATATTCAGCACATGGGCGATCAACAGGCGGGCGTCAAGCCGCGCCGACGAAATTCCTGCCCCACGCAGCTTTTCGGTCAAATCGGCCAGGGCGTCACCGACGGATCTCATTTTGGATTTCCTCTCCCTCGTTCCCCCGAGGCGCGGCAGCATATGGCGAGGAGGGCGGCATCCCGGGAGGACGGAGGATTTTGGGCAACACGGACGATCACGGACCGCCACGGATGAACGCCGATAAGACTGCTGCGCCGCAAGCATTCCTGCGACCTTTCGCCCCGATGTCGTTGGGCGCGGCAGATGATCGCCTGCGGCGCATCCGGGCTCATCCAGAGCGATTTGCGATCAGACTGGTCATCGATCTTTCTCGTCATTGCCTTGGATCAGCCGGAATCCAGGGGGCACCCCACGGGCGTTTCCGAGACTCCCGGATCCCCGCTTTCGAGCTTGTGAAATAATCCCAGTGGCACCGGCGTCCCCGCCGGTGCGCCGGCGAAGCCGGCAGCGCCAGAGCGGCCGAGGGGATCGA
>JAATGN010000334.1 GCA_015654615.1 Rhodospirillales bacterium
GCGATAGTGTCGCGGATCGGACGATTGATCAGAACATGCGCCTGCAGCACCTCGCCGACCGGGCGGCGCAGCCACGCCACGTCGACCACCGTCAGAGCGACCCCGTCGATGAAGATCCGTCCGCTCTCCGGCACATGGAGGCGCTGGACCAGCGTGGTCAGCGTCGATTTGCCGGAGCCCGAGGGGCCGACGATGCCGTCCATCTGCCCGGCCGGGATGGTCAGAGTCACGTCGTGCAGGACCTCCGGCCCGTCGAGGCGGTAGCGGAAACCCAGGTGCTCGAAGGTGATCGCCCCCCGGATGGCCGGCAGCGCCGCCCGGCCCGCCAGATAGGCCGGCTCCGGCGTCGTGTTGAGGATGTCGCCCAGCCGCTGGACGGACAGCCGCGCCTGGTGGAAATCCTGCCACAGCTGGGCCAGACGCAAGACCGGCTGCGCCACCCGGCCGGCCAGCATGTTGAAGGCGACCAGTTCGCCGACCGTCAGACTGCCCTCGATGACCAGATGGGCCCCGAAATACAGGGTGGCGGCCGTCACCAGCTTGCTGACCAGCTGCACCGCCTGGCTCACCCAATTGCCGAGGCTCAACACCCCGAAGCTGGCCCTGACGTAGCCGGCCAGCTGTTCCTCCCAGCGGCGCTGCATCTGCGGCTCGACCGCCATCGCCTTCAGGGTCTCGACCCCGGTGATGCTTTCGACCAGGAAGGCCTGGTTTTCGGCGCCGCGGTTGAACTTCTCGTCGAGGCGCCGGCGAAACAGCGGGGTCGCCCCGGCCGACAGGGCGACATAGAAGGGAAAGGAGCCGATGACGATCCAGGTCAGGGGCGGCGCATAGGCGAACATCACGCCCAGGAAGACCAGGGTGAAGAACAAATCGATGACCAGGGTCAGGGCCGAACTGGTCAGGAAGTTGCGGATGTTCTCCAGCTCGCGCACCCGGGCCACCGAATCGCCGGCCCGGCGGGCCTCGAAATAACCGATCGGCAGCGCCACCAGATGGCGGAACAGCCGGGCCCCCAGTTCGACGTCGATGCGGTTGGTGGTGTGGGCGAAGACATGGGTGCGCAGGGCCGCCAGCACGCTCTCGAACACCGAGACGAAGACCAGGCCGACGACCAGCACGTCGAGCGTGGTCAGGCCGCGATGCACCAGCACCTTGTCGATCACCACCTGGAAGAACAGGGGCGTGATCAGGGCGAACAGCTGCAGGAAGAAGGAGGCGACCAGCACCTCGGCCAGCAGATGGCGGTATTTGTGCATGGCCTGCAGGAACCAGGTGAGGTCGAAGCGCCGGGCCAGCTCGGCCAGATTGGCGCGCCGCGCCATCAGGACCAGCCGGCCGCTCCACAGCGCCTCGAATTCGCCGCGGGACAAAAGCTGCGGCCGGCCGGCCTCGGGGGCCTGGACCAGCGCCTTGTCGTCGACCAGCTTGCCGAGGATCAGGAAGCCGCCGCCGCTCCGCTCGGCGATGGCCGGCAGCGGCACCTTGGCCAATCCCGCCCCATCGCGCCGGATGGCCCGCGCCTTGAGACCGAATTCCTTGGCGCAACGCAGCATCTCGGGGATGCCGCCGCCGCCGCCGCCCAGCCGATGGCCGATCTGCCCGGCGTCGGCGCTGATGCCGTGAAAGCGCAGCAGCAGCACCAGGCTGGCCAGCCCCGTATCCTGGCCGTCAGCCGTCGCGGCGGCAGCGCCACCCGAGTCCGAAAAATCCATGCCCCCGTACGCCCCGGCTATCCGGCCCGCTTTGCGCGAGTCCGCTGCCGAAAAGAAAACCACGGATTGCGAAAACCGAAGTGAACTTTCCGTGACAACCGACGTGCGAGGCGGCCGGCGCCTTCCCTTTTCGCAGGCGCCGCCGGGCACCGAGGACTTCCGCCGCGATTATCAAGCCTTTTGCGCAACCTCCGGATGAACCATCTTCGACGGATCGACCACACGATCGAACTCCGCCTCGCTGACGAGCTTGAGTTCGAGGGCGGCCGCTTTCAGCGTCAGTTCGTGCGCGGCGGCGTAATTGGCGATCTTCGCGGCCTTGTCGTAGCCGATCACCGGCGCGAGCGCGGTCACCAACATCAGGGAGTTGTCCACATACGCCTTGATCTTCTCGAGATTCGGCTTCGTGCCCTCGACCAGGTATTTCCGGAAATTCGTGCAGCCATCGGTCAATATTGTCAGCGAATGCAAAACATTGTGGATGATGACCGTCTTATAGACATTCATTTCCAAATATCCGCCGGCGCCCCCGAAGCCGACGGCGACATCGTTGCCCATCACCTGAACGGCTATCATGGTCAGGGCCTCGGCCTGCGTCGGGTTGATCTTCCCCGGCATGATCGAGGAGCCGGGCTCGTTTTCGGGAATTCGCAGTTCCGCGAAGCCGGCCCGCGGCCCGCAGGACATCAGGCGAATATCGTTGGCGATTTTATAGAGCGAGGTCGCCAATGTCCGGAACGTTCCCGATAGCTGCACCATGGCGTCATGCGCGCCCTGCACCGCAAATTTGTTCGGCGCGCCGACGAATGGCAGGCCCGTGAGACGGGAAATCTCGGCCGTGGCGGCCTCTCCGAAACCGGGCGCCGCGTTCAAGCCCGTGCCGACGGCCGTCCCCCCCAGGGCGAGCCGGTAGACGCCCTTCAGCGCATCGTCGAGGCGCTCCAGATCGTCCGCCAGCATTCCGGCATAACCGGACCACTCCTGTCCCAACGTGATCGGCACCGCATCTTGCATATGAGTCCGGCCGATCTTGACGATGCCGTCCCATTCCTTCGCTTTCGCCGCGATGGCCTTCTGCAGGGAAAGCACCGCGGGGGCCAGCCGCTGCGTCACGCCCATTGCCGCGGCGATGCACATTGCGGTGGGAAAGGTGTCGTTCGACGATTGAGACATATTGGCGTCGTCGTTCGGATGAACCGGGGCCTTGCTCCCCACCTTGGTGTGGGCAAGCTGGCAGGCGCGGTTCGAAATCACCTCGTTGACGTTCATGTTGAATTGGGTGCCGCTGCCGGTCATCCAAACGTGGAGCGGAAACATATCGGCATGCTGCCCCCGCAAAATTTCGTCCGCGACCGCCACGATCAAACCATGGACCTTTTGATCCATTCTTTTGCCCGCATAGTTCGCATTGGCGGCGGCTTTTTTCAGAATGGCGAAGGCGGGTATCAATTCGCGCGGAATCAAATCCTTCCCAATGCTGAAATATTCGAGAGAGCGTTGAGTCTCGGCGCCCCATAGCTTGTCGGACTCGACCTTGATCGAGCCCATGGTGTCGGATTCTTCACGGAACGTGGCCATAACGAACTCTCCAATTTCCTTGCTGGCGGCGGCTCATTCACGGGGCCGCCCGCCTCCGAGGCGGTCCCGCACCCGCCCGTCGATCCGGCGTCAACCGGCGAAGACCGCTTTGCTGCAGAGGATCCAGCCCGATAGCGTGAGGAGACTCGAGACGGTGCTCACCGCGACCGAAGCGGCCGCCGATTTTTCGCCGATCCGATAGCTCGAAGCGAGCATCGGGCAAGCCGTGGCGGCCGGGCAGGCCAATACGATGACGATTCCTTCGGCCATGACGCCGCGAAGACCGAAAGCGAACAGCACGGCGGCGGCGATGGCGGGTTGCACCAGGTTCTTGAGAACGAAAACCGTGGCGACCTCGCGGTCGATGCGGAAAGAGAACCCGAAAAGCATGACGCCAACGGCGAATAGGGCAACGCCGCCGGCGGTGTCTCCAATCGTGCCGATCGACGTGCTCGCGAGATCCGGCAGCGCGACATGCGCCAGGACCAGGACGATCCCGAGAAGCGGGGCCCAGACAAGCGGTTGAACGATGGTGTGCAGGATATCCCTTGCCAGGCTTACTTTGGGAGCGGGTTTTGCCGAGCCGGACCTGGGATGGCTTTTACCGGGGCCGGTCAGATGCAGGGCCAGCACCGTTGCCGGTATCAGCACGAAGCTTGAAACGAAGTTCCCGAGGATGACCGGCAGCAAGCCGGTCGTCGAAAACAGCGTCGTAAGCAGGGCCACCCCGATATAGGCCATGTTGGGGAAACTTGACGTCAACGCCATGATCGCCGCTTCCCCCGACGAAATTCGCCAGACGAAGCGCCCGAAAAGGTAGGCTATCGCCCAGGTGGCCGTCATCGCGACCAGCAAGGTCACGAAATTTTGCCATTGCGACAGCTGTTGAACCGTGAATTTGAAGATGCCCACGAAGAGCAAGGCCGGAAGGGCAAAGACGACGACATAGGTGGAAATCGACCGGACCCGTTCGGTGTCGATAATTTTCAGCCAGCCGGCGGCAAAGCCGAGAGCGACGCAGAAGCAGACGGGGACCAGGCACGTCAAAAGTGTCTGAAACATGGCTAGAACCACCCATAGCCCGGCCAGCCGTAATGGCCGTGGAGCCGTTTTTCATAGGTGTGAAGCCGGGTTTCATAGGCCGGACCGACCATCTCGGCCGGAGTCCACGACGGGCTGCCCTTGACCTTGTCCCGGGTGACGTCGAGTCGGATCCGCCGATCCGACCAACTGATTTCCCGCACCGCATAGGGCGATATCAGGACATGTTCTCCCGGCCACCAGTTCTTGGTGTCGACGACCAGGTAGCGGACGTCCCAATGGGCGTCGTCGACCAGAAAGTCCTCGCTGTGACCGATCTCGCCGTCGGTCGCCTCGATATGATATCCCGTGACGGCGTCGATGCTGCGCAGGTGCGGGTCGCCGTCATTCGGAACGGGTTCGAGGCCGGGTGCGTCGAGCGCCGCGGCGCCGCCGAAGTCCGGCGGCGACGAAATGGGAAGGGCGATCGCATTCGGATTGGCGCCGAAATAGCTGTCGCCCCAATCGGGATCCCATCGATAATAGTCGTACAGATGGCGTTCCATCTGCTGAGACACCGGCTGGTCGTGGAGGATGCTCGGGCTCCCCTCGACCTGCGCCTTGGTCAGCGCGACGGGAAGCTGGTGCCGCTCGTCGTCGATCCGCCCGATCGCCGAGGGATGAACCAGAACCTGACGCCCGGGCAGCCACGACCCGGTGTCGACGACCAGCCAACGCACCTTCCATGTCTGGTCATGGAATAAGAAATCGCTGACGGTCCCAATCTCGCCGTCCTTCGCCTTTATGGCATAACCCCTGAGTGCCGATCCGGTCCGCAGCATGACGTCGTCCCTTCCTGAATGAGCCCAGCCTCATCCTTCGCCGATCCCAAGGTGGCGATGGCGTCGTTCGAAGGCAGGTTTGCCGGAAGGCATCCTTGCAAGGCGGGACTTGAGCGCATTTCCAGGGGCGTCCTGCGACATGACCTCGAAATGCCGCGCATCATAAGCATCGGCGGGTCCGACGGGACAGGTTCGGAAACTACCCAGCAGTCCGGTTCCCATGTCGACCGGCGATCTCCGGCGGAGGTTGCCGAGCCGCCGATGGACCGGTCTTAAACCAATCCCTGAAAATCGAATCCCGCGTCGTCGATGGCCTTGGCCACCAGTCCATCGTCGGCGACGCCGTCGACGCTGACCTTTCCGCCGTCCAGGTCAACAGCGACCTGAGCGGCCGGCGCCAGCGTCTTGATGGCCTTTTCGACCGAGCGGGCACAGCCGCCGCAGGTCATTCCCGATACCTTGTATGTCTTCATCATCGCACACCTCTCGTTATGGAATTCCAACTGTTCAATCTTCCTGGAGCGAAAGCAATCCGGCCACGGCGATGACGAAGACCATCTTCTCGCGGATCCCTCAATGGCTGGCCGCCGTCAGCGTCCGGCGGACTTTCACCACCTCGGTCACCGGCACCAGCACCAATCCCTTCTCGCGCAGGGTCGGCAGCCACGCGGTCAAGGCGGCGATGGTCGCGTCGCGCGGATGCCCGATCGCGATGGCGTTGCCTTTCTTGCGCGCCAAGTCCTCGAGCTTGGCCAGCTGGCCGTCGACCGCGGCGATATCCCCGGCATTGTCGAGAAACACATTGCGCGCCGCCGTCGGCACGCCGGACTGCTGGGCCAATGCCAGGCCGACGCTGCGATCCGTGGTCAGACTGTCGACGAACAAAAGGCCGCGCTGCCGCAACTCGTCCATCACCACCTGCATGCCGGGCGCAAAGGCGGTGAATTTGCTGCCCATGTGATTGTTGATCCCGACATAACCCGTGAAGCGGTCGAGATCCTCGTTCACCCGTTTCCTCAACGCGTCCATCGGCAAATTGACCGACAGCGCCCCGGGGCCGGCGTCGAGCCCTTCGGCCAGCGGCTCCATCGGCACATGCATCATCAGTTCATGGCCATGCAGCCGCGCCTCGCCGGTCTGCCGCGCCAGGTCTTCGGCATAGGACATGAAGGAAACGGTCAGCGGACCCGGCAGCTGCACGATCTTTTCGGACCGCCGCTTGTCCAGTCCCATGTCGTCGATGATCACGGCGATCATCGGGCGGCCGCCGGCGTCGACCGGCGGCAAGGCGTATTTCTCCCAATTCGGCCGGCCCGGCGGCGGCAGGCGGGCCGAAGATTCGGGCGCTACGGGCAAGGCGGCCACCGGCGGCAGCGCCGGCCCGAAAGGTTCATCCTCGACGACGGTCTGGGGACTGGTCTCGGTGGCTTGCGGGTCGGCGGAAGCCGTCGCCGCCTCGTCGCCCTCGGCGAGCCTCGCCTGGACGGTGTCCGGAACCGCCGGCCGAAGCGAAAGACGATCCACGGCCAGGCCGACGACGATGCCGCAGACGAAGACCGCGGCAAAACCGGCGATCATCTTCCGCTGGGGCCGCCATCGACCAGGATTTTCGGCGCCTTGGCTCGCCTGCCGGCTGCCGGGCCGCTTCAATGCACGTCTCCTGACGGGCGCCAGCGGCGCAGCAGCAGGCTGTTGGAGACCACGCTGACGCTGGAGAACGCCATGGCGCCGCCGGCCAGCGCCGGGCTCAACAGGCCGAACGCCGCCAGCGGAATGGCGATGACATTGTAGACGAAGGCCCAGAACAGATTCTGGCGGATCTTGCCGTAGGTCGCCCGGGAAATCGACAAGGCGGCCGGCAGCAGGGCCGGATCGCCGCGCATCAGCGTGATGCCGGCCGTGTGCATGGCGATGTCGGCGCCGGTCCCCATGGCGATCCCGATATCGGCGGCGGCCAACGCCGGAGCGTCGTTGACGCCGTCGCCGACCATGGCCACCACCTTGCCTTCGGCGCGCAAGCGCCGAATGACGGCGACCTTGTCCTCGGGCAGCAATTCGGCATGCGTCTCGTCCAGGCCAAGGGCCTCGGCCACCACCTGCGCCGTACGCCGATTGTCGCCGGTCAGCATGATGGTCCGCACGCCCAGCGCCTTGAGTCCGGCCACGGCGCCCGCCGCCGACGCCTTGACCCGGTCGGCGACGGCGATCAGCCCGATGGCCTGTTTTCCATCGCCGACCCACATGACGGTCCGGCCCGACGCCTCCAGCCCGGCGGCCCGTTCATCCAATCCCTGCAGATCCAGCTGGGATTGCCGCATCAGCCTCTGGCTGCCGATCAGCAGGGCGCCGCCGTCGACGGTGGCCTGCAGGCCGCGACCCGGCAAGGCCCGGAAGCCGCCCAGGGGGCGCAGAGGAATGCCTTGGGCGCGCGCCGCCTCCAGCACGGCATGGGCCAAGGGATGTTCGCTGCCCTGCTGGGCCGACGCCGCCAGGGCCAGAAGGCGCGTCTGATCGCCGTCGGCGGCCACGATGTCGCTGAGAGCCGGCCGCCCTTCGGTCAAGGTGCCGGTCTTGTCGAACACCATGGCCGTCACGTCGTGGGCCCGCTCCAGCGCCTCGGCATCCTTGATCAGGATGCCCGAACGCGCCGCGACGCCGGTGCCGACCATGATCGCCGTGGGCGTCGCCAGGCCGAGGGCGCAGGGACAGGCGATGACCAGCACCGAAATGGCCGCGACGGCCGCCGCCTGCTGGTCGCCGGCGGCGAACCACCAGGCGGCGAAGGTCAGCGCCGCCAGGACGATCACCGTCGGCACGAAAATCGCCGAGATCCGATCGACCAGACGCTGCACCGGGGCCTTGCTGGCCTGCGCGCCTTCGACCAGGCGAATGATGCGGGCCACCGTCGAATTCGCCCCCACCGCCGTCGTCCTGACACGCAGCAGGCCGTCGCCGTTGATCGCCCCCGCCACCACCGCGTCGCCCGGCGCCTTGTCGGCCGGCAGGCTTTCGCCGGTCAGCAGGGATTCGTCCATCTGGCTGTCGCCCTCGACCACCACCCCGTCCACCGGGGCCCGTTCGCCGGCGCGCAGAACGACGATTTCACCGAGCCCCACCTCTTCCGCCGCAATTTCGACCAGGCGGCCGTCGCGTTCGACCACCGCCTTGTCGGGCCGGAGCGCCATCAGTCCGCGAATGGCCGACGCCGCGCTGCGCTTGGCTCGGACCTCCAGCCATTTTCCCAGCAGCACCAGCGTGATGACCACCGTCGAGGCCTCGAAATAGAGAGGGGGGCCGGAATGCCCGCCGCCGCCGGCGCCGAGCGCCTGCCAGGCCGACAGGCCGAAGGCGGCCGAGGTGCCCAACGCCACCAGCAGATCCATATTGCCGGTGCCGTTGCGCAAGGCTTTCCAGGCGCCCGCGTAGAAACGGGCCCCGATGACGAATTGCACCGGACCGGCCAGGGCCAATTGCACGAGCGGCGGCAGCATGGCGTGGCCGCCGCCGAGATCGAAGACCATCTGGCCGATCAGCGGCATCGTCAGGATCGCCGAAAGGCAGACCAGGGCGAAATCGCGGCGCGCCCGGGCGGCCGCCTTCTCATCGTCGCCGGCGAGAGTGTCGTGCGCCGTCACCTCGGCGGCGCCGTAGCCCGCCTTCTCGATCGCCACCACCAGTTGCGCCGTCGTCACCTCGCCGGCCCGGATGCTGACCCGGGCCTTATCGGTGGCCAGGTTGACCTCGGCCTTCAGGACGCCCGGCAGGCGGGCCAGGACCTTTTCGACCCGCGCCGAACAGGCGGCGCAGGTCATTCCGGTGATGGCGAGATCGACGGCGACGGCCGGGGCGGCGACCGGGACCAGCCGATCCGCCGTTGCCGGAGAGGAAGACAACTCATTCATGACGCCTAATGTGCGGTCCCGGCACCACCAGCGTCAAGCGTTCCCAGGTTGATTACCGTCTTAATTAAACAATCTAAGATTATGGATAATCATTACAATTTTCTATTAAATTTACAGAATGTAAAAGCCCACAATAGGCATAGTATTTTGTCTGTACTTTTGTCATGGCCCTGACATATTCTCGCCGCGCCTTGAAATATAAGAAACGGCGAGGGACGCTTCGATGTTAAAAATTTTAAATTCGCGCATCAGCTATCGCCTGATGCTATTGGCTATTGCTTTCGTCCTCGCCTTGGCAGCCACCGTCTATGTCAATTTGCATAAAACCCGTCAGCAAATGATGGCCGACCGCGTCGACAAGCTGCACGCCATCGTCGAGACCGCCCTCGGACAAGCCGAACAGATCAGGAAGCGCGAAGCGGCCGGCGAACTCACCCGCGAGCAGGCGCTGGCCCAGTTCCGCGCCGTCCTCGACGGCATGTGGTACGACAATCACAAGAATTACGTCTTCTCCTACACCCTGGACGGCATCAGCGTCGCCATGCCGCCCGATCCGAGCTTCATCGGCCAGGACAAAAGCGGCATCGTCGACGTCGACGGCTTTCCCATCGTCCGCGGCTTCATGGAGCTGGCCCGGAAGCCGGACGGCGGCACGCTGATCTATCATTGGATGCGTCCCGGCGAAACGGCGCAGGTCCCCAAGCTGGCCTATGTCCATCCCTTCGCCCCCTGGAATCTTTTCGTGGTCACCGGCGTCTATGTCGACGAC
>JAATGN010000021.1 GCA_015654615.1 Rhodospirillales bacterium
GCTAAGGTGAGCGATCCAATATGAACGCAAACCGCTCTAATACCAGCCTGCGCTGATCGAAACGGATCAGCGCCCCTCAGGCGCCGGGCGGGTTTCTCTGAAACCCTTGGCTTCGCTCGCATAAGCTCGCGGGCCCTCAACGGGCCAGCCGACCTGCAATGAGTCCAACTCATTGCAGGTCGGTATAAGCGATAGTCAGGGGCAAGCGATCGCTGACGATCTCTCCCTGGGCGTCCCCTATCACAACCCCGGTGTCGGGTTCTGTCGGTCGGATCCGTCAGACGTCCAGGTCGCGGGCGAATTTGGCCCGTTCCTGGATGAACTGGAAGCGCAGCTCCGGCCGCTTGCCCATCAGGCTGTCGACGAGGCGGAGGGTTTCCTTGGCGTCCTCATGATCCTCCTCGGTCGCGCCATGCGGCACGACGACGCGCAGAAGCTGGCGCGTCCTGGGATCCATGGTGGTTTCCTTGAGCTGGTGCGGCGGCATTTCGCCCAGGCCCTTGAATCGGCTGATCTCCACCTTTTTTCCGGCGAAGGTGGTGGTCATCAGCGTTTCCTTGTGGGCGTCGTCGCGGGCATAGACGGTGTTCTGGCCGTGATTGATCCGATAAAGCGGCGGGCAAGCCAGGAAAAGATGCCCGTTTTCGATGAGCCCCGGCATTTCCTGGTAAAAAAAAGTCATCAGCAGCGAGGCGATGTGGGCGCCGTCGACATCGGCGTCGGTCATGATGATGACCTTTTCATAACGCAGCTTGTCGTCGTCGTAATGGTCGCGGATGCCACAGCCGAGCGCCTCGATGAGGTCGCGGATCTCCTGGTTGGCCCGCATCTTGTCGACGGTGGCCGAGGCCACGTTGAGGATCTTGCCGCGCAGCGGCAGAACCGCCTGGGTCTCGCGGCTGCGGCCCTGCTTGGCCGAACCGCCGGCCGAATCGCCCTCGACCAGGAACAGTTCGGACCCCAGGGCGAGGCTCCGCGAACAATCGGCCAGCTTGCCGGGCAGGCGCAGGCGCTTGGTCGCCGTTTTGCGGGAAAGCTCCTTGGCCTGTTTCTTCTTCGCGCGGTCCTCGGCCCGTTCGATCACCCGCTCGAGCACCGCCTTGGCCACGGTGGGGTCGCCGGACAGCCAATGGTCGAAATGATCCTTGACGCTGTTTTCAACCAGGCGGGTCGCCTCCGGCGAGGCCAGCTTTTCCTTGGTCTGCCCCTGGAACTGCGGCTCGCGAATGAACACCGACAGCATGACGCAGGCGCAGCTGAAGATGTCGTCGGCGGTGATCTGCGCGGCACGGCGGTTTCCGGTCATTTCGCTGTATTGGCGAAGGCCGCGAGTCAGCGCGTTGCGCAAACCCAGATCGTGACTGCCGCCCTCCGGGGTCGGAATCGTGTTGCAATAGGAATTGGAAAAACCGTCTTCGTCTTCCGGCCAGGCGACGGCCCATTCGACCTGGCCCATGTCGTCGGCGAAGGTGGCGCTGCCGGCGAAGCTCTGGCCGCCCAGGAGGTCCCGTCCGTCGAGGACGGAATCGAGGAAATCCTTAAGGCCATTGGGAAAGCGCAAGGTTTCCTTGGCCGGCGTCTGATCGCCGTCCTTGATCATCAGGGGATCGCACGACCAGCGGACCTCGACACCCCGATAGAGATAGGCCTTGGAGCGGGCCAAGCGGTACAGCGGTCCGGGCCGCAACTGGGCGCGGGGGCCGAAAATGTCCGGATCCGGATGAAAGGTCACGGTGGTGCCGCGCCGGTTCTGCACCGGCCCCACCGGGGTCACCGGTCCCAGGGGAACGCCCCGCGAATAGCTTTGCGTCCACAATTGGCGATCCCGCGCCACCTCGACGGTCAGGCGGTCGGAGAGGGCGTTGACCACCGAAATGCCGACACCATGTAACCCACCCGACACCTTATAGGCGTCGCCGCCGAACTTGCCGCCGGAATGCAGCATGGTCAGGATGACTTCAAGGGCCGATTTGTCGGGAAATTTGGGATGGGGATCGACGGGGATGCCGCGGCCGTTGTCGCGCACCACCACCGAGCCATCGACTTTCATCTCCATTTCGATCCAGCTGGCGTGGCCGGCGACGGCCTCGTCCATGGCGTTGTCGAGAACCTCGGCGGCCAGGTGATGGAGCGCTTTGTCGTCGGTGCCCCCGATATACATACCGGGACGCCGGCGGACCGGCTCCAGTCCTTCCAGGACCTCGATGTCCTTGGCGGAATAGCCGTCGATTTTGGGGGGGAGTTGTTGGAACAAGTCGGGCATGACCGCATTATAGGGAGCAGCTCGCCGGGCGGCAAGCGTATCCGGTGGTGGGCCTGATCGATTACTACTATATGTTGAGAGGAGTATTGTCTTAAATGTCCGAACAGGAACCATCCGGCCTTTTGACCATTCGTACGATCGCCATGCCGAGCGACCTGAATTATGAAGGCGACGTCTTCGGCGGCTGGCTTCTGTCGCAGATGGATCTGGCCGGCGGCATCGCCGCCCGCTGGCGGGCCAAGGGACGCGTGGCCACCGTCGCCATCGAGGCCATGCAGTTCCATACGCCGATACGGATGGGCGACGAAGTATCCTGTTACTGCACCGAAATCAAGCTTGGCCGGACCTCCTTGAGCTTTCGTGTCGAAGCCTGGGTCCGCCGGCGCGACGGCGGCGCCCAGGAACGGGCGACGCATGGGACATTCACCTTCGTGGCGATCGGACCCGACGGCCGGCCGCGCCCGATTCCCGCGTGATTTTTCTTTTTCTGAGACATGGCGGGACAAGGTCGGCCCGTTCATTATTTTTGATCCGCGAATGACGCGGATTGACCCGGATGGAAAAGCCGTCATTGCGAGCGCAGCGAAGCAATCCAGTAACAACCGCCGACTTCTGGATTGCTTCGCTGCGCTCGCAATGACGATTATAAATGATCTGCGAACATCTGCGGATCAAATGTTGAGCGTCTGCAAATCGAGGGCGCGGCCGTTGAACGACAACGGCGAGAGAACGGGAAGGAACCGGAATGAAAAAGCGAGATCTGCTGGCGCTGGCCGCTTGCGCATCCTTGGGTTTGAGTTCGGCGGCCCGGGCCGATCCGGCTTTGATGTCCAAGCTGATGAGCCTGCCGGACATGGTCGATCCCGCGGTTTCGCCCTGCCAGGATTTTTTCCAATACGTCTGCAAGAACTGGCAAGCCGCCAACCCGATTCCCGACGATCAATCCCGCTGGGGGCAGTTCTTCGTCCTGCGGGAGGCCAATCTGGCGAAATTGCGGGGTTTGCTGGAGGAGACCGGACCCGTGTCCTCGCCGGAGGCCAAGCGGGCGGGCGATTTTTATGCCGCCTGCATGGACGAGTCCGGCATCGAGGCCAAAGGGACCCAGCCGATCGGGCCGCTGCTGGCCGAGATCGACGGGCTGACCGACAAAAAGGACCTGTTCCCCCTGCTGGCGAGGCTGCATCGCTCGGGAATCGCCGGTTTCTTCTCCTTCGGCAGCGCGCGCGATCCCAGCGATTCGGACCATCAGATCGCCGGCGCCGACCAAGGGGGATTGGGGCTGCCCGATCGGGATTTCTACTTCCGCAAGGATGAGAAGGCCGGTCGTCAGCGCGATGCCTATGTGACGCATGTCGCGCATATGTTCGTCCTGTCCGGCGACCAGCCGGACGTTGCCGCGGCGCGGGCCAAGGCGGTCATGGATCTGGAGACCGCCATGGCCGGCGTGTCGCTGGACCGGGTGGCCCGCCGCGATCCGCAAAAGGTCAACAAGCCGATGCCTTTCGCTCAATTCGTGCGCGAGGCGCCCGACGTCGATTGGGGGGCTTATGCGAAGGACCTGGGGGCTCCGGCCTTCGAGCGTATCAACGATCAGTCGGCGGACTATCTGGCCAAGATCGGCGGGATCATCGCGGCGGCGTCTCTCGACGACGTCAGGAGCTATCTCCGATGGCATGTGCTGCATGCCGCGGTGCGGTTGCTGCCGAAAGCCTTCGTCGACGAAAATTTCGATTTCTACGGACGGACCCTGGCCGGCACGCCGGTCCTGCAGCCGCGCTGGAAGCGCTGCGTACAGATGACCGACCATGCCTTGGGCGAGGACTTGGGACGGCTGTTCGTCGCCGAATATTATCCGCCGACCGCCAAGACGCGGATGGGCGCGCTGGTGACGGCGGTGCATCAGTCCTTCGGCCGGTTGATCGCCAGGGTCGACTGGATGGCGCCCGCCACCAAAGCCAAGGCGGAAGCCAAATTGGCCCTGATGGCCGCGAAGATCGGCTATCCCGACAAATGGCGCGACTATTCCACGCTCGCCGTCAGCCGCGACGACGCCCTGGGCAACCTCTGGCGGGCCAACGCCTTCGAGACGGGGCGCGACTTGAACAAGATCGGCGCCGCCGTCGACCGCAGCGAATGGGACATGACGCCGCCGACGGTCAATGCCTATTACTCGGGCGAGAACAACGACATCAATTTCCCGGCCGGCATCCTGCAGTATCCCTTTTTCGAAAACGACGCCGACGACGCTCTCAATTTCGGAGCGATCGGCATGGTCATCGGCCATGAGATGACGCACGGCTTCGACGACCAGGGACGCCAATATGACGGCA
>JAATGN010000108.1 GCA_015654615.1 Rhodospirillales bacterium
CCCGCCGCCATTGCTGGATTGCTTCGCTTGCGCATCGCAATGACGCCGTTCTTTGAGTCTTGTTCGGATTTCCGACCGGTCCGCCGGACAAGATGTTCGGAAATCCGAACGGTTTAACCCGATACCGAAAAAATATCATTCAATATCAGGCTATTGTCAGCATCCCCGCCAGGGGCGTGGCTGGCATGCAAGTTGCTCATCCCCAGGCGGTCTTTTCCGAAAGACCGCAAAATGGGCCGCCGCATGGCCCGGCGTGGGGAGCGCACGAAACCATGAGCAACGACTACCGCATCGAACACGATCTGCTGGGCGACCGTCAGGTTCCCGCCGAGGTCTATTACGGCGTGCATACCTTGCGCGCCTTGGAAAACTTTCCCATCACCGGCACCAGCATCGCCATCTATCCGGATCTGATCCGCGCCCTGGCCGAAATCAAGCATGCGGCGGCGCGGGCCAATCGGGAGCTGGGGCTGCTGGACCAGGTGAGGGCCGATGCCATCGTCGCGGCCTGCAAGGAGATTCAGGCCGGAAAATGGCGCGACCAATTCGTCGTCGATGTGATTCAGGGCGGGGCCGGCACCTCGACCAATATGAACGCCAACGAGGTGGTGGCCAACCGGGCCCTGGAGATCCTCGGCCATCCGCGGGGCGACTATCAAAAATTGCATCCCAACGAACATGTCAACATGAGCCAGTCGACCAACGACGTCTATCCGACGGCCCTCAAGCTCGCCACCTATGTCGGCATCTTCCAACTGGTCGAGGCCATGGCGCATTTGCGACGCGCCTTCGAGCGAAAGGCGGAAGAGTTCCGCGACGTCCTGAAGATGGGCCGGACCCAGCTTCAGGACGCGGTGCCGATGACCCTGGGTCAGGAATTTTCCACCTATGCGGTCATGCTGGGCGAGGACGAAGAGCGGTTGAAGGAGGCCTCCCTCCTGATCCGCGAAATCAATCTGGGCGCCACCGCCATCGGCACCGGGATCAATGCCCATCCCGACTATACCGCGCTGATCTGCCGCCTGTTGGCCGAGGTCAGCGGCGTGCCGGTGGTCACCTCGCCCAATCTGGTCGAGGCCACCCAGGACTGCGGCAGCTTCGTCCAGTTGTCGGGCGTGCTGAAACGGGTGGCGGTCAAGCTGTCGAAGACCTGCAATGACTTGCGCCTGCTGTCGAGCGGGCCACGGGCCGGATTGGGCGAAATCAATCTGCCGGCCCAACAGGCGGGCTCGTCGATCATGCCGGGCAAGGTCAATCCGGTGATTCCCGAGGTGGTCAACCAAATCGCCTTCGAAGTCATCGGCAACGACATGACCGTCACCTTCGCCGCCGAGGCCGGACAGCTTCAGCTCAATGCCTTCGAACCGATCATCGCCCACAGCCTGTTCAAGAGCGTCAACCACCTGCGGCGGGGCTGCCTCATCCTGGCCGACCGCTGCGTCGACGGCATCACCGCCAACCGGGAGCGTCTGCGGGCCACCGTCGAAAATTCGATCGGCGTGGTGACCGCGCTCAATCCCTATATCGGCTACGCCAATGCCACCGAGGTGGCGCAAGCGGCGCTGAGCAGCGGGCGGAGCGTCTATGAGCTGGTGCTCGAAAGGCATCTGATGACCAAGGAAGAACTGGACGAGGTGCTGCAGCCCGACGTCCTCACCCGGCCGCATGCCATGCTCAAGCAGCATGCCTAGTCTCCATGCCGTTTAGGGACCGTTCCGTCATTGCGAGCCGAAGGCGCGGCAATCCAGCCATGCCGCCGGCTTCTGGATTGCTTCGCTGCGCTCGCAATGACGGAACTTAACTGAATGGCATTACGCCCATCCCGCAAAAATACCGACAACTACACAGTGAAATACGAAGGGAAGACATGCAATGTCTAAGAATGTACCTTTCTATCGCAGTCTTATATTCCAGATGCTGGTCGCCGTCGTTCTCGGATCCATCGTCGGATACAAGTTTCCCGAGTTCGGGGTGTCGCTCAATCCATTGGCGGGCGGCTTCATCAAACTGATCAAGATGATCGTCGTCCTGCTGATCTTCGCGACGGTCAGCGTCGGCGTGGCCAAGCTTGGCGACGTCAGGAAAGTCGGCCGCATCGGCGTCAAGTCGCTGGTCTATTTCGAGATCGTCAGCACCATCGCCCTGGCGTTCGGCTTGCTGGTCGTCAATGTGTTCAAGCCCGGCGTCGGGATGAACATCAATCCGGCGCAGCTGGACGCCAATCTGGTCGCCGGTTACGCCACCAACGCCAAGGCGCTCAACACCGTCGATTTCATTTTGAACATCATCCCGGCCAGCGCGGTGAACGCCTTCGCCCAAGGCAACATTCTGCAAGTCCTGCTGTTCGCCCTGTTCGTCGGCTTCGCCCTGCTGCATATCGGCAAACGGGCCGAACCGATCATCGATCAAATCGAGCGCTGGTCCGAAGTCATTTTCGCGATCGTCGGCGCCATCATGAAGCTGGCTCCCCTGGCCGTCTTCGGGGCGGTGGCCTATACCATCGGAAAATTCGGCGTCGCCTCCCTGGTCGCGCTGGGCAAGCTGGTCGGCCTGTTTTACCTGACCAACCTGGTCTTCATGGTCGTCGTCCTCGGCACCATCGCCTATCTGGCCGGCTTCAGCCTTTGGAAATTCATCAAATATCTAAGCGAGGAATTGGTCCTGGTCTTCTGCACGGCCTCGTCCGAAGCGGCGTTGCCGCGCCTGATCCGCAAGCTGGAGAGCGTCGGCTGTTCGGTGCCGGTGGTCGGCTTCGTCGTTCCGACGGGTTATTCCTTCAATCTCGACGGTTCCTACATCTATCTGACCATGGGGGCGATCTTCATCGCCCAGGCGACCAACATCGATCTGAGCATGGCCCAGCAGATCGGCCTGCTCTGCATCTTCCTGCTCACCTCGAAGGGCGTCGCCGGGGTGACCGCCGGCGGCTTCGTCGTCCTGGCCGGCACCTTGTCGATTTTCCCCGATATTCCGCTGGTCGGCCTGGGCCTGCTGCTGGGCATCGAGCGCTTCATGGATTCGATGCGCACCGCGACCAATCTGCTGGGGAACGGCGTCGCCACCATGGTCATCGCGAAATGGGAGCGCCAGCGCGACGACCGCCAAATGACCATGGTCCTGAACGGCGAGGCGAGCGAGGCGATCCCCGACGCCGAACTGGTCGAGACCTGAGTTTCCGATCCTCGGGTGGGCCCTCCTCCGTGATGGGGGAGGGCGGGACGGCGGAAAACCGGGTACCCGTCGTCCCCCGGCTGTCCTATGCTCCGGCTTTCCTCCGTCGTCGAAGGGTTGTCCGAAACGCATGCCCCTGACCCGCCGCGCCCGCATCCTTGGTCCCCTGCTGATCGGCCTGATCGCCCTGGCCGGCGCCGCCGGTTTTGCCGGCTATCGCATGACCCTGTCGATGGGCCTGGCCGAACTGCAGGCGACCGGACGCCATCGGTTGGACCTTTACACCGCCAGCCTGGAACGCGAGATCGACAAATACGCCTATTTCCCGGCCACGCTGGGGCTCGAGCGCGACGTTCTCGAGCTTCTGGCCGGACCTTCGAATCCGGCGCGGGTCGATCGGGTCAGCTCTTATCTCGAACAGCTCAATCAGCGGGCCGGCACCCTGTCGATCTATGTTCTGGACCGCAAGGGCCAGGTCCTGGCCACCAGCAACTGGCGGCAGCCGGACAGTTTCATGGGCGAAGACCTCGCCTACCGGCCCTATTTCAAGGACGCCGTCGACGGCGGATCCGGACGTTTCTTCGGGATCGGCACGACCAAGGGCGAGCCGGGTTACTATCTGTCCTCCGCGCTGATCGACAATGGGGAACTCCTCGGCGTCGCGGTGGTCAAGGTCAGCCTGGAACAGCTGGAGAAGTCGTGGGATCTCGTCGAGGCGCCGGCCCTGGTGGCCGACGAGAACGGCGTGGTGATCCTGGCCTCGGTCCCGGCCTGGAAATTCACCACCCTGAGGCGGCTCGACGAAGAGACGCGGCGTCTTTTCGATCGGACCCAGCAGTATAACCGGCGCGCCCTGCTGCCCCTCGAACTGCGGCAAAGCCGGCGCCTGGACGAGCGGACCAGCCTGGTCCATCTGGCCAAATCCCTGACCGAGGAGGCTTCGGTGTTCCCGGTGTCCGGCCAGTTCCTCGCCCAGACCCAGCCCTTGCCCGGAACGGCGTGGAATCTGACGGTGTTTTCCCATCGGGAACAGATCGACGACATGGCCTGGAACCATGCCGCCCTGGCCGCCATCGGCAGCGCCTTCCTGTCCATCCTGCTGGTCATGGTGAACCAGCGGCGCCTGCACCAGCGCGACCGGCTGGCCGCCCGCGAGGCCTTGCAGCAGGCCTATGACGATCTGGAACGCAAGGTGCGGGAACGGACGGCCGATCTTTCCGCCGCCAATGCCCGCCTGCAGGAGGAGGTGGCGGAGCGAACCAGGGCCGAGCGGACCCTGCGGGCCGCTCAGGACGAACTGGTGCAGGCCGGCAAGCTGGCGGTCATCGGCCAATTGCTGGCCGGCATCGCCCATGAATTGAACCAGCCCCTGACGGCGATGCGGACCCTGTCCGGCAATACGGTGAAATTTCTGCAACGCGGCGACATCGCGACCGCCTGTTCCAACCTGGACCGCATCGACCATCTGGTCGACGGCATGGGAACGCTGACCGGCCAGCTCAAATCCTTCGTCCGCAAGTCGAGCGGCCACCCGCGGCCGGTCGTGGTGCAGCGGGCCGTCGACAATGCCCTGTCCCTGCTGGACCAGCGGCTGCGGCGGGCCGGAGCGCAGCGGCAGATCGACATGCCGGAGGCGGCCTTGTGGGCGCTGTGCGATCCCAACCGGCTGGAGCAGGTTCTGGTCAATCTGATCACCAATGCGCTGGACGCCATGGAGGGCATGCCCAGCCCGACGATCGAACTCTGCGGCGCCGGCGACGGCGACCGCATCCGGATCACGGTCCGCGACCATGGTCCCGGTCTGACCGAGCAGGTCCGCAGCCGCCTGTTCGAACCCTTCTTCACCACCAAGGACGCCGGTGGCGGTCTGGGGCTCGGTCTGGCCATTTCGTCGGGCATCGTGCGCGATTTCGGCGGGGCCTTGCGGGGCGACAACCATCCCCAGGGCGGCGCGGTGTTCACCATGGATATCCCGATCGCCACGGGAGGAGAGGACGCATGCCGCAAGAATTGAAGGTCTTGATCGTCGAGGACGACCCGAACGTCCTGCTGGGATGCGAGCAGGCCCTGCAGCTGGAGGGCATTCCCACCGAGGGCGCCGGCACGGCGGAAAAGGCCCGCCGCCTGGTCTCGGCCAATTTTCCCGGCGTCGTCGTCAGCGACATCCGCCTGCCCGGTCTCGACGGCATGGCCCTGCTCGGCCAATTGCAGGCGATGGACGCCGATCTGCCGGTGGTGCTGATCACCGGCCATGGCGATATCTCGCTGGCGGTGCAGGCGATGAAAAGCGGCGCCCACGACTTCATCGAAAAGCCCTTCGCCCCCGACTATCTGGTCGAAGTGGTGCGCCGCGCCCTCGAAAAACGCCGGCTGATCCTGGAGGTCCGGGACCTTCGCGAGAAGCTGAACAACCGCCGGACCATCGATTCGCGCATTCTCGGCAATTCGCCGGCGATCGAGAAGGTGCGGCGGCTGATCGTCGATCTGGGCAACTCCGCCGCCGACGTGCTGATCCAGGGCGAGACCGGAGCCGGCAAGGAACTGGCGGCGCGCTGCCTGCACGACGCCAGCCCGCGCCGCAACGGCAACTTCGTGGCGATCAATTGCGGCGGCCTGCCGGAGGCCCTGTTCGAAAGCGAAATCTTCGGACATGAGGCCGGGGCCTTCACCGGGGCCGGCAAGCGCCGCATCGGCAAGGTCGAATACGCCTGCGGCGGCACCTTGTTCCTCGACGAAATCGAGAGCATGCCGATCGGCATGCAGATCAAGATGCTGCGCGTCCTGCAGGAGCGGACCGTGGAGCGTCTGGGCTCCAACACGCCGGTCGCGGTGGATTGCCGGGTGGTCGCCGCCACCAAGGTCGATCTGGGCGAATTGGTCGAGAAGGGGCTGTTCCGGGCCGATCTCTATTATCGGCTGAACGTCGCCACGCTGCCCTTGCCGCCGCTGCGCGAGCGCCGCGAGGACACGCCGCTGCTGTTCGAGCATTTCTCCATGCTGGCGGCGGCGCGCCACCATCGGGAGATCCCGCTCGCCGATCCCGGGCGGATGCGGGGGCTGATGGCCTACGATTGGCCCGGCAATGTCCGGGAACTGCGCAATGTGGCCGACCGCTTCGTGCTCGGCATCGAAAGCAGCTTTCCGCCCTTCGGCAGCCCGAACCCGGCCGGGCCGCGCCCCCTGGCCGAGACGGTCGAGAGTTTCGAGCGCTCGCTGATCGCCGACGCCCTGCGCCGCAACGCAGGCAGCCTGACCCGGACCGCCGAGGAGTTGCAGCTCGCGAAAACGACGCTGCACGACAAGATCCGCAAATACAATCTGTCGGGCGACATGCCGGGATGAGAAAGGACCTTATGGCGTGTTGAGGAGCGGTTCTGGATCCAATAAGGAAAAGTGGCACCGGCCTCCGCGCCGGTGTCCGTCGCTTCGCGGCGGAGCCTTTTCCCACCGGCAGGGACGCCGGTGCCACTGCCTTTTTTCCCAAAACCGGTCCCCGACTCGCCATGACTCTGAGGGCTGGCACAACAAGAACCCTGTCATTGCGAGTTCCGCACCGACCGAGGTCGCCCCTCCTGGGTGAAAATGCCGTCACTGCGAGCGCAGCGAAGCAGTCCAGGACATGACGGTTATTTGCTTGGCGCGAAAAGCTCAGCGGAAGCGAACGTCGACGACCTCGTAGGATTTCGAGCCGCTCGGGGTGCTGACCTCGACGGTGTCGCCGATCTGCTTGCCGATCAGGGCCCGGGCCAGCGGCGAATGCACCGAAAGCAGGCCCGAGCGGATATCGGCCTCATGCACGCCGACGATCTGATAGACCGATTCCTCGTCATTGTCTTCGTCGGCCAGGGTGACGGTCGCCCCGAAGCGCACGATGTCGCCCGAAAATTGGCTGACGTCGATCACCTGCGCCCGGCCGAGGACATCCTCGAGCTCGGTGATGCGTCCCTCGATGAAGCTCTGACGCTCGCGTGCGGCATGATATTCGGCGTTTTCCGACAGATCGCCATGTTCCCTGGCCTCGGCGATGGCCCGGATGACGGCCCGACGTTCGACGTTCTTCAACTGCCTGAGTTCATCTTCCAGGGTTTTCAGCCCACCCGGAGTCATCGGGATTTTCTCTACCATCCGCACTTCCTGAAAAACGTAAAACACCTTTGCGGCCGAGCCCCTCCCGGCCGCTTAGCATTTTTAGAACAAGTCGGTAAAATACGACTGCAGCGGAGCGACATCAAGTGTGCCGGCGCGCAGGGCCTGGATGGCGTCGACCGCGGCGCGCGCCCCGGCCAGCGTCGTATAATGCGGAATATTGTGGATCAACGCCGTGCGGCGAATGGAGAAGCTGTCCGAGACCGCCTGCGACCCTTCCGTGGTATTGACCACCAGTTGCACCTGGCCCGACAGCATGGCGTCGACGCAGTGCGGGCGCCCGTCGAGGACCTTGTTGACCACCTTGACTTCGACGCCTTGCGTGCGCAGAAGGGCCGCCGTCCCGCTGGTGGCGATGACCTTGAAGCCCAGGTCGGTCAGCTTGCGGGCGATTTCGACCAGGGCCGGCTTGTCGCCGTCGCGCACCGAAAGAAAGGCGGTCCCGGAGGTCGGCAAACGGGTGCCGCTGCCCAACTGGGATTTGGCGAAGGCGCGGGGAAAATCGCTGTCGATGCCCATCACCTCGCCGGTCGACTTCATCTCCGGGCCCAGCAGAATGTCGACGCCGGGGAACCGGGCGAAGGGGAAAACCGCTTCCTTGACCGCCACATGCTTCAGCGGGCGTTCGACCAATCGGAACGAGGCCAGGCTTTCGCCGGCCATGATCCGCGCGGCGATCTTGGCGATCGGAATGCCGGTGGCCTTGGCGACGAAAGGCACGGTCCGGCTGGCCCGCGGATTGACCTCGAGGATGTAGATGTCGCCCGCCTTGACGGCGAACTGGACGTTCATCAGGCCGACCACATTGAGCGAACGGGCCAGCAATCCGGTTTGGCGCTTGATTTCGGCGATGACCTCGGGCGCCAGCGAATGCGGCGGCAGCGAACAGGCCGAGTCGCCCGAATGGATGCCGGCCTCCTCGATATGCTCCATGATCCCGGCGACATAGACGTCCTTGCCGTCGGCCAGGCAGTCGACGTCCACTTCGGTGGCGTCCGAAAGATAACGGTCGATCAGCACCGGGTTGTTGCCGGTGACCAGGACCGCGTCCTTCATGTAGCGGGCCAGTCCCTCGTGGTCGTGGACGATGCGCATGGCGCGCCCGCCCAGCACATAGGACGGGCGGATGACCACCGGATAGCCGATCTGCTCGGCCACCACCTTGGCCTCGTCGAGCGTCCGGGCGATGCCGTTGGCCGGCTGGCGCAGGCCGATCTCGCGCAGCAGGACCTGAAACCGCTGGCGGTCTTCCGCCAGATCGATGGCATCCGGCGAGGTTCCCAGGATGGGAATCCGGGCCTTTTCCAAGGCGGCCGCCAGTTTCAGCGGGGTCTGGCCGCCGAATTGGACGATGACGCCCCGCACGCGGCCCTTCGATTGCTCCTTGCGGACCAGTTCGATCACGGTTTCGGCGGTCAGGGGCTCGAAATACAGGCGGTCCGAGGTGTCGTAATCGGTGGACACGGTTTCCGGATTGCAATTGACCATGATGGATTCGAGGCCGGCTTCGGACAAGGCGTAGGCGGCGTGGACGCAGCAGTAATCGAACTCGATGCCCTGGCCGATCCGGTTGGGCCCGCCGCCCAGGATCACCACCTTGTCGCGCTCGGTCGGATCGGCTTCGCAAGATGCCGGCTGGATGCCGTCGCCTTCGTAGCAGGAATACATATAGGGCGTGTTGGACGGGAATTCGGCGGCGCAGGTGTCGATGCGCTTGAACACCGGCTTGACGTTCAGCACCTCGCGGCGGAAGGCCGTTTCGACCAGGGTCTTGCCCGACAGTTCCGACAGGCGCTCGTCGGAAAATCCCATCTTCTTCAGACGCAGCAAGCCGGGCGCGTCGATCGGCAGGCCGTTCGACCGGACCTGCTCTTCGGCTTCGACGATTTCCTTGATCTGTTCGATGAACCACGGGTCGTAGCTGGAGCCGGCGCGGATTTCCTCGACCGAAAGGCCATGGCGCAGCGCCTGGGCGATGACCAGAAGACGTTCGGCCCGCGGCTGCGACAGCGCCGCCTTGATGGCGCCCTTGTTGCGTCCGCCGTCGGCGCCCGGGATCTCCAGGTCGTTGAGGCCGGTGAGCCCGGTTTCCATCGACCGCAGACCCTTCTGCAGGCTTTCCTGGAAGGTCCGGCCGATGCTCATGGCTTCGCCCACCGACTTCATCGAGGTGGTCAGCATGGGGTCGGCGCCGGGAAATTTCTCGAAGGTGAAGCGCGGGATTTTGGTGACGACATAATCGATGGTCGGTTCGAACGAGGCGGGCGTGACGCCGGTGATGTCGTTCAGCAATTCGTCCAAGGTGTAGCCGACGGCCAATTTGGCGGCGACCTTGGCGATCGGGAAGCCGGTCGCCTTGGAGGCCAGGGCCGAGGAGCGCGACACCCGGGGATTCATCTCGATGACCAGCATGCGGCCATCGGCGGGATTGACGGCGAACTGCACGTTCGAGCCGCCGGTATCGACGCCGATCTCGCGCAGCA
>JAATGN010000077.1 GCA_015654615.1 Rhodospirillales bacterium
TCCCAGGACATTGTTGGTGGTCATTCCGTATTTCAGGCAATGCACGCCGCCCGAATTCTCGGCGACATTGCCGCCGATGGTGCAGGCGATCTGGCTGGAGGGATCCGGCGCGTAATAGAAGCCGCGTCCTTCGACGGCCCGGGTGATGGCGAGATTGGTGACGCCGGGCTGGACCGTCGCGGTGCGGTTGGCATAGTCGACTTCGATGACGCGGTTGAAGCGGGCCATGGCGAGGACGATGCCGTCGGCCACCGGCAGGGCGCCGCCGGAAAGCGAGGTGCCGCCGCCGCGTGGAACCACCTTGACCCCGAGATCCCGGCACAGCTGCAGGATGCGGGCGACCTGGTCGGTGGTTTCCGGCAGCACGACGACCATGGGGAGTTGCCGATAGGCGGTCAGGCCGTCGCTTTCGTAGGCGGCGAGCTCCCGTTCGTCGACGATCACGCCTTCCCCGGGGACGATGGCGCGCAGGCCGGCCACAAGTTCGCTCCGCCGCGGAAGAACGGCGGAATCCGGGGGTGGCATGTCCATGATGTCCTCCCTTTGTCTTTGTCGCCGGCAACCGATTTTCGGTTTGGCCGGCATTTTGTTGGGCGATGCCTTCCACGGAGACGTGGCGGTTCGCCAATGGCCGCTGCTCATATGGGCGCGGGGAAGGGCGCAGGGAAGAGGGGGGATTCGAGACGGGCGCCGGCCGGCGCCCGCCAGGCGCCGCATCCGTCCCTTCCAAAAGGGGTGGAACGGACCGTTTCGGCGTTTTCCGGCCAAGGATGTCGCCGTTTACAAATCGCGTCCCTGTCCGAAAGTATTAGTCCCTTTTCCCTGGCGGGTCCGCCAAATAGCGGAGGTAACCCAAAGGGGATTTTTCATTGGAATATATCAACCTCAAGGAATTACTGCATTCTTCCGCCGGCCCGCCGCCCGGAGCAATTCGCGAGGGCCCGGATCAAGCGGATCGGCATATCCTAAAAGAAATATACAGGTATAGCTGAGATAATGAATCTCTATACCAAGGAGTTATGACAAGATGTTAATTCATTTATATATATCAAAAAATATTTATCATGGAATCTTTTGATGCATATTGAAAATATTCCATCCAACCAATAGTGTTTTATCTGAGGGGTAAATAGAAATGAGATGTGGGTTATGTTTGGTGAAGAGGTTCCATATCGTTTGCGATTGAGTGGGGCTCTGGCAATCCAGACGATCGACGATATTTTCCCGCAGTTGCGGCAGGCCTTGGATAAGAACGCGGCGATCGACATCGATTGCACCGATATCACCGAGGTCGACGTCAGCACCATTCAACTTTTGCTCTCGGCGCGCCTCAGCGCCCAGCGGGCCGGCAAGACCCTTCGCGTTCTGACGGGCGACGGAGCCATGTTCGCCGCTCTCGAGACCGGCGGCTTCCTGAAGCCGCCGGGTGCCGATTCCGGGGACGAGGTCTTCTGGATAGCCGAACGGAGATAGGCGAGATGTCGAAGACCATTCTCAGCGTCGATGATTCGGCCAGCATGCGGGCCCTGATCAAGATGACCCTGGTCGGCGCCGGCTATCAGGTGATCGAGGCGGTGGACGGCATGGACGGTCTGGCCAAGGCGCAGGCCGGGTCGGCCCACATGATCGTGACCGATCTGAACATGCCGCGCATGGATGGCCTGGCCTTCATCCGCGAGGTCCGCAAGCTGCCCGCCTACAAGGGCGTGCCGATCCTCTTCCTGACCACCGAATCCGACGATGACAAGAAGCGCGAAGCCAAGATGGCCGGCGCGACGGGCTGGGTGGTCAAACCCTTCCAGCCCGACCAGCTGCTGGCCGTGGTTCGCCGGGTCATCGGATGATGGCGCCCCAGGTGGATCCGGCGGCGACCTATCGGCAGGAAGCGCGGGAGCTGCTGGAGCAATTGGAAGCCGCGCTGCTCGATCTCGAAGAGACGCCCGACGACCGGGAGCTGATCGACAGCGCCTTCCGCGCCTTGCACACCATCAAGGGCTCGGGGGCGATGTTCGGTTTCGTCGCGGTGGCGAATTTCGCCCATCACATCGAAAACGCCTTCGACGACGTGCGAAAGGGCAAGACGGTCCTGACCCGCGAACTGACCAGTATCGCCCTGGCCGCCAAGGATTACATCCGCACCCTGATGGATTCTCCCGACGAGGCGCCGCCCGGCGCCGGCGATCGCATCCTGGCCGATCTCGCCTCGCTGACGGCGTCGGCCCCGGCGGCCGGCGGCAAGCCGCCGCCGGCGGATAACGGAGAAAAGGCGCCGGGGCTTCGCAAAGGCGCCTTCGAAACGTTCCGGATCCGTTTTTACCTGCCGCCCGACGCGGTGTCGCTGGGGACCAATCCGTTTCTACTGTTGAACGAACTGCGCTCCTTGGGCGAATGCACGGTCGTCGCCCTGACCGAGGCCATTCCGCCGCTGGAGGAGATCGACCCGGCCCGCTGCTACCTGGGTTGGAGCGTCTTGCTGACCACCGACCGCTCGCGGGCGGCCATCGAAGAGGTCTTCATCTTCGTCCTCGACGACATGACGCTTTCCATCGACAGAGTCGAGGTGACCGCCGAAGAGCCGAAACGGATCGGGGAAATACTGGTCGAGCACGGCCTGCCCCAGGAAACCATCGATCAGGCGCTGACGCGCCAGCAGCCCCTCGGTCAGATTCTCGTCAAGACGGGCGAGGTTTCGCCGGATCAACTGGCGGCGGCGCTGGCCGAGCAGCGTCATCTGCGCGAGAAGGCGGAAGCCGCCAAAAGCACGGCGGCCAAAAGCGAGACCAGCATCCGCGTGCCGGCCGAACGGCTCGACGACCTGATGGATCAGGTGGGGGAACTGGTGATCACCCAGGCCAGGTTCCGCCAGCTCGCCTCGGCGATCGGGGACAGCCGGCTGAAAGCGCTGGCCGAAGAGGTCGAGCGCCTGGCTTCCGGCCTGCGCGACACCACCATGGGAATCCGGATGATTCCCATCGGTTCCCTGTTCAGCCGTTTCCGCCGTCTGGTGCGGGACCTCTCGCGCGATCTCGGCAAGGAGGTCCTGCTCAGCACGTCCGGCGAGGACACCGAGCTCGACAAGACGGTCATCGAACGCCTGAACGATCCGCTGGTGCATCTGATCCGCAACAGCCTCGACCATGGCATCGAGGACAAGGGGGGGCGGGCGGCGGCCGGCAAAGCCGAACAGGGCAATATCCACCTCTCGGCGATCCATTCCGGGGCC
The DNA here is from genome assembly GCA_015654615.1 of Rhodospirillales bacterium. Classification (GTDB taxonomy): domain Bacteria; phylum Pseudomonadota; class Alphaproteobacteria; order Rhodospirillales; family Magnetospirillaceae; genus Telmatospirillum. The sequence goes on from JAATGN010000077.1 coordinate 3,224, forward strand.
CAGGTGCTGATTTCCATCAAGGACGACGGCCGCGGCCTCGACCGCGCCCGCATTCGCGCCCGCGCCGAGGAGCAGGGATTGCTTCCGCCCGAGGCCAAGATCTCCGATGCCGAATTGCTGCAATTCATTTTCCATCCCGGCTTCTCGACCGCCCGCGCCGTGACCAGCGTCTCCGGCCGGGGGGTCGGCATGGATGTGGTGCATCGGATCATCGAAGCATTGCGGGGGTCGGTCGAGGTCAACAGCGTGCATGGCGAAGGGACCGAGGTCGTGCTGCGCCTGCCGCTGACCTTGGCTATCATCGACGGTCTGCTGGTCAGGGTCGGGGCGAACCGATATGTCATTCCGCTGTCGACCGTCGAGGAATGCGTCGAATTGTCGAATGCCGAGGCCAATCGCTCGTCCGGCCGCAATTTCCTGAGCATTCGCGGCGATCTGGTGCCTTTCCTGCGGCTGCGGGAATTGTTCGACGCCAAGACGCCGGCCGACCCGCATCCGAAGGTGGTGATCGTTTCGGACGACGAACGAAGGGTCGGACTGGTGGTCGATCAGGTCATCGGCGATCACCAGACGGTGATCAAGTCGCTCTCCAAGCTGCACGCCGACGTCCAAAGTTTTTCCGGAGCGACCATCCTGGGCGATGGGACCGTGGCCCTGATCCTCGACATCGCCCATTTGATCGCCTTCGGCCAAGCCGACGAGCAGCGGCGTCAAGCATCCTGACAGGAAAGGAAACCTCCTCCCGTGATCCATGGCGCAGCCGGTCCGTCCTTTGAAGCCCTGACCTTCGGATTGCTGGACGAATTGTTCGCGATCGACGCCGGATTGGTCCGCGAGATCCTGGACATCATCCCGATCACCGGCGTGCCGGGCGCCCGGCCTTTCGTCAGCGGTTTGATCAATGTGCGCGGCAAGGTGGTTCCCCTGGCGGATTTGCGGGTGAAGTTCGGCATGCCGCCGCCGGCGGATTCGATCGATACCCGCATCGTCGTCGTGGAGATCGATCTCGGCGGCGAGGCGGCAACCGTCGGAATCATCGCCGACAAGGTTTATGAGGTGGCCGAAATGGACGGTCGTTCCATCGAAAAGACGCCGGATTTGGGAATGCGCTGGCGTCCCGAATTCGTCAAGGGCATCGGCAAGAGCAACGGGCGGTTCATCATCATTCCGGACTTGGATCGGATCTTTTCTTCGCCGTGACGTCCGCGGGGACGCGGCAACAAAGGAAATGGAACATGCGCATCTCGGTAAAGCTGAAACTGGGGCTCGCCTTCGGCATCGTCATCGCCTTGTCCTCGGCGGGAGCCATCATGGGTGGCGTCAACCTTTCCTCGGTCAACGACCGCCTGGACAATCTGGTCGAAGTGCTGGCGAAGCGCGTCGAAATGACCGAAGCCCTGGAGATCGGCGTCCTCCAGGCGATTCGGGCCGAGAAGAACATGATGCTCGACGGCACCGCGGACGGAATCGATCGCCTCGACGCCGAGATCCTGAAATACCGCGAGGATCTGCGCCAGAAGCGCGATCTGCTGCTGTCCTCCGCCTCGGACGAAGGAAAGGCCAAGCTCGCGGTCTTCAGCGCGGCCTGGGACCGCTATGTCGCCGTGCAGGACAAGGTACGGCACCTGACGCGTCTCAACTCCGCCGTCCATGCCCGCGATATGTCGCACAATCAGTCGCTGCCGGCCTTTCAGACGATGACCGAACCCTTGCGCGATCTCCTCGGGCGATTGGACAAGATGCCGGCGGGAATCGATCGGACCAGGGTGGCGGCCCTGTCCACGGGCATCCTTCTGAAACTGACCGAAGCCTACAAGGAGGAAAAGACCATTATTTTGCAGGATGTCGTCAAGGAAATGGAGGTTTATGACGGACTGGCCAATGCCGATATCGCCGAGGCGCGCCGCCTGAGCGACCAATTGCGCGCCACCGTCGCCGACGACGACAAGAAGGTGATCGATCAGTTCGCCGATCGTTTCGACAAATGGCAGAAAATCCATTCCGATGTCGTCGGCATCGCCAAGGAAAATGGAACGAGCATCGCCATCGAACTTTCCAACACGCAGGGGCGGCAGGCCCGCCAGGACGCCGAGGCCGCCCTCGACGAGATCGTCGCCTTGAACCAGAAGCGGATGGCGGACGCCAAGGCGTCGGCCGATCTTCTTTATACGGAGACCCGAACCGGGCTGATCGCGATCGTCCTGGTCGCCGTGCTGGTGGCGGTGGCCGCCGCGACTTGGGTGTCGCTCAATCTCAGCCGCGGCCTGGCCCAGGCCCGCGCCCTGGCCGAAGCCGTGGCCAACGGCGACCTGTCGCGCACCGTGACCAAAAAGACCGACGACGAATTGGGCGATCTGCTCGGCCATCTGAATACGATGGTCGCCCGCCTGCGTTCGGTGGTGGGCGAGGTGCTGTCGGCGGCGGACAATGTTTCGTCCGGCAGCCAGCAACTGTCGGCCAGTGCCGAGCAGATGAGCCAGGGGGCGACCGAACAGGCGGCGTCGACCGAGGAGGCCTCGGCCTCGGTCGAACAGATGGCGGCGAATATCCGGCAAAGCGCCGACAATGCGACGCAGACGGAAAAGATCGCCCGGCAGTCGTCGAAGGACGCGCAGTCCAGCGGCGACGCGGTGACGCGGGCGGTCGACGCCATGCGGACGATCGCCGAGAAGATCCTGATCGTCCAGGAGATCGCCCGGCAGACCGACCTGCTGGCGCTCAATGCCGCCGTCGAGGCGGCGCGCGCCGGCGAACACGGCAAGGGCTTCGCCGTGGTGGCGTCGGAGGTGCGGAAACTGGCCGAACGCAGCCAGGCCGCCGCCAGCGAAATCAGCGCCCTGTCGTCCAACACGGTGAAGGTGGCGCAGGAGGCCGGCGACATGCTGGGACGGCTGGTGCCCGATATCCAGAAGACCGCCACCCTGGTCGAGGAAATCTCGGCGGCCAGCCGCGAGCAGAATATCGGAGCGGAGCAGATCAACCAGGCGATCCAGCAGCTCGACAAGGTGACGCAGCAAAACGCCAGCGCATCCGACGAAATGTCCGCCACCTCCGAGGAGTTGGCGGCCCAGGCCGACCAGCTGCTGTCGGCCATCGGATTCTTCCAGACCGACGAACGTTCCGGCGAGCATGGCGCGGCGCGGCCGCATCCGGTGGCGGCGGCCTCGGCCATTCCGCATTTTTCGGCCAAGCCGGAGGTCGGCCGGAAAAAACGGCGGGTCGGACAGACCACCAACGCCAAGGTGATCGCCATGGGCGAGAGCCGGCTGCCCCGGGAAGGATTCGCCCTCGATCTGAAGCAGGCGTCCGCGGTCGATTCGCGCGATGCCGAGTTCGAGCGGTTCTGAGATGGGCCCGCCGGTTTCCCGCCGGGGAGAGGTCGCGACTCGGGCCGTTCGCGCCGCCGAGCCGGCGCAATATGTCACGCTCGGCGTCGATCGTGAGATCTTCGCCGTCGAAGTCGAGAAGGTCCGCGAAATTCTCGACATGCGTCCCATCGCGCGCATTCCCAACGCTCCGGCTTTTCTCCTGGGGATGATCGACGTCCGGGGCCGCGGCGTGCCGGTCATCGATCTCAGGGTGAAGCTGGGGTTGACCGAGACGGAGGCGACCGAACAGACCCGGATCGTCGTCCTCGAGGTCCAATTGGGCGTTCGCGCCCTGTATCTGGGGCTGCTGGCCGATCGCGTCTTCGAGGTGACCGCGCTCGACGAGCAGGCGATGGAGCGGCCTCCCGAATTGGGCATCCGCTGGCGCAGCGACTATATCCGGGCCATCGGCCGGCGGAACGCCTGCTTCGTCATCGTCTTCGATCTCGAACATCTGCTTTCCAGCGACGAGGCGGCCCTGCTCGCCGCGAATTCCTGAGGCGACCGTCCAATGCCGGCCGACAACGATCATTTGAGCGTCAGCGACTTCCAGCGCCTGGCCTCCTTCATCGAAGACTATTGCGGCATCAAGATGCCGCCCGCCAAGAAGACGATGGTCGAGGGGCGCCTGCGACGCCGGGTCCGGGCGCTCGGGATGAACAGCCTCGACGACTACTGCCGCGCTTTTTTCGACCATGGAAATTTGGCCGACGAGGCGGTCAGCCTGATCGACGCGGTGACCACCAACAAGACCGATTTCTTCCGGGAATTGGCGCATTTTCAATATATGATCGATGTCGCCCTGCCCGACTTGCTGTCCCGTTCGCCGCGGGCCGGTCTCGACCATCCCTTGAAAGTCTGGAGCGCGGCCTGCTCCACCGGGGCCGAACCCTATAGCCTGGCGATGGCCCTGGAGGACTTCGGTCAGGCGATTCGCGGGTTTCGCTTTTCGGTGCTGGCGACCGACATCAGCACGGAGGTTCTCGCCACGGCATTGGCGGCCATCTATCCGCAGGAGGCGATCGCCCCGGTGCCGGCCGA
>JAATGN010000378.1 GCA_015654615.1 Rhodospirillales bacterium
GCGAAGCAGTCCAGGACAGCCTGGCACTCTGGATTGCCGCGTCGCTTCGCTCCTCGCAATGACGGCGTTTTCTTGTTAGCCGAAGGCGCAGCAATCCAGGGGCCGCTCCCTGTTGCTGGATTGCTTCGCTTCGCTCGCAATGACGCGGTTATTGTTTTACGGGCACTTAAGCCCGATCACTGTCCGCTCTCGATCCGTGTGCATCCGTGGTTGTCCGTGTCCGTCCGTGTTGCTCAATATCCCATCCATGCCGCAGGCGATTGGCGGGGGGCGAGGATTTACCGCCTGCCCTTGTGGGAAAGCGCCGGCCGTTTTATAACCAGCGGCGTCGGCAGCGCGGCCCTTGCCGCCGCCGGAGTCTCGCCACAGGAAAATCATGCACGACATCAAGTTGATCCGCGACAATCCGCAAGCTTTTGATTCGGGCCTCACCCGCCGTGGCCTGGCGCCGCTGTCGTCGGTGATCCTTGATCTCGACCAGCGCCGTCGCGCCGCGCAGACGACCTTCCAGGAAATCCAGGCCCGGCGCAACGAAGCCTCGCGGCAGATCGGCCAGGTCAAGAAGAACGGCGGCGACGCGCAAGGCCTGATGGACGAGGTGGCGGGATTGAAGGACCGTCTCGCCGCCAGCGAGACGGAAGACAAGGCGCTGGGCGAGGAGATCGACGGCGTGCTGATGGCCATTCCCAATCTGCCGGCCGAGGATGTTCCCGAAGGGCCGGACGAGACGGCCAATGTCGAATTGCGCCGGGTCGGAACGCCACGGAGTTTCGATTTCGCGCCGCGTGAGCACGACGCCATCGGCGAGACGCTGGGCTTGATGGATTTCCAGGCGGCCGCCAAGCTGTCGGGGGCGCGTTTCGTCGTCCTCAAGGGCAAGCTGGCGCGGCTCGAGCGGGCCCTGGGCGCCTTCATGCTGGATCTGCAGACGGGCGCGCACGGCTATACCGAGATCAACCCGCCCTTCCTGGTGCGGGACGAGGCGCTTTACGGAACCGGCCAATTGCCGAAGTTCGGCGAGGATCTGTTCCGGGCGAACACCGGTCACTGGCTGATCCCGACGGCCGAGGTGCCGCTGACCAACATGGCGAGCGGCGAGATCCTCGACGAGGCGCGGCTGCCGATCCGGGTCACGGCGCTCACCCCCTGTTTCCGTTCCGAGGCCGGAGCGGCCGGCAAGGATACCCGCGGCATGATCCGCCAGCATCAGTTCAGCAAGGTGGAACTGGTCAGCATCGCCCATCCCGAGCGGTCGGACGAGGAACATGAACGGATGACCGCCTGCGCCGAGGAGGTGCTGAAGCGCCTCGGCCTTCCCTATCGGGTCATCGTGCTCTGCACCGGCGACATGGGCTTTTCCTCGCGCAAGACCTATGACATCGAGGTCTGGCTGCCCGGCCAGAACGCCTATCGCGAGATTTCCAGCTGTTCGAACTGCGGCGACTTCCAGGCCCGCCGGATGAACGCGCGGTTCCGCCAGAACGGCGGGAAATCGACGCGCTTCGTCCATACGCTGAACGGCTCGGGCCTGGCGGTCGGACGGACCCTGGTGGCCGTTCTCGAGAACTATCAGCAGGCCGACGGCAGCGTCCTGGTTCCCGAGGCGCTCAGGCCCTACATGGGCGGTCTCGAGGCCATTCGCGCCGATGTTTGAGCCGATTGCCGATCTCAGCACGGCCCGCATCCTCGTTTCCAACGACGACGGCATCGACGCGCCCGGCATCAAGGTGCTCGAACGGATCGCCCGCAGCCTGACCAAGGACGTCTGGGTGGTGGCGCCGTCGGCCGAACAGAGCGCCGTCGCCCATTCCCTGACGGTCCGCCGTCCCCTGCGCATCGTGCCGCTGGGACGGCGGCGCTTCGCCGTCGATGGGACGCCGACCGACAGCGTGCTGCTGGGGGTGCGGCAGATCCTGAAGAAAAGGCGGCCCGACCTGGTGCTGTCCGGGATCAACCGCGGCTGCAACATGGGCGACGACGTGACCTATTCGGGAACCGTCGCGGCGGCCATGGAGGGCACGCTGCTGGGGATCCGGTCCATCGCCCTGTCGCAGCAGCTGACCGGCGACGACCAGGTCAAATGGGATACGGCCGAGGACCGGGCCGCCGACATCATCCGCCGGGTGACGGCCAGCGGCTGGCCGCGGAACGTCCTGATCAACATCAATTTTCCGGATCTTCCGGCCGACCGGGTGACGGGGGTGGAGATCGTCCGCCAGGGAAAGCGCCGGATCGGCGACGAATTGACCGAACGCGTCGATCCGCGCGGCAAGCCCTATTACTGGGTCGGCGGCCAGCGGATCGAGGAGACCGGCGATCCCGGCACCGATCTCGAAGCGGTCAAACAGGGCAAGGTGGCGGTGACGCCGCTCTGCGTCGACTTCACGTCGGTCGAAGCGATGGATCGTCTGGCGACGGCTTTCCGATGAGCGGCGAGGCCCGCAAGATCCGCCTCATCATGGATCTTCGCCGCTCCGGGATCACCGATACCCGGGTGCTGTCGGCCGTCGAGCGGGTGCCGCGCGAAGCCTTCGTTTCCGAACCTTTCCTCGACCAGGCTTACGAAAACACCGCCTTGCCGATCGGCAAGGGACAGACCATCAGCCAGCCCCTGGTGGTGGCGCTGATGAGCCAGGCCCTCGAGGTGGGGGAGCGCATGAAGGTCCTGGAGATCGGCACCGGTTCGGGATACCAGGCCGCCGTCCTCGCCAAATTGTGCCGCCGGGTCTATACCATCGAACGCCACAAGTCCCTGCTGGTCGAGGCCGAACGGCGCTTCCGCGCCCTGCATGTGCACAATATCACCGCGGTGGCCGGCGACGGGACCCGCGGCTGGCCGGAACAGGCGCCGTTCGACCGGATCCTGGTGACGGCCGCCGCCGGCGAAATCCCGAAGTCGCTGCTCGACCAGTTGGCCGACGGCGGCGCCATGGTGCTGCCGGTCGGCTCGCCGGGCGGCGATCAGGAGGTTCTGCGCATCCGCAAGAAGGACGGCAAGCCTTCCGTCGAACGCCTCTTCCCGGTCCGCTTCGTGCCGCTCGTCGCCGGCGGGGTGGAATAGGAATAGGGGGCTTTCGCCGGTGGGGCGGGCCTTTGCGCCGGACGCGGGCAGGGACGCCGGCGCCGCTGTGGCCAACGCCGGCAGTCCGCCTTTCAATCGATCGCTGCCCGAGAGCATTGAAGGGCGGCGGCGGGTCATATAGTGTGCGGCCATGAGGTCCGTATCGTCCGTTCCCGTTGGTCTGCGCGCCATCCGCTGTTTTCCTCTGATCGCCTTGCTGCTGGCCGTGGCGGGGTGCGCGACGAGCGTTCCCATCGGCTCGTCGGTGGATTATCGGGACGGAAACGCTCAAGGGCGCGGCGGCCAGCCGGCCACCGGCAGCTATACCGTCCAGCGCGGCGACAATATCTACGGCATCGCCCGCCAGCTCAACGTCTCGGTGCGCGCCCTGATCGACGCCAACAATCTGCAGCCGCCGTTTCAGGTCAGCGTCGGCCAGGTTCTGCTGCTGCCCGGCGGCGGCAACTATGTGGTGATCAAGGACGATACCTTGCTGGGGGTCGCCCGCAAGACCGGGGTGTCCTTCTCGACCCTGGCGCGGATCAACAATCTGTCGGCGCCCTATGTCCTGCGGGTCGGGCAGAAGCTCAAGCTGCCGGGCGGCGCGACCGACGGCACCGCCGTCGCCGTCGCTGCGGCCGGTCCTTCGGCGTCCGAGGCGGCGCGGCCCGTGGCGACGGCCTTGCCGCCGCCGGTCGTCGCGCCGCCGCCGGCCGAGAAAGGCGCCGGCGGATACAGTTCGCTGACCGAACGGGAAAGCAAGGCCTCCGCCGCGATCATTCCGCCGCCGCCGCCACCGCCATCCTCGATGTCCGCCGCCTCGCAAGCGGCACAAAGCGGCCAGGTCGCGTCGGCCGCCCCGGCCGCGGCTGCCGCCCCGGCTGCCGCGGTGAGCCCCGCCCCGGCCGAACCGCCGCGTGCGGCGGCGACGCCGGCCGCGGCCGCGACATCGGCGCCTTTGCCGCCCGCGCCGCCAAGCTCCGGCCGCGGTTTCGTCTGGCCGGTTCATGGCGTGTTGCTGGCCGAATTCGGCACCACCGGCAAGGGCCAGCACAATGACGGCATCAACATCGCCGTGCCGCGCGGCACGCCGGTGCTGGCCGCGCAGGACGGCATCGTCGCCTATGCCGGCAACGAATTGCGCGGTTTCGGCAATCTGCTGCTGGTCAAGCACGCCGACGGCTGGATGACGGCCTATGCCCACAACGACACGCTTCTGGTCAAACGCGGCGATTCGGTGCGGCGCGGCCAGCAGATCGCCAAGGCAGGCGATTCGGGCGGCGTGGCGCAGCCGCAATTGCATTTCGAGGTGCGCCAGGGCACGCGGGCGGTCGATCCCATGGGCTTCCTGGGCGGCAAGGCGATTCCCGCCGCGGCCTCCGGCGAATCGTCGGATCCCGGCTGAGCGAAAAAGGAAAATCATGCCACGCGATGAAAATTCCGGACTGTCGTTTCCGCAAATCACGGAACGCCAGGATCTCATGCTCGATTTGATCCGCCAGGCAGGAAGCCTCGCCTTGAGCTATTTCCGCCATCCTGCGCGGTTGCAGGTGGAAAGCAAAGGGACGCAGGACTTCGTGACCGCGGCCGATCGCGCCGTCGAGACATTGCTGGTCGCGCGGATCGTCGCGGCTTTTCCGGCGGACGGCATCATCGGCGAAGAGGGGGGAAGCCACGGGCGGATCTCGGAAAGCGGGGCCACCTGGATCATCGATCCGATCGACGGCACGGCCAATTTCGCCCGCGGCTTGCCGTTCTGGTGCATTTCCGTCGGCTTGATGGTGGGGACGGAGATCGAGGCCGGCTTCATTTACGATCCCGTCGCCGGCGAGATGTTTTCAGCCCGTCGTGGGACGGGAAGCTTTTGCGACGGCCGGCCCATTCAAGTCTCCGAGGTCGTTTCGCCGGACCGGGCCCGCATCAACCTGGGGTTCACCTTTCGGCGCCGCCCGGAGTTTTTCCTGAAGGCCATCGAACGCATGGTCGCCAACCATTGCGACTGGAGCCGCCTGGGCAGCGCGGCGCTTGGCATGGCCTATGTGGCGAGCGGCCGGCTGGACGGCTTTTGGGCGCCCTTCGTTTATGCCTGGGACGTGGCGGCCGGCATTTGCCTGGTGAAGGAGGCCGGCGGAACGGTCAGCGACTTCCTGGCCGACGACGGTCTGCACAAAGGCAATGCCATCCTGGCGGCGACGCCCGGCATGGAGGCGTTTTTCCGGTCGCAACTGGACGATCTGGCGCAGTAGGCGAACGTCGCCACTGGCGAAATGCAGGTTAAGGAGATGCGAAGGCGCGGCAATCCAGTCCCGCCGCCGCCTTCTGGATTGCTTCGCTTGCGCTCGCAAGAAAACGCCGTCATTGCGAGGAGCGAAGCGACGCGGCAATCCAGAGTGCCAGGCTGTCCTGGACTGCTTCGCTGCGCTCGCAGTGACGGCAATCCTTTACGTGGGTCAGGGAAGCGACTTTCCCAAGCGACCGGCCAGATCCTGGATGAACTGCCAGGCGACGCGGCCCGAGCGGGCGCCGCGGCCCATCGACCATTCGATGGCCTGGGCGTGCAGATCGTCCTGGGCGATCGGCAGGTCGAAGGCCTTGGCATAGCCTTCGATGATGGCGAAGAAGGTCGCCTGGTCGAGATTGTGGAAACCCAGCCACAGGCCGAAACGGTCGGAGAGCGAGACCTTTTCCTCGGTGGTTTCGCCGGGGTGAATGGCGGTCGAGCGCTCGTTTTCGATCATGTCGCGCGACATCAGGTGGCGGCGGTTCGAGGTGGCGTAGAACACCACATTGGTCGGCCGGCCCTCGACGCCGCCCTCCAGCACCGCTTTCAGCGATTTGTAGCTTTCGTCGGCGGCGTCGAAGGACAGGTCGTCGCAGAACAGCAGGACCCGCCGGGTGCTGTCGCGCAGCAAGGCGAGCAGGCGGGGCAGCGAGGGAATATCCTCGCGATGAATTTCGACCAGGGCCAGGACATGCGGCATCTCCTCGTTGATCGCGGCATGCACCGCCTTGACCAGCGAGGATTTGCCGGTGCCGCGGGCGCCCCACAACAAGGCGTTGTTGGCCGGCAGCCCCTTGGAAAAACGCCGCGTATTGTCGAGCAGCGTGTTGCGCTGGGCCTCGATGCCCTGCAGCAGGGAGACATCGATGCGATTCACCTTGTGAACCGGTTCCAATCCTTCCGGCTGGGCATGCCAGATGAAGGCGTCGGCGGCATCGAGCTGGGTGGCGCGGGGCGGGGGCGGGGCGAGGCGGTCGAGGGCATCGGCGATGCGCCCGAGCAGCGTGAGATGGTCTGATTCCTGGCTCATGCCGGCGAAGGTAAGCATGTGTTTCGATCCGGTCAAGGATCTGTCGGAACGAGGGGGCATTTCAAACGCGCCGTCAGCTTACCATATAAGGCGATAATTAAAGTCCCGAAGGGACGAGAATCAGGGAGGCGGCGATGCCGGTGACGCATGAGCCGTGGCTGGTGGCGCTTTCGATCGCCGTGGCGATGCAGGGCGCCTATGTCGGACTCGGCCTCGGTCTTTTGGTGAACGCGGCGCGCGGATGGGAGCGCCGGTTGCTGCTGGCCGCCGCGTCGGTGTCGCTGGCGGTGGCCATCTGGTCGATGCATTTCGTCGGAATGCTGGCCGCCAGGCTGCCGTTTGCCGTCGATTACCTGGTGTTTCCGACCCTGGTGTCGTTCCTGGTCTGCGCCATCGTCGTCGGCGGCGCCGTTTTCGCCGTCAGCGGCGGCCCCCTGCGGGCCCGGCGGCTGGTGACGGCCGCCGTCTGCATGGGCGGCGGCATCGCCTCGATGCATTACATCGGCATGACGGCGCTGCATGCCAGCGCCCATATGGAGCAGGCGCCCTGGCTGGTGGCGGCCAGCGTCGTCGTCGCCATGGCGGCCTCGGGGTTCGCGCTGTGGCTGGCCGGCGGGCGGGCCGGGCGGCCGCCTCTGCTGCTTTCGGCCGCGGCGCTGGGCTTGGCCATCGCCGCCATGCATTACACGGCGATGGCGGGGGTGACGCTCTATCCGCTGGCGCATCCGCAAATCCTGGCGCCGGCCCTTTCGGTCGATCTGCTGGCCATCATCGTCGCCATCGCGGCCTTTCTGCTGTCCGGCATTTTCCTGCTGGTCCTGATGCCCGAACAGGCGGCGCCGGCCGTGGAGGTCTTTTCCGGCCAGCCCCGGCCCCTACCCGCGCCGGGCGAGGACGAAAAATTCGACGATCGTCGTTTGGCCGGCCAGGCGGCGGTCCCGCCGCGGCGCCTGGCCGCCCAGTTTCCCTATGAACAGGACGGCGTGACCCATTATCTGCCGGTCGAGGCCATCGTCGCCGTGCATGCCAACGCCCATTACACCACGCTCTACGACGGGAAGGCCTCGTTGTTCTGTCCCCTGGCCATCGGCGACGTCGAATCGCGGCTCGACGATCGGCGCTTCCTGCGGGTTCACCGCAGCCACATCGTCAATATCGAACGGATCACCGGATTGAGACGGTGCGGCGACAACGGCCTCATCGAACTGGCCGGCGAGATGCGCTGCACGGTGCCGGTCAGCCGCAGCCGCCTGGGCCGGCTGAAGGCCCAGCTTCGGATGCAAACGCGACCGGCCCTGGCCGGGACGTCCCTGCGCGACGCCGTCGGCATGCGATAGGTTCTGTGGACGTTTGAAAAAGGACCCGCAGATGGCGCAGATCGACATTCTCATCCGAAATCGTCATTGCGAGCGCAGCGAAGCAATCCAGTCTACACCCCGGTTCTGGATTACTTCGCTGCGCTCGCAATGATGACGAAGCGCGAAGCGTGAAATCCTCGAATCTCCGGAAGTTCTCCGGCGGTTCACTCGGATGAGCAAAAAATCTGCGTTCATCTGCATCATCTGCGGATCAATCATTGGCTTTATCGTCCCGCCACCGACGTTTCCGTGCCGGTCAGACCCAAGACCTGGGTTTCGAAAAGGCGGCGGTAATGGCCGTTCGGGCGGGCGAGCAGTTCGGTGTGACGGCCTTGTTCGACGATCGTTCCATGGTCGAAGACCAGAATGCGATCGACGCGCTGCACGGTCGACAGGCGATGGGCGATGATGATGGTGGTCCGTCCCCGCGTCACCTGTTCGACCGCCTTCTGCAAAAGGTCTTCCGAAACGCTGTCCAGGCTCGACGTCGCCTCGTCGAGAATGAGCACGGCCGATTCCGTCAGCACCGCCCGGGCCAGGGCGATCCGCTGGCGTTCGCCGCCGGACAGCTTGACGCCCCGTTCGCCGACCAGGGAATCGTAGCGGCCCGGCAGGCTCTGGATGAATTCGTCGGCGTGGGCCTGCCGCGCCGCCGCCACGATCTCGGCATGGGATGCGCCGGGACGTCCGTAGGCGATGTTCTCCGCCAAGGAGCGATGGAACAGAACGGGGTCCTGGGGGACGACGGTGACGGCGGCGCGCAGGCTGGCCTGCGTCACCACGGAAATGTCCTGTCCGTCGAGCCGGATGCGGCCCTGGTCCAGGTCGTAGAAGCGTTGGATCAGTTTGACGAAAGTGCTCTTGCCGCTTCCCGAGGCGCCGACCAGGCCGATCTTCTCGCCCGGCGCGATGGCCAGCGAGAAATCCCGATAGATCGGTTCGGTCTTGCCCGGATAGCGGAAGGTGACCCGGTCGAATTCGATCCGCCCCGTCGTGACCCGCAGCGGCGTGGCGTCCGGCCTGTCCTCGATTCCGAGAGGCTGATGCGAAAATGTCGCCACGTCTTCCATGTCGTTGACGGCCCGTTGCAGATTGCGCAGGTGATTGCCGGTTTCGCGCAGGTAGCCTTGGATGACGGAAAAGGTGGTCAGCACATAGGCGACGTCGCCCGGCGTGGCGCGGCCGACCGACCACAGCCAGACGCCGAACCCCAGGATGCCGGCCTGCAGGGCGGTCGAAACGCCGTTCTGGCAAGCGCCGGCGATGATGTGGCGCCCCCAGGTTTTTCCTACCAGGGCCTGCCATTCGTCGGCCACCCGGGCGAGGCGCCGGTCTTCGCGGGCCTCGGCGGCGAAGGATTTGACCACGGAATTGCAGGTGATGGCATCGGCCAGGGCGCCGCTCATCTTCGAATCCTGCCGATTGCCGCGTCGTGCCGCCGGCGTGATGAAATAGAGCGTCATGCCGACGGCGACGCCGAGATAGACGCAGACTCCGGCGGCCACCACGGCGCCCATCGCCACCCAGTGCAGGGCCAGCAGAATGACCGTCGTCGCCAGGACGACGACCGAGGGAAAGAACCCCAGGATGATGGTGTCGGCCAGCGAATCATAGGCCCAGACGCCGCGGGTGATAGAGCGGACGGTGGCCCCGGAAAAGGACGAGGCGTGCCAATCGGTCGAAAAGCGCTGAACCCGGTGGAAGGCCTCTTCGACGATGGCGCGCATGACGGTGAGGCTCGAGCGCACCAGCAATCCGAAGGTGGCGAAGCGAAACAGCGCCAGGATCGCCGCGGCGGCCAGGATGATCAGGACGCCGTGGAAGGCCGTGTTCCGCTCGCCGCCGGCCACGGCGTCGATCAGGCGGCCGAACAGCAGCGGAAGGGTCGCGTCGATGGCGGTGGCCACCAGCATGCAACTCGCCATCAGCCCGATCCGTCGGGGCTGCCGTCGCCAATGCGACGAACAAAAGGCAAAGACCAGGCGGTACAGCCCGACCGTCGGACGCTTTTCCATGAAACCTCGCACCCCGCAGGGAGGACCTTCGAAACAAGATGAATTACGCCGCCGAACGCGGACGCGCCGCAATCGATGCTGCCGTCGGCAATGCCGGCGTTCTGCCGGACGATTGGCGAAAGGTCGGATGGCGGGGACCATTCCGGAAAGGCCTTCGGCGGCCCGGCAAAACCCCGGACCGCGGCCTAATTCAAGGCTTGCCCGGGGACACGGGTGGCATGGCGACGGGCCATGGCCGCTCCCTCGAATTGGAACGGTGGTCAACCTAGCGAACAAAGGGAGCGCTGGGAAGGGGAAAAGTTCTCGTTCCCAGCGCGGGGCGCCCGGCCGGCGACGGCGCCTCGCGCCGGCGGTCAGGCGGAACGGACTCCGACCAGGAAGTGGGTCACTTCGGCCCGCAGCTTTTCCGAGTTGGAGGCGAGGTCGCTGGCCGATCCCAGCACCCGTTCGGCGGCCGATCCCGTCGACCCGGCGCTTTGCTTGATGCCGCCGATGTTTCTGGAAACCTCCTGGGTGCCTTGCGCCGCCTGTTCGACGTTGCGGGCGATTTCCTGGGTGGCGGCGCCCTGCTGCTCGACGGCCGAGGCGATGCCCGACGAAATCTCGCGGACCTGGTCGATGACGGTGGCGATGCCCTTGATCGCTTCGACGGTGCGGCGCGTTTCCTCCTGGACCGCGGCGATCTGCTGGCCGATCTCCTCGGTGGCGCGCCCCGTCTGGTTGGCCAGGTTCTTGACCTCGCCGGCCACCACGGCGAAGCCCTTGCCGGCGTCGCCGGCCCTGGCCGCCTCGATGGTGGCGTTGAGCGCCAGCAGGTTGGTCTGCGAGGCGATGTCGTTGATCAGCCTGACCACCTCGCCGATGCGGTCGGCGGCCGCGGCCAGCCCCTGGACCATGGCGTTGGTGTGCGCGGCCTGTTCCGAGGCCGCGGTCGAGATGCGGGCCGATTCCACCACCTGGCGCGAGATCTCCGAGATCGAGGAGGACAATTCGTCGGCGGCCGACGCCACCGTCTGCACATTGGAGGTGGCCTGTTCGGCGGCGGCGGCCACGGTGGTCGCCTGGGTGACCACGTCGGAGGCTCCCGACGACATGGTCTGCGCCGTCGCCTGCAATTCCGTCGAGGAGGACGCCACCACCTTGACGACGTCCATGACCCGGGCCTCGAAGCTGTCGGCCAGCGAGGCCAATGCCTGTTTCTGTTCCCGGGTCGCCGCGGTCTTCAATTCCTCCTGCTGATCCTGGAGGCGGCGGTTCTCGATCGAATTGGCGCGGAAGATCTCCATGGCGCGGGCCAGTTCGCCGATTTCGTCCGACCGTTCGGTCCCGATCACCTCACCGGCGGTTTCGCCCGCCGCCAGGCCGCGCATGCGCGTCACCACGCGTCCCAGCGGGCCAAGGACCGAGCGGGCGATCAGCACGGCCAGGGCGACACCGAGAACCAGGATGGCCAGAGCCGTCAGGCCGATGCCGATCGCCTTGGCGTGGAACGCCTCGTCGATGTCGTCGATGTAGACGCCGGTGCAGACGACCCAGGCCCACGGCTTGAAATCGAGGACGGCCGCCATCTTGGGAACCGACGGCTCGTCCTTGGTGCGCGCCCAGTGATAGGTGACGTAGCCGATGCCTTCCTTGCGCGCCGTCTCGACGATGTCACGGGCGAAATAGACCCCCGTGGCGTCCTTCGCCTGCGATTGGTCCTGGCCCTCGAGATCGAGCCGCGGCGGAAGCAGGACGTTCCTGTATTGGTAGTCGACGATGAACACATAGTCGTTCTTGCCGTAACGCAGGCTCCGCAAGGCATTCTTGGCCGCCGTCTTGGCTTCGTCGGCACCGAGTTCGCCCTTGTCGGCGCGCGTCTGATAACTGGCGACGATGCTGGTGGCGGACTCGACGATCTGGCGCAGCGCCTGGCGGCGGTCCTCGATCATGCTGTCGTGCATGGCGGTCAGCCCCTCGAACGCCATGACGGCCAGCCCCAACACCAGCAAGGCGACGAGAGACCAAATCCGTCCGCCAATACCCAACTTGAATCCAGACACTTGCCGATCTCCTCCGTTCGCCATGCTCTCGCCGGTTGCGGCACTAACTGTTTAGTTAAGCTAACCCGAGGAAAACGAGAATCGTCAAGCCTTTTCGATAGAGATTCGAGACCGGGGCTGGAGCGCGATGCCTTAAATCGGCATGACGCTCCGGCTTTTCTTGATATCCCTCGCCGGGCGCGCGCCTCCGCGCGCTTGGCCGCGGCCTCAATGGCCGCTGGAACGGCGTGCGTCAGATTTGACGCACGCCGCTCTAAAGTCGACGGTATCGGGCTCAGGCCCCGAGAAAATGGCCGAGCGCCATCAGCGGGCGAATCCGGTCGCAGATGATCTTGGCGATGGCCAGCATCGGGACCGCCAGAATCGCCCCGGGAACGCCCCACATCCAGTGCCAGAACAGCAGCGCCAGGACGATCAGCACCGGATTGAGGGTAAAGCGCCTGGCGACCAGCATCGGCGTCACCACGGCGCCCTCGACCAGATGGATGAGGAGATAGAGGCCGGCCGGCATGAGGATTTGCCAGGACGCGTCGAAACTCGACAGTCCGGCCAGCAGGAAAATCCCGACGCCGACGAAGGGCCCGAGGATCGGCACGAAATTCAACAGGAAGGCGGACGCCCCCCACAATATGGGATCGCCGAGGCCACACAGGGACATGGCGGCGGCCGTGGCGATTCCCACGGCGGCGTTCATGGCGCTGATCGTGATCAGATAGGCCGAAATATCGCGTTCGACGTGCTGGGAGATTTCGACGGCCTGACGCTTGTCGCGAAAGCGCGGTAGAATCTCCACGATGCGCCGCAGGAAGGTGTCGCCCGAGATCAACAGAAAGAACAGCAGCAGCGAGGTCGTGAAGACGCCCGTCGCCAGGGTGCGCGTTCCGGCAAAAAGCGTATCCGCCAAGCCGGGCCCCTTGACCTCTATCGAGGCGGCGCCGGCAATCTTCGGGGCGCCCATCAGGGAATCGGCCTGTTTCGTCAAGACCAGCAGGATGTCCATGGGGCGCTTCACCAGACGCAGTCGTTCCTCGATCCGCGAGACGCTGTGCGGCAGTTTGCCCGCCCAATCCGCCGCCGGACCGGACAGCGCCGTCCCAAGGCCGGCCAGAAGGCTGAACAAGGCGCCGATGGCGACGAGCGCCGCGATGACCCGCGGTATGCGCACCGCCTCGAGGAGGCGCATGGCGGGTTGCAGCAGGAGCTTCAGGACGAAGGCCAGCACGATGGGCAACAGGATATCGCGGGCGAGGTAGCAGGTGGCCAAGACGGCCAGGACGAACAGGCCGCCGAGAAAAAATGTCTGAGGGCTCGTGGGGAGCGGCATTTCCACCACGGCGTCCTGTTCCGCTTCCTCGTCCGATCGCATCGGCTGGTAGGAAAGGTCAGACATGCGGCGCTATCCCGACGTTCTCTTCCACGGATGAAATCCTCAAGGATGGGTCGGTCCGGAGAGCCGGTCGCCGATTGGCTTAACGCTGTTCCTCGTGACGGAACTCGCTGTGTTCCGCCGCATCGTGGCGATGATAACCGCCGTCGCGATAACCGTCCCTGTCGCCATAGGGTTCGAAGACGCAGCCGACAAACAGCACGACCACCAGCATCATGGCCGCAAGTACGACTTTTTCCATCGTATCCTCCCGTTTTACTCCAGACGGTATGCCAGCCGGAGCGGCGCCGTTCGATCCCTTGCGAGCTTGCCGGAGGCAGTGGGACCTTAGGCTCTCAGCCGATGTCGGGGCTGAACGCCGATACGACTCCGTCCGGAAATGACGATAGCCGTGGGCGGCATGGTTCGGATAGCCCCGGAAACTACTCAGAATCAACCGAGTAACCATCCGAATCTGCGCAATGGTGTCTCCATGGGTATCAGGAAAGTCGTAATATATTGTGTAAATTCTATTATTTTTTCGAAAAACAGAAACAAATAATATTGTTTTTCTTATGGATTGTAATGACCATCACAAGAAATATGGCGCTCTTCCACGCATTTTTACGCTGACCTCTCCCATGGATTCGCTTTTAAGTATTTTCCGAGGATGTCCATTCGCCTCGCCGCTGTTTATCGTAACAAAATCGCGGACCGCCCAAGCGGTAGCGGCGCACGCGGCGTCCCGATCCTTGGGCATCTCGAAAAGCAACGTTTCGCCGACCATCGCAAGCCGGCGGACTTGGAGCCAATCAAAAAATGGAGACAAAAATGTCACGACGCACGATCGCGTGGCGCCAACTTGCCGTGCTGGGCGCCATCTCTCTGCTGGGGGCCTGCGCCCAAAATCCGCCACAGCCGGTCGTGGCCAATCCGCCCCATGCGGTCGCCTCGAACCCGCCGCCGGTGGCGCCCGGACCGCACGCGATCTGGTACTCCGTCAGTTTCGATACCAACAACGGGGCCATCGACGCCGAGGGGCAAAAGGTCGTCAACGACGTGATCACCTACATGCGGCGGAATCCCGCTTCGGTCACGACGATCATCGGCCGGACCGATACGGTCGGCAGCAAGGATTACAACATGCATCTGTCGCATCAGCGGGCCGACGCCGTGCGCGACGCGCTTGTTTATGGCGGCCAGGTGGCGGCCGACCGTGTCGAGACGCGCTGGACCGGCGAGACGCGCCAGGACGTGCCGACCGGCAACGATGTGGCGCGAGCGGCAAACCGGGTCGTCGACATCGCCATTCATTGAGACGGGGTCCGGCCACGTGCGAACGTGGTCGGAAATCCTCGGAGGGGGCTATCGGAGCCCCGCTTCAGCCGACGATGACCGAACTCATCGCGATCTTAACGCCGAGACGCGGCAATCCCTTATGGAGACGACCATGAAACTCCGAATGTTCCTCGTTCTCGCCTGTACTTTGCTGGCAGTGTCGGCCTGTGTCATCGAACCGATCGGCGGCGGCCGTGGCGGCGGTCATTACGAGGGCGATCACGATTATGGGCGCCGTGTTTGGCGCTGAAGGCAATTGGCCGCCGAACCTGCCTATTCGGCGGCACTGCGTTTCTGTCCATGGTGCGGCTGCCCGGCGGCCGTCGGCACGTCTTTCTTGCGCGAATGACCCAATCCGATTTTTACGGCCAAGGCCGACCGGCGTTCCGAATAATTGGGCGCGACCATGGGGTAGGTCAAAGGAAGTCCCCATTTCATTCGATATTCGTCGACCGAGGTATCGTGATCGGTGCGCAGATGCCGCTTCAGCATGCTGAACTTCTTTCCGCATTCGAGGCAGACGATGGCGTCCGGCATGATCGATTTCTTCGTCGGAACGGCAGGCTGCGGCCGCACCGCCTCCGCCGCCTGCTCCGGTGCGGCGGTGGCGACCAGAGCGGCATAAGTGGAGCGGATGAAATCGGAGATTTCGGTTTCGGCCAAATGATTACCGGCCAAGTAGGCCGACACGATTTTCGAAGTTTCCCTAATCATTGGAGGCTACCTTTCGGATGGGAGATATTGAGCGCATTCTCAGAAAGTTCCCTGCAATGCCAAATGCAGTGTTCATTGATAATGTGACCAAAGTAAGGCGCTTGAAAAACGTGCCGTTCATCATCCGAACGAGCAAAATACGTGGGAACAATGTGTAACTTTACTATGACGGGCCCATGCGGACGTCATTGCGGTTCCAATGCGCTCGTCTTGACCTGCAACTGATGCGTCAGGGCGGGCAGATTGCCATTTTGCTGCAAAAGGAATGAGCCGAAATCTTCGCGTTGCGCCAGGGTCATGCTGATGCCGGCGACGCTGATATCGACGACCCTGTAGCCATCGGTGCCGGCGACGCGCCATTCGACCTTGAGCGGCGGTCCGGAATTGGGTTGGTTCAACTCGGTATAGACGACCGTGCTGGTCGCATTTTCGCTGCGCTGTCCGATGACCCGGAACGATTCGCCATGATACCGGACGAAACGCCGGGAATAGACGCCGACCATGAAATCGCGATAGGCCGCGATGAAAGCCTGCTGGTCGGCGGGGCTCGACTTTTGCCAGTAACGTCCCAGAACGAAGCGGGCGATTTGCGGTATGTCGAAATCCTTGTCGAGAAATCCTCCCAGTCGTTGTTGCCGGTCGGCGGAAGAGACCGTCTCGTTGGTCACGGACAGCAGCGCCGAGCGCGCCATCTCCGAGACGAAGGCGCTCGGCCCGGGGGAGGGGTCGGCAGCGAAGCCGGGCGAGGACAGGCTCACGAGAAGCAGCATGGCGAGCTTGGGGACCGGATATCGTAGGCGCATGGACGGCAACTCCCATCGAGGGGTAAGGCGAGCCAAAAGCGGCCCGCATCGTGTGGAAACACGAAGAAGACGATTGGAAATCGTCACTTATTTCGTTCGATTGTTTCCGCGTTTGAAAAAATTAGAGACAAAATCCCCAATAATCCATTTTACAGCCGAGCGGGACGATGGTGACAGAGTCGGAATGTACGCAAGGAAGACCTCCGTCCATCGGGATTTTATTTTTTATGAAGACTTATTGGCGGCGTTTTTAAGTAGTTTCCGTCGCTCTTGTTCGACCCCGGGAAAGATCTAAGCTGTCTTCGACGGACAGGCCGCATGGCCGGGATCCTGTCGCACGATCGCCGCGCAACCGATCGCTTAAGGGTGGACAAGGGTGGACGATCCATACAAGACGCTCGGTGTGGCCCGCGATGCCAGTCACGACGACATTCGCCGCGCCTATCGAAATCTGGCCAAGCAGCACCATCCCGACCTCAATCCGGGCAGTACGCAGGCGGAGGAACGGTTCAAGGCGGTGTCCGCGGCCAACGAGCTGTTGTCCGATCCCGAAAAGCGCGGCCGATTCGATCGGGGCGAGATCGATGCCGCCGGGCAGGAGCGGGCATCGCGGCCGTCCTATCGCGACTATGCCGAGGGCGAGCCTGGCCGCCGCTACGCTCGAGCCGGCCCGCAGCCGGAGGGATGGAACGCCGCCGACATCGACGATCTGTTCGGCGCGATGTTCGACGAGGAGGGGCGGTCCGGCGGCAAGACCCGCAGGCACGGGCGGGACACGCTCTATGCGCTGACCACGGACTTTCTGGACGCCGTCAATGGAGCGACCCGGCGGCTGACGCTGCCCGATGGCCGCGCGCTGGATGTGAAGATTCCGCCGGGGACGACGGACGGGCAAGTGCTGCGTCTGCGGGGTCAGGGCAATGATGGGGCGAATGGCGGTTCCGACGGCGACGCCCTGATCGAAATTCACGTCACCCCGCATCGTTATTTCAAACGGGTCGGCCAGGATATTCGGCTGGAATTGCCGGTGACCCTGCCGGAATCGGTTCTCGGGGGATTGGTCGAAGTGCCGACGCCGGCCGGTCCGGTCCGCATGCGCATCCCGCCTCACTCCGACGGCGGGACGGAGCTCCGGCTGCGCGGCCGGGGCGTGCCGGCGCATGGCGGGCGTGCCGCGGGCAATCTGTACGCCACGCTGCGCGTGGCGATCGGGGCGCCGGATGCGGCGTTGGAGGACTTTCTCCGCACCTGGGCGCCGGAACATCCCGTCGATCCCAGGCAGGCGATGGAGGCTGGGCAATGATCGGCATCGAGGTTCTCGTCACGCAACTGTCGGGTCTGCAACGTCAGGATCTGGAACGTTGGATCCGCAACGAATGGGTGCGGCCGGACGGCCGCGACGGCAACTATGCGTTCGGGGAGATCGATGTGGCCCGGGTCCGTCTGATTCAGGAGTTGCGCGACGAGATGCAGGTCAACGAGGACGCGCTGCCCGTTGTGCTGTCGCTGCTTGACCAGCTGTACGATCAGCGGCGGCGCATGCGCGAACTCGGCGCGGCGCTCCTCCGGACCGCGCCCGAGGACCTTCGCCGGACTCTGGCGCGGCATCTGGCGGGGAATTCGTCCTGATCCGATCCGGTGACGAGCCTCTCTGGCGGGTTTTCCCGCGCCGGCGCATAATGCAACATCATTGCCGTGTCTTTTTCCGGGCACCAGCCGGAGTCCCGCTCCGTGGGACGCCGCGACCGCCGGGACAAGGACCTTGCCTTTCCCCGCCGCCGATACCGGCCGGCTGACCGATGACGAGCCTGGAGGATATGATTTTGCCGCTTTTCCGAGGTCTTCGCGCGAAGGCCGACACACTTCGACAGGCCGTCTTCAACGCCACCCTGGGGGCAAGTCTCGTCACCAAGCTCGCCGCCGCCGTTTTCGGCGTCCTCGTGGTCGCCTTCATCGTATTGTTCGTCCTGCAGTATCACATCGACGACGATGTCGCCATGAAGCCGTCCCCGCGCTTCGTCGTCGACGGGGGAAGCAAGGCCGTCACCATGGCGGCGACGCTGATGGAACTGGAGACCGACCACTGGGCCCCCAGCAAACCGTGGATTTATCCCATCGCGCATAGCACCAACATGGTGGCCTACCAGAAGGCCATCCAATATGCGGTGGCGCAGTGGGCGACCCAGATGACGGATTTTCTCGGCCGCGAACGGGGGTCCGGCGAGGCGGATCCCAATCTGGTGGCCGCCAAGGGGCTGCTCAACTACGACCCCACCGCTTTCCTGCTGCCGAGCGCCGTCTCGCAGTACAGGGAGGGCATTCGCAATCTCGACGACTACAACCGCCGGCTGGCCCGCGGGCAAGCGAGATACGACAAGATCGCCAGCAGCCTTTCCGACTTCCTCATCAAGATCGACAAGGATCTCGGCAGCCAGTCCAGCACCATCGAGCTCACGGTGCTGTCGCCCGAGCATTTCACCGATTCCGAAAGAACCCTGATGACCGACAATCAGCGGAAGGTGCTGGCGACGAACGGCGGCTATTTCGATGGGCGGGCCACCGACGTCTTCTTCGCCACCAAGGGCCGCATGTTCGCCTATCTCGTCATCCTCTCGGCGCTTGGGGAGGATTACCACAGCGTCATCGTCGCCAAGGGGGCGGAAGAGCATTGGAACAATATGCTGATATCGCTCCGTTCCGGAGCGTCCCTCTATAAATTTTTCGTGGCGAACGGCGCCGGCGGCTCTTACGTCGTGCCGTCGGATCTGGCCTATCAGGGGTTCTTCCTGCTGCGGTTCGACAAGCAGCTTCAGGAAGTCGCCGATATCTTGAATCGCTAGCCGTCCCCACCGTTTTCCCCCACCCCCCAGCCCACCCACGAGGGTTGGGGGGTGGAACGGTGACCTTTGTGGGGGCGCCGCGATAGATCAGTCTTCCTGACGTATTTCGTGCAAGGCGCGCCGCCGTTCGTGCATGGCGGTGACGCCTCGTGCACGAAATATTGCGAATGCGCCGCAACATCATGAACCTGACGGCATCGGCCTCGATGCGGCCGATGCCGGTCTCGAACCCGGGGCCGGCACAGTCAAGGACGCTCGGAACCCGTTTTCGGCGGTGAATGCGAGCGCGGGAGGATTGCCGTGATACCAGGCGCGTTCGCCTACCATCGCCCGAAATCCGTTCCGGAAGCCGTGGCGCTGCTCGCCGATTTGGGCGACGGGGCCCGCCCGCTCGCCGGCGGTCACAGCCTGATCCCCATGATGAAATTGCGCCTCGCCACGCCGGAGCATCTGGTCGACCTCGCCGGTATCGAAGCCTTGAAGGGCATCCGGGACGAAGGAGACCGCATCGCCATCGGCGCCATGACGACGCAGGCGGAACTGCTGGCCTCCGAGCTGCTGACCAGCCGGCTGCCGATCCTGCGCGAGGTTTCCCTGCTGATCGCCGATCCGCAGGTGCGCTCGTTGGGCACCTTGGGCGGCAATGTCGCCAATGGCGATCCGGGCAACGACATGCCGGCCACCATGCAATGCCTGGACGCCGTCTATCAGCTGGCCGGGCCGGCGGGCGAGCGGCGGGTGGCGGCGCGCGATTTCTACCACGGCGCCTATTTCACCGCGCTGCAGGCCGGCGAGATCGTCACCGCCGTCCACCTTCCGGTTCCGCCGGCCGGTCACGGTTACGCCTATGAAAAGCTGAAGCGCAAGGTCGGCGACTATGCGACGGCGGCGGCGGCGGTGATCCTCAGCGTGAAGAACGGCGTGATCGACGGTTGCGCGATCGGGCTGACCAATGTGGCCGAGACGCCGCTGCTGGCCGAACAGGCGGCGCTGGCGGTGATCGGCTCCTCGCTCGACGCGGCCAGCCTCAAGCGGGCGGTCGCCGCCGCCGAGGCCGTCACCGCGCCGGCTTCCGACAACCGGGGGCCGGCCGAATATCGCACCAGGATGGCCGGCGTGATGCTGGCCCGCGCCCTGGCGCGGGCCATGAAAATCGCCGAAGCGCACGCGGCTCGAGGAGGATGACGTCATGGCAGGACATCCGATTTCGCTGTCGATCAACGGCCGTACGGTCGAGTCCCTGGTCGAGCCCCGAACCCTGCTGATCCATTTCCTGCGCGAGCAGGTCGGGCTGACCGGACCGCATATCGGCTGCGACACCAGCCATTGCGGCGCCTGTACGGTCGATCTCGACGGCAAGTCGGTGAAGGCCTGCACCGTCTTCGCCGTGCAGGCCGACGGGGCGCGGGTCCTGACCATCGAAGGCATCGCGGCGGCCGACGGCAGCCTGCACGCCCTGCAGGAAGGCTTCCGGCAATGCCATGCCCTGCAATGCGGCTTCTGTACGCCCGGCATGATCACCCGGGCCTATCGGCTGCTGAAGGAAAATCCCCATCCGAGCGAGGAGCAGATCCGCTTCGGCATCGCCGGAAACCTCTGCCGCTGCACCGGCTATCAGAACATCGTCAAAGCCATTCAATATGCCGCGGCCAAGCTGGGCGAACCGGCGATCCAGGAGGCCGCGCAATGAACGACATGAGCCCGAGCAGCGCCGAACGCCGCGACCGCCTCGAAGGGCTGGGGTGCAAGCGAAAGCGCGTCGAGGACATCCGCTTCGTCCAGGGCAAGGGCAATTACGTCGACGACGTGACATTGCCGGGAATGCTCTTCGGCGATTTCGTCCGCTCGCCCTACGGGCATGCGCGGATCACCAGGATCGACGCCTCGAAGGCGCTGGCCCTGCCCGGCGTGATCGCCGTGCTGACGGCGGCCGATCTGAAGCCCCTGGGCCTTCACTATATGCCGACGCTGGCTGGCGACGTCGCGGCGGTCCTGGCCGAGGAAAAAGTCCTCTATCAGAATCAGGAGGTCGCCTTCGTCATCGCCGAGGACCGCTATCTGGCCGCCGATGCGGCCGAACTGGTCGAAGTGGACTACCAGCCGTTGCCGGTGCTGGTCGATCCCTTCAAGGCGATGGCGCCGGACGCCCCGGTGCTGCGCGAGGACATCCGGGACAGGATGGAGGGCGCGCATGGCCGGCGCAAGCACGCCAATCACATCTTCACCTGGGAGGTCGGCGACGCCGAGGCCACCGACGCCGCCTTCGCCAAGGCCGCGGTGACCATCAAGGAATTGATCTCCTATCAACGGGTGCATCCCTGCCCGCTGGAAACCTGCCAGGCGGTCGCTTCCTTCGACAAAATCAAGGGCGAGCTGACCCTGTGGGGCACCTTCCAGGCGCCGCACGTGGTCCGCACGGTCGCCTCGCTGATCGCCAGAATTCCCGAGCAGAAGATCCATGTGATCGCCCCCGACATCGGCGGCGGCTTCGGCAACAAGGTCGGCGTCTATCCCGGCTATGTCTGCGCGGTGGTCGCCTCGATCGTCACCGGCCGGCCGGTGAAATGGGTCGAGGACCGCATCGAAAATCTGACCACCACCGCTTTCGCCCGCGACTATCACATGACCACCGAGATCGCCGCGACCGGGGAGGGGCGGGTGACCGGCCTCAGGGTGCATGTGCTGGCCGACCACGGGGCCTTCGACGCCTGCGCCGACCCGACCAAATGGCCGGCCGGCTTCTTCAACATCGTCACCGGATCCTATGATTTTCCGGCGGCGCATGTGGCGGTCGACGGCGTCTATACCAACAAGGCGCCGGGCGGCGTCGCCTACCGCTGCAGCTTCCGCGTCACCGAGGCGGCCTATTGCATCGAGCGGGCCATGGACATCCTGGCGCAAAAGCTGGGCATGGACCCGGCCGAACTCAGGATGCGGAACCTGATCCGCGCCGAGCAGTTCCCTTATCAGTCGGCCCTCGGCTGGGAATACGATTCGGGCGACTATCACACGGCCTTGCGCAAAGCCATGCAGGCGGTCGGCTACGACCGGTTGCGGGCCGAGCAGACGGAACGGCAGGAGGCCTTCCGCCGCGGCGAGACCCGTCAATTGATGGGCATCGGCGTCGCCTTCTTCACCGAGATCGTCGGAGCCGGTCCCGCCAAGAATTGCGACATCTTAGGCATCGCCATGTTCGATTCGGCGGAAATCCGCATCCATCCGACCGGCGCGGTGATCGCCCGCATGGGAACCAAATCGCAAGGCCAGGGCCACGAGACCACCTATGCCCAGATCATCGCCAGCGAGCTGGGACTGCCGGCCGACGACATCATGATCGAGGAAGGCGATACCGACACCGCGCCCTATGGGCTCGGCACCTACGGCTCGCGCTCGACGCCGGTGGCCGGGGCGGCCACCGCCATGGCGGCGCGCAAGATCCGGGCCAAGGCCCAGATGATCGCCGCCCATCTGCTGGAGGTCTCGGAATACGACCTGGAATGGGACATCGACCGTTTCCAGGTCAAGGGCACGCCGGAGCGCTTCAAGACGATGAAGGAGATCGCCTGGGCCGCCTACAACAACCTGCCGCCCGGTCTCGAACCGGGGCTGGAGGCGGTGAACTACTACGATCCGCCCAACATGACCTATCCCTTCGGGGCCTATATCTGCGTGGTCGACGTCGATGTCGACACCGGGGTCAGCAAGGTCAGGCGCTTCTACGCCCTCGACGACTGCGGGACGCGGATCAATCCGATGATCATCGAAGGGCAGGTCCACGGCGGCCTGACCGAGGCCTTCGCCATCGCCATGGGCCAGGAGATCCGCTACGACGACGACGGCAATGTCACCGGGCCGTCCTTCATGGATTATTTCCTGCCGACGGCGGTCGAGACTCCGGTCTGGGAGACCGATTGGACGACGACGCCCTCGCCGCATCATCCGATCGGCGCCAAGGGCGTCGGAGAAAGCCCGAATGTCGGCGGCGTTCCCTGTTTCTCCAATGCCGTCAACGATGCCTTCACTTTCCTCGGCTCCACCCATATCGCCATGCCGCACGACAATTGGCGGACCTGGATGGCGGCCGAGAAGCTCGGGCTGCATGGATAGGGTGAATGCCCGGCCCGCCCCGGCGGCCAGCCGGAGCGACATCGGCGAACGGCTGGCCGGGGTCGGCTATATCGCCGAGGCGGCCCTGGTCACCGCGCTGTGGCTGATGGATTTCCTGGCGCGGCCGCTGCTGCTCGAAGGCGCCGCCGGGGTCGGCAAGACCGAGGTGGCGAAGGCCCTGGCCCTGGTGCATGGCGCCGAACTGATCCGCCTGCAGTGCTACGAGGGATTGGACCAGAACGCCGCCCTTTACGAATGGAACTATCAGCGGCAATTGCTCGCCATCAAGGCCCGCGAGGGCGGCGGCGAGGATGCCGACGCCATCGAGGAGCATATCTTTTCGGAGAAATTCCTGCTGGAACGTCCCTTGCTGGCCGCCATCCGGCGGACCGAGCCGCCGGTGCTGCTGATCGACGAGGTCGATCGGGCCGACGAGGAGTTCGAGGCCTTCCTGCTCGAACTGCTGTCCGATTTCCAGGTCAGCATTCCCGAGCTGGGAACCATCCGGGCGATAAGCCGTCCGCGCGTCGTCCTGACCTCCAACGGCACGCGGGAGCTGTCCGACGCGCTGCGCCGCCGGTGCCTCTATCATTACGTCGATTTTCCCGACATCGACCGCGAGGCGCGGATCATCCTGGCGCGCCTGCCGGGAATCGACGCGGCCCTGGCCACGCAGGTGGCCGAACTGGTCGCCCTGATCCGCAAGGAGGATCTGCGCAAGGTGCCCGGGGTGGCCGAAACCCTCGACTGGGCGGCGACCCTGGCCGGCCTCGAGATCGCCGATCTGCGCGGCCAGCCCGAGGTCCTGCACGAAACCCTGATCTGTCTTTTGAAGACCCACGAAGACCGCTCTCGCCTGACCCGCGAGGTGACCGATCGCCTGCTCGGCCGCGTGGCGTGAGAAAGGGACGGCGATGACCGCGGCATCCCCTTCCGTCCCAACTCCCGATCCCTTCGGCGCGGCCGGCCGGCGGCGGCTGGCCGGCTTCGTCCGCAGCTTGCGCGACAATGAATTCACCGTCGGATTGGCCGAGACGAAAGACGCCCTGGCGATCCTCGCCTCGCCGCAAGCGCGGCGGTCCGCCGCGCTGCAAACGGCCTTTCGCGCCCTGTTCTGCGCCCGCCACGCCGATTGGCGGAAGTTCGCCGAGCTCTTCGAGGCCTATTGGCTGGGCCGCGGCATGCGCCGGACCTCGGCGTCCGGGCCGTCGCCGGCCCATGGGCCGAAACGGCGGCCGCTGCCGGGGGGACTGCGTCCGGACGACCTGGGGCCGGGCGATCATGTCGATCGCCGGACCGCGGGACCGGAAGACGGCTCGATCGACGGCCAGGGCCGGCAGAAGGGGGCCGGCCGGATGGAAAATCTGGCGGCCGCCGATTTGCGCCATGTGGTCGATCCGGACGACCTGGCGGCCGTCCATGCCATGACCACCCGTCTGTCGAAGCGCCTGCGCGCCAAGCTGATCCGCCGCCAGCGGGCTCGGCGGAAGGGACGGCGGCTGGATCTCCGCCGCACCATTCACCGCAGCGTCGCGCATGGCGGAACGCCCTTCGATCTGCTGTGGCGGCGACGCAAAAGCCGGCCGCTGCGGTTGGTGGTCCTGCTCGACGCCTCGGGCTCGATGAGCCTTTACACGGCCTTTTTCCTGCGGTTCATCCATGCCGTCCTCGACGTCTTCGCGCAGGCCGAGGCCTATCTCTTCCATACGCGCCTTTCCCATGTCTCCGCCTCGCTGAAGGATCGTTCGGTCGAGCGCGCCGTCGAACGCCTGGCCTTGATGGCCGAAGGGATCGGCGGCGGCACGCGGATCGGCGATTGCCTGGCCGATTTCAATCGCTGGCACGCGCCCCGCGTCATCGATTCGCGGACGGCGGTGATCATCGTCTCGGACGGATACGACACCGGGGATCCCGAACGGCTGGGGCGGGAAATGCGGCAATTGCGCCGGCGCTGCCGGCGGATCGTCTGGCTCAATCCGCTGATCGGCTGGGACGGCTATACGCCGCAAGCCCGCGGCATGCAGGCGGCCCTGCCGCATGTGTCGCTGTTCGCCCCGGCCCACAATGTCGAGAGCCTGGCCGCCCTGGAACCCTATCTGGCGAGGATTTAGAACAAGAAAGGACAAGCAGCATGAAACTGGACATCGACCGCACCCTCGATTTGCCGATTCCCGCCGATCAGGCGTGGCGGCTTCTGGAGGATCTCGACGCCGTGGCCTCCTGCATGCCGGGAGCCAGGATCACCGAACAGATCGACGCCAGCCATTACAAGGGGGCGGTGGCGGTCAGACTGGGGCCGGCCAGCGTCAATTTCAAAGGCGAGATGGAAATCCTGTCGCGCGATGCGGCGACGCGCCGGATCCGTCTGGCCGGACGGGGGGCGGACGGCGCCTCGTCCGCCGCGACCATGGAACTGACCGGCTCGGTGCGGGAGGCCGGGCCGGACGCCTGCCAACTGACCGGGCGGGCCGAGATCGGCGTCAACGGCAAGGTGGCGTCCTTCGGCGCCCGGCTGATCACCTCGGTGTCCGATCAGCTGCTCGATCAATTCTTCGCCAATCTGCGGCGGAAGAGCGAAACCATGCAATCCCCGCGGGCGGCGGAGGGCGGCGCGGCCGCACCGCCACCACCGCCGGCCGTTCCCCGGAAACTGAACGCCTTGGCCCTGTTATGGGCGGTCTTTCGGGAATTCCTGGCCGGTTTGTGGTCCGGCAAGCGGGCGACGTGAGGCCGTCATGACCGATCTTGTCGTTTCGGCCGTGGTGCTGGCGGCCGGGCGATCGGTCCGCATGGGCGATCGGGCCAAGCTTCTGCTCGACGTCGGCGGCATGCCGATGATCCGGCGCAGCGTGAGCAACGTGCTGGGAATACATCCGGCGGAAACGGTGGTGGTGACCGGCCATCGGGCCGCCGAAGTCGCCGCGGCGCTTGCCGGCCTGCCGGTCCGTCTGGCGCACAATCCGTCCTACGGGGACGGCCAGGCCACCTCGGTGGCGGCCGGCGTGCGGGCCTTGCGGACGGCCTGCGACGCCGTGCTGGTGCTGCCGGGCGACCAGCCTTTGGTGACGCCGGGCCATTTGCGGCAATTGATCGGCAGCTATGCCGGCGACGGCGGCTTTTCGATCGTGATTCCGCAGTACCGGGGATTGCGCGGCACTCCCGTTCTATTCGCCGCCCGCCATATTCCGGCCGTGGCCGGGGGCGGACTCGATCCCGGCTGCCGCCGGCTGATCGAGACGCGTGACCGGGAGGTGGCGCGGATCGAATTCGAAGACGACGTCTTCGTTTTCGACTGCGACACGCCCGACGATTACCGCCGCCTGCTGAGCCGCATGGAAGGGGGCGTGTGATGACGGGACCCTCTTCCTTGCGCCTCGCCGCCTGGCTGCTCCTGGCGGCCTCGCCGGCGCTTCTTTCGATGGAAGTCGGCCCGCTGTCGGTCTCCTGGGCGGCGGCCGGAGGGGGGCTGGTCCTGCTCGGCCTGGGCGCCATCCGGCTGACGCGGGGGCGTTGGCTGTCGGCGCCGTTTCTGATGCTGCTGCTGTCGACGGCGGGGATGGCCGCCGGACTGCTGATCGACGGCCATCTGCAGGGCAGGGAGACGCTGAGCGGACTGTGCCTTTCCGTCCCCGGTTCCTTCCACGCCAACCTGCTGCGTCATTGGGATATCCTGCGCGCCACGCATCTGGCCATGCTGGCGGGCGGCATGGGGACCGTTGCGGCGATCGAGGCGAGACACCACCTTGCCTCATCGGTGCGGTGCCGCAAGGCGGTGTGCGGACGGATGGGATTCAATCTGATGTGCAACGGGGCGATGCTCGGCGGCATGCTGCTCGGCAGCTGGCTGGGCCCCGCTCTGGCTTCTCGATTCCAATGGGCCTGGGGAATGCCGTCGATGATCAGCATGATGGTGGTCGGCATGGTCTGGGGCATGGCCGGATCGATGTCGCTCTATCGCCTGGCCTACGCCCTTCTCGACGCGCGGCCGGCCGGCCGGCCATTGCGGGGGCCGATATGATTTTTGCGGAGTTTCCGTTGGAGGAGGCCGAAGGGGCCATGCTGGCCCACAGTCTCGGCGGCGGAGAGCTTCGCTTGAAGAAAGGCCATGTGCTGACGGCGGCCGACCTGGTCCGGTTGCGCCGGGTGGGGCTGCGTTCGGTGATGGCGGCGAGATTGGACGCCGGCGACGTCGCCGAGGATGCGGCGGCGGAACGGGTGGCGGCGGCGGCGGCGGGAGGGGGCGTCGCGGCGGCGAAGGCCTTCACGGGGCGCTGCAATCTCTATGCGAAGACGGCCGGGGTGCTGGCGCTGACGCCCGAGCGCGTCGATCGGCTGAACATGGTGCATGAGGCGGTCACCCTGGCGACATTGCCCGCCTTCCGGGCGGTGCGGGCCGGGCAGATGGTGGCGACCGTCAAGCTGATTCCCTTTGCCGCGCCGGCGGCGGCGGTCGCCGCCTGCTGCGCCATCGCCGGTGACGGCGGGGCGTTGCTTCGCGTCGCGGAATTCCAGGCGCACCAGGCCGGGTTGGTGATGACGAGGCTGCCGGAAACCAAGCCCGGCGTGCTCGAGAAGACCCGCCAGGTGACGGAACGGCGCCTCGAGTCATGGGGCAGCCGGTTGGGATCCGTGGTGGAATGCGCCCATGACCTCCATGCGGTGACGGCGGCGATCAAACGCCACGCCGCCTTGGGGTTCGCTCCGATTCTGGTGCTGGGAGCTTCGGCGGTGGTCGATCGCGGCGACGTCATTCCCGCCGCTCTCCAGGGCGCCGGCGGGACGATCGATTTCTTCGGCATGCCGGTCGATCCCGGCAATCTGCTGATGCTCGGCCATCTCGCCGACGTCCCGGTGATCGGTCTGCCGGGATGCGCCCGCTCCCCCAAATTGAACGGCCTGGATTTCGTCCTGCAACGGATCCTGGCCGGACTGTCCGTGACGCGTCGGGACGTCGCGGGCCTCGGCGTGGGAGGCCTGCTCGACGAGGTCGCCGCGTCGGCGGAACGCGTGAGCGACGAATACCTGAGCTTCTCCGCAAACGTCATTGCGAGCCTTTAGGCGAAGCAATCCAGAACATCCGCCGGCCTGGATTGCTTCGCCTAAAGGCTCGCAATGACGTCGTTTACAGGATGTCGGCGTGACTTCGATGGCTTCAGTTGAGCTGGCATCTGGCCGGCGGCGGTGACATGGGATCGAAAAAATCGGCGGCATTCGGCCCATTGCCCGGCGGGGCGACGGTTAGAGATTGCAACTCACCGCAGGCCCGTTATATTCCCGCTGCTTAAAAGCCGATCGTCAAGTCCAGGAGACCACCATGTTCATTTCAGAGGCCTACGCGCAGGCGGCCGGCGCCCCCGCCGGCGGGCTCGATTCCTTGCAGCAGTTCCTGCCGCTCGTCCTCATTTTCGTCGTTTTCTATTTCCTGCTGCTGCGTCCGCAGCAGAAGAAGATGAAGGCGCATCGTGAAATGGTCTCCCAGGTTCGGCGCGGCGACCGGGTGCTGACCCAGGGCGGCATTATCGGCCAGATCAACAAGGTGATCAGCGACAGCGAAGTCTCCGTCGAAATCGCCGAAGGCGTCCGCGTTCGCGTGATGCGCAGCGCGATTTCGGAAGTCCTGGCCAAGACCGAGCCGGTGACCGGCGGCGCCAAGGACAGCGCCGGCAAGGACGGCAAGGACGATGGCGAGACCTCCGCCGTGGCCGTCGAGGACCCCAAGGCCGAAGACAAGAAGCCCGCTTCCATGCTGGGCAAGCTTTTCGGCAGGAACTAACCGGCCGAAGGTGCGGGGCGCGACTCGCCAGATGTGCTGCCGGGGCTGTTGTCCGCGGACGGCCCTGGCGGGATTTGCCATAACCGCCTAGCTCGGATGGTCATTAAGAGAGTGTGCTGCATATGAACCGCTATCCCCGGTGGAAATATGTCCTCATCTTCGTCGTATTGGCGCTGGGACTGGTCTATTCCCTGCCCAACATCTTCGGCGAAGTTCCGGCCGTGCAGATTTCCCCAGCCAATTCGGTCGTGCAGATCGATCAGTCCCTGTTGCGCCAGGTCGAGGACGATCTGAAGCAGCAGCAGGTTCCCTATCAGGGCATTCTCTCCGACGCGTCGGGGATCAAGGTCAAATTGCCCGATACCGACACCCAGCTGCGGGCCAAGGACGAATTGCAGCGGGTTCTGGGCGACAATTATACGGTCGCCCTCAATCTTCTGTCCGCGTCGCCCGATTGGCTGTCCGGCATCGGCGCGCTGCCGATGTATCTCGGCCTCGATCTGCGCGGCGGCGTGCATTTCCTCATGCAGGTCGACATGAAGGCGGCGCTCAACAAGCAGCTCGATCGCCAGACCAACGATGTGCGCAACGTGCTGCGTGACGCCAAGGTTCCCCTGGGCGGCGTCAGCCGCGAGGGCCAGAGCCTGGTGGTGAAATTCCGGGACGCCGAGACCCGCGCCCAGGGCGGCGACGAAATGCGCAAGAGCCTGCGCGACATGACCGGGGTGCAGGTGGACGACACGCGCATCGCGCTGACCCTGACCCCCGAGGCCCTGAAAAAGTTCCAGGACGCCGCCCTGCAACAGAATGTGCTGACCCTCAGGAACCGCGTGAACGAACTGGGCGTCGCCGAGCCGATCATCCAGCAGCAGGGGGCCGACCGGGTGGTCGTCCAGTTGCCCGGCGTCCAGGACACCGCCAAGGCCAAGGACATCCTGGGCCGCACGGCCAGCCTGGAAATCCGCATGGTCGACGAGGATCACGCCGATCTGCAAAGCCTGCAGAACGCGGCGCGCGGCCTGGTGCCGCCGGGCGACGAATATTATCCGAGCGGCCGGGACGGCCAGCCCCTGCTGATCAAGAAGGCCATCGTCCTGACCGGCGAGAACATTTCCAATGCCTCGGCCGGCTTCGACAATCGGACCAACGAACCGGCGGTCCACATCAATCTCGATACCCGGGGGGCCCGCATCTTCTCCCAGGTGACCCGGGACAGCGTCGGCAAGCGGATGGCCATCCTGCTGATCGAGAAGGGCAAGGGCGAAGTGGTCACCGCGCCGGTGATCCGCCAGCAGATCGACGGCGGCCAGGTGCAGATTACCGGGCGGATGTCGGTCAAAGACGCCAATGACGTGGCTCTGCTGCTGCGGGCCGGCGCCCTGGCGGCTCCCATGGAGATCATCGAGGAACGGACCATCGGTCCGAGCCTGGGCGCCGAGAATATCGCCAAGGGCGTCCATTCGGTGCTGTGGGGCTTCGTCGCCATCGCCGTTTTCATGTCGATCTATTATCGGGTCGTCGGTTTGTTCTCGACCCTGGCCCTTGCCGCCAACGTCCTGATGCTGGTGGCGCTGCTGTCCCTGATGCAGGCCACGCTCACCCTGCCCGGCATCGCCGCCATCGCTCTCACCGTCGGCATGGCCATCGACGCCAACGTGCTGATCAACGAGCGCATCCGCGAGGAACTGCGGGCCGGTCATACGCCGCATGCGGCGATTCATGCCGGTTATGAACATGCTTTCGCCACCATCCTCGATACCAATGTCACCAATTTCATCGCCGGCGTCGCCCTGTTCGCCTATGGCACGGGGCCGGTGCGCGGTTTCGCGGTGGTGTTGTGCCTGGGTATTCTCACCTCGATGTTCAGCGCCATTCTGGTCTCGCGCGCCCTGGTCAATCTGACCTACGGCCGGAAGCGCAAGATCGATCACCTGTCCATTTGAGCGGGTCGGAGCAGCACACCATGGAATTCTTCCGTTTCAAGCGCGACATCCCGTTCATGACCTATGCGCGGTCGACGACCGTGGTGTCGCTGATCACCTTCATCCTGGCGGTATTCTTCCTGGCCACCCGCGGATTGAACTTCGGCGTGGAATTCACCGGCGGAACGGTCATCGAGGTGCATTACCAGCAGACGGCCGAGCCGGCGCGCGCCCAGAGCGCCCTCGAAAAGGCCGGCATCCTGGACACCGCGATCCAGAATTTCGGCACCTCGTCGGATCTGATCATCCGCATGCCGCTGAAGGAGGGGGTGTCCTCCGCACAGCTGTCCGAGACGGTGCTGGGGGCTTTGCGCGCCGCCGAGCCGAACGTCGAACTGCGGCGCGTCGAGTTCATCGGACCGCAGGTCGGCAAGGAGCTGGTCTCGGACGGGTCGATCGCCCTGGCGCTGGTCTGCGCCGGCATCATGGCCTATCTGGCCTTTCGCTTCGAATGGCGCTTCGCCGTGGCGGCGATCATCGCCAATCTGCACGACGTGGTGATCATCCTGGGCTTCTTCTCCTTCTTTCAATGGGAGTTTTCGCTGACCGTGCTGGCCGCCGTCCTGTCGGTGCTGGGCTATTCGGTCAACGAATCGGTGGTCGTGTTCGACCGGATTCGTGAAAATTTCCGCAAATACAAGACGCAGAGC
This sequence comes from Rhodospirillales bacterium, assembly GCA_015654615.1. Lineage (GTDB taxonomy): Bacteria > Pseudomonadota > Alphaproteobacteria > Rhodospirillales > Magnetospirillaceae > Telmatospirillum. Next base: position 31,361 of record JAATGN010000378.1, read on the forward strand.
GTCGCCGAGATCATCAACAACGCCATCACCGCCACCATGTCGCGGACCATCATCACCCATGGCTGTACCGAAATGGTGGTGCTTTCCATGCTGCTGTTCGGCGGCGAGACCCTGCATTATTTCGCCCTGGCGCTGACCATCGGCATCGTCTTCGGCATCTATTCGTCGGTGCTGGTGTCTTCGCCGCTGGTCATGTGGATGGGCGCGACACGGGCCCATTTCATCAGAGCCGACGCGGCGGCGGCCGGCCAATCGGTCAAGGCCAGGCCGTAAATCGGGCCTTTTCGTCCGGCGGAAAAGGCGGGCGGAGGCGCGGCTCCACTGACCAGCGAGGCTGGCGGCGGCACGAGGCCGTCGCCATATAATCGTCCATGGAAATCAATACGGTCAATCCCCGCGACTTTCAGGTCATCCAGGGCTACGGCGACGGCGGCTTTCGGATCAGCGGCCTGCGCCATGAAGGTCCGGTCCTGGTCTGTCCCGCCCGGACCGTCTCCTGGCCGGTCACCGGCCTGGCCCGGCTGACGGTCGACGATTTCGCCGCCCTGGCCGCCGAACGGCCGCGCATCGAAGTCCTGCTGCTGGGGACCGGCAGCCGGATGCTGGCGGTCTCCACGGAGCTTCGCCGCGGCCTGCGGGACGCCTTCGGCCTGGGGATCGAAGTGATGGATACCGGAGCGGCCTGCCGCACCTACAATGTCCTGGTGGCCGAGGCCCGGCCGGTGGCGGCGGCCCTGCTGGCGTCCGATCCGGCTTGACGTGGGTGTTTTCAGTTTCGTCACCCCCGGGCTTGGCCCGGGGGTCCGTGGATTGCCGGATCCGAGCCCGGCAATGACGAAAAGGGCAGGGGTGAGGGTCAGTGCGCCTTGGCGAGATTCTGGCCCACGAAATCCCAATTGGCGAGATTTTCGAGCACGGCCGAGACGAAATCCGGACGACGGTTCTGATAGTCCAGGTAATAGGCGTGTTCCCACACGTCGACGGTGAACAGGGCGGTCTGGCCATGCGCCAGGGGCGTATCGGCATTGGCCGTCTTGGTCACCTTCAGCTTGCCGCCGTCGAGCACCAGCCAGGCCCAGCCGCTGCCGAACTGCGTGGTGGCCGCCGTCTTGAACTCTTCGAGAAATTTATCGAACGAGCCCAAGTCGGCTTCGATTTTCGACAGCAGGTCGCCGGAAGGCTTGCCGCCGCCGCCGTGCTTGAGGCTGTTCCAGAAGAAAGTGTGGTTCCAAACCTGGGCGCCGTTGTTGAAGACGCCGACCTTCGAGGCGTCGCCCGCCACCTCCTTGATCACCTCTTCCAACGCCTTGCCGGCGTAAGGCGTATCCTTGGTCAAGTTATTGTAGTTATTGACATAAGCCGCATGATGCTTGTCATGGTGGAAAGACAATGTATTGGCGGAAATGAACGGCTCGAGGGCCTTGGGGTCATAGGGGAGAGCCGGGAGTTCGAGAGCCATGGTTACCTCATGTTTCTATTGAAATGGTCCTAAACGATGTTCCCAAGATAGGAACCTGCGCCTGCTTTGTGAAGAGCGGTGCGCCATAAGCTTCCGAATGACGGTGCGCGGACGGCGGGCCGCAACCGGCGACGATCGCCGGAAAATCGCTCATTCGCGGGATGTCTCGCCGCCCGCCGCGGACGCGCTATCCCGAAAGGATGGTGCTTTCCCGGGAAAAGGATAGCATCGAAAGACATCCGCCGGCCGCGCCGCGCCCTCGTCCTGCCGCCGGCGGGCTCTTTTGAACCGATCAAATCTTGACTCATTTGCTCTGTTGCACCACAATATCGCCATGGTTCGGTGCTCAATTCGAGGCTGGACCGGCAGCCCGACCGTCCGCGGTGGGCGCAAACGTCGTGTCGCTTCAAAGGAGGATATGACTATGACCGTGATTATGCATCGACCCGGATAATCTCAGTGCCAAAGCTGACCGCCCTGCAAGATTGCAGGCGCGGATTTTCATGTCCTTCGGGGAGATTGTTCCATGGCCGTCATCACGAATGCCTTGCCCGTATTGTCGCCGGACGGCGGGCTTGCCAAATACCTTCGCGAAATCCGCAACTTCCCCGTCTTGCTGCCGGAGGAAGAATATATGCTGGCCAAGCGCTGGCAGGAGCATGAGGACGTCGATGCCGCGCATCGGCTGGTCACCAGCCATTTGCGCCTGGTGGCGAAAATGGCGCTGGGATTCCGCCATTACGGCCTGCCGCTGGCCGATCTGATCAGCGAAGGCAATCTCGGCCTGATGCGGGCCGTCAAGAAATTCGATCCCGACAAGGGCTTCCGCCTGGCGACCTATGCCATGTGGTGGATCAAGGCGGCGCTGCACGAATATGTGCTGAGCAGCTGGTCGATGGTTCGCCTGGGCACCCTGGCCGCGCACAAGAAGCTGTTTTTCAACCTGCGCCGCGTCAAGGCCAAGCTGCACATCCTCGATTCCAACGAACTGAGCCATGAGGATACGGCGCGGATCGCCGCCGAGTTGGACGTGCCGGAAGACCAGGTGCGGCTGATGAACCAGCGGATCGGCGGCCGCGATTCTTCGCTGAACGCGCCGGTTTCGAGCGAATATGCCCTCGAACGCCAGGATCTGCTGGTCGATGACCGGCCCAATCAGGAAATGGCCCTGGCCGATCGCGAGGAGACGACGCGCGGCAACGGTCTGCTGGCGGAAGGGTTCAAAGTGCTCGACAAGCGCGAACTCGACATCCTGACGGAGCGGCGCCTGCGCGATGCTCCCCTGACCCTGGAAGAATTGGGGACCCGCTACGGCATCAGCCGGGAACGCGTCCGCCAGATCGAGAACCGGGCCTTTGCGAAGCTGCAGACCGCCGTCAAGGCGACGGCCTTGTCCAAGGCCGGCAGCCTGGAGTCGATGGCCTGACGGGGCGATCGCCGGACGCGTAATTCCAAAAGGTTTTCTTTGTAATATGGAAAGCCGCCGCCGGACCGGAAAACATCCCGGTCCGGCGGCGGCTTTTTGCTTTTCCGATGAGGCCGCGGCCAAGCGCGCGGAGGCGCGCGCCCGGCGAGGGACATCAAGAAAAGCCGGAGCGTGATGCCGATTCAAGGCATCGCGCTCCAGCGGCCATTGAGGCCGCGGCCAAGCGCGCGGAGGCGGGCGCCCGGCGAGGGACATCAAGAAAAGCCGGAGCGTGATGCCGATTCAAGGCATCGCGCTCCAGCGGCCATTGAGGCCGCGGCCAAGCGCGCGGAGGCGCGCGCCCGGCGAGGGACATCAAGAAAAGCCGGAGCGTGATGCCGATTCAAGGCATCGCGCTCCAGCGGCCATTGAGGCCGCAGCCAAGCGCGCGGAGGCGCGCGCCCGGCGAGGGACATCAAGAAAAGCCGGAGCGTGATGCCGATTTAAGGCATCGCGCTCTGGAGCGATTTGCGATCGGACTGGATCATCGATCTTTCTCGTCATTGCCTTGGATCAGCCGGAATCCAGGGGGCACCCCACGGGCGTTTCCGAGAC
>JAATGN010000151.1 GCA_015654615.1 Rhodospirillales bacterium
CCCGGCACCGGGGAAAGCGGCCATTTCACCCGCACGGGATTCGCCAAGATGCTGGACGATCTGGCGATCGCCGCCGGCATCGCGCCGTCGCGGATATCGCCGCATGTGCTGCGCCATTCCTTCGCCAGCCATCTGCTGGCCCACGGCGCCGACCTGCGCAGCCTGCAGCAGATGCTGGGCCACGCCGACATCGCCACCACCCAGATCTATACCCATGTGCTGGACGAGCGGTTGAAAAACCTGGTCAACCAGCATCATCCGCTGGCCCGCAAGAAGGACTGAGCGGGGGGGGGGCATCCCTACGCCGGAGAGGCTTCGGGGTGACGGAGGGCTTGCCGCAACACGGACGGGCGCGGACAGCCACGGACGAACACGGATAAGAGAGCGCCGCAGGCATCTTTATCCTCTTTCACCCGCATTCGGCTGGAAGACGGGAGATATTGCCTGCGGCGCTTTTCTTATCGTCCGTGTTCGTCCGTGGCTGTCCGCGTCCGTCCGTGTTGCTCAATATCCGATCCGCGCCGCCCGCCCACGGGGAATTCCACGAAGGGAATGCGGGCGCCTCCCTCCCCCGCGGGCGCTCGGAGTCGGCCCGACAGGGAGACGCCCGCTCCCGTGGCCGTTTCGAAGGATTCAGAAGACGGCCAGAGACCGGATGTAGATATTGCCGGACCAGCTATGGCCCAGGCTCTCTTCCATGGCCAGGCGGATGCAGTCCTTGGCCTCGCGCGAGCCGCCGTGCGCCGCCCCGAGGAATTCGGCCGGACGCGACTGCAGTTGCGGACCGGCCCGTTCGGCGATGTCTTTCAGATGCTCGCGGGCCTGCCCCAGGGCCTTGCTGTCGGCCGACTGCAGATAGGCCTCGACCAGCACCCGCTGCCAGCGGCCGGTTTCGCGGTTCTGGACCGAGGCGACCAGACGCGGCAAGGCGACGGCATTGTCCGGCAGCTTGGCTTTGAACTGATTGTCGGTGTAGCTGTGCCGCTGTTCGTCGCGATGGCCGCCCAGAGTGATGTCGCGTGCCGCCGCATCGGACACCGAAGCCCCCAGGCCAAAAGCCAGCCCCGCAAGGAAAACGCCGAGCGTTGCGAACATCTTGCCGGATTTTTGCAGATGGGTGAACATCACCGCGGTCCGATTTAATATTTCATTAAGAAGCAAATTTTATAGTGCGAATACTCAAAGTGCAATATTTATAAGTACTGCTAATATTGCATCAAATTTTATCCAAATTCTTTCACAACCCCACCATCGACCGCACGTCGGCGGCGGTCAGCCCGGCCGCACGCAGGGCGCCGAGACTGGTCGCCTTGTCGCGCTTGGCCAGACGCCGGCCGGATGGAGAGGTCAGCAGCCGGTGATGATGCCAATGGGGCACCGGCAGATCGAGCAACGCCTGCAGCAGGCGGTGCACATGGGTGGCCGCAAAGAGATCGATGCCGCGGGTGACCAGGCCGACGCCCTGCAGGGCGTCGTCGACGCTGACCGCCAGATGATAGCTGGACGGCGCATCCTTGCGGGCCAGCACCACGTCGCCGAACAGTTCCGGTTCGGCCCGGATCGTTCCGGCCGCCTCGTCGGTCCAGACCAGGGGGCCGGCGACGGCGGTCGCCTTGGCCATGTCGAGACGCAGCGCGAAGGCCGCCCCCGCCGCCTTGCGTTCGTTTGCCTCGGCCGCGGAGAGGGCGCGGCAGGAGCCGGGATAACGCGGCCCGTCCGGTCCCTGCGGCGCCTCGCCGGAGCGGGCGATTTCGCGCGCGATGTCGCCGCGGCTGCAGAAACAGGGATAGATCAGCCCCATGGCCTCGAGCCGGGCCAAGGCGGCGGCGTAATCCTCCAGATGTTCGGATTGCCGGCGGACCGGCCGTTCCCATTGCAAGCCCAGCCAGGCCAGGTCCCGCTCGATGCCGGCGATGAAGGCCGGGCGGCTGCGGGTGGCGTCGATATCCTCGATGCGCAGCAGGAAACGTCCCTGGGCGCGGCGGGCCCGCTCGGCGGCGAACAAGGCCGAAAAGGCATGCCCGAGATGCAGTTCGCCGGTGGGGCTGGGGGCGAAACGGGTGGTCAGCGACATGATGGGGATGACAATAGCACCGTTTTTCGGTTAGGACTGCTGGGAGGCGCGGCTTGCGTGTGCCGCTTGTCGGCGAGGACCCCGATGGCATTATATTCCCTGAACGGCCCGGGCGCCGCGGCGGCCTCGGGCAACCCGGCCAAGCAACTGGTGGTGTTCCTGCACGGCGTCGGCGCCGATGGCGACGACCTGATCGCCCTGGCGCCCTATTTCGCCCACCGGCTGCCCGATGCCGCCTTCGTCTCGCCGCACGGACCCTTTCCCTTCGACATGGCCCCCATGGGCCGGCAATGGTTCAGCCTGCAGGACCGCAGTCCGCAGGCGATCATCGCCGGGGTCCAGGCGGCGGCACCTTCGCTCGACCGCTATCTGGACGAGCAATTGGCGGCGCGCGGCCTGGACGACGGCGATCTGGCCATCGTCGGTTTTTCGCAAGGCACGATGATGGCGCTGCATGTGGCGCTGCGCCGTCCGAAGGCCTGCGCCGCCGTGGTCGGCTATTCCGGCCTGCTGGCCGCGCCGGATCTGCTTCCGGCCGAATTGACCGTGCGGCCGCCGGTGCTTCTGGTCCATGGCGAAAACGACGAGGTGGTGCCGCACGACTTCCAGCCCCTGGCCGAAAAAGCCCTCTCGGTGATGGGGGTGGCGGTCGACACGCTGTCCTGCCCGAACCTCGGCCATTCGATCGATGACGACGGCCTGACGGCCGGCATTCGCTTCCTCGCCCAGGCCTTCGGCATCGGCTTTCCGGTCGACGAGACGCCCTGAAAACGGGGAAACCTCCGCCGCCAACCGCCGGAGCCGGGCGGTCGCCGGGCGCCGGCCCGTCCACTCTTTTTTAGCGCTTTCACGGAATTGTTATGCTTGCCTGGTTGGCAATTCTGGTAGATACCCTACATATGGTGACTCTTACTGACGAGGTAAGCGGATCTTGTCGCTGGCGCTTGAAAGTTGTCCGGCACTCGTCTTGAATGCCGACTTTCGTCCTTTGAGCTATTACCCACTGTCCCTGTGGCCCTGGCAGGAAGCGGTGAAGGCGGTGGTTTCCGATCGGGTCAACGTCGTCTCGGTCTACAACCGCTTCATCCGGTCGCCCTCTTCGATGATGGCGCTGCCCAGCGTTATTTCGCTCAAAGAATACATTCCCACCAAGCGCCGTCCCGCCTTCACGCGATTCAACGTCTTCCTGCGTGATCGCTTCACCTGTCAATATTGCGGCCAATCGCTGCCCACCCACGACTTGACCTTCGACCATGTGATTCCGCGCTCGAAGGGGGGCCACACCACCTGGGAAAATGTCGTCACCGCCTGTTCGCCCTGCAATCTGGTGAAGGGCAGCCGCCTGCCCCGCGAAGCCAAGATGTTCCCCCTCGTCCGCCCCGCCATCCCGACCAATTTCCTGCTGCAGGAACACGGCCGCGCCTTCCCGCCCAACTATCTGCACGAAAGCTGGCGGGATTTCCTTTATTGGGATACCGAACTCGATCCGGTCTGAACGGATGGGGGTATCGGGATGGCCGCGAGCATTCGGCAACACGGACGCACACGGACTTCCACGGACGGACACGGATAAGAATTAAGCGCCGCAGGCATTTTTGCGTCTTATCGGCAAAATCGCGCTTTGGGACGCGGCCAATGCCTGCGGCGCAAGTCCGCGTTCATCCGTGGCTGTCCGTGTCCGTCCGTGTTGCTCACCGTCCCAACCGCACCGCGGACGTCAGACCCGTTCGGACAGCCAGATCGCCAAACGGGCACCGGATTTGATGGCGGCGCTGAGCAGCGGATAGGCCGGGGCCTGTTCGGCCCCGCTGGCCAGGCCGACGTCGCGATGGCGCAGTTCGTCGTCGCGAAATTCGGTGACGGTCTTTTTCAGATCCACCTCGTCGTCGCCCAACTGTTCCAACTGGCCGGCGTAATGGCCCTCGATCACCTCTTCGACGGCGACCGTGCAGGCCATGGCGGCCTTTTCGCCGAGAAGCGCCGTCCCCGCCCCCAGGGCGAAGCCCATCGCATGCCACAGGGGCTGCAGCAGGGTCGGGCGGACCCGCCGCTGGCCGATCAGTTCGTCGAAGGCCTGAAGATGGCGGCGTTCCTCCTCCTCCATCTTGCGCAGCGCCTCGCCGCAGGAGGCGCTGCGGCCGAGCACCGCCCGCTGGCCCTGGTAGATGCGGACCGCGCCGAATTCGCCGGCCTGGTCGACCCGGATAATCCGTTCCAGCAATTGACGGGGCGCCGGATCGCCCGGCATCGAGCCGGCGCCGGTCTGGCGGTCCGGGGTGGGGACCGCCGCGGCCGGCCGGCTCATCCCCGCTCCTTCAGCTGCCGCACCGACCAGACGGTGAAGACGGCCAGGCTGAGGGCGAACATGGCATTGTAGCCGGCCATCGAGATGCCGAACAGGGACCAGGGAATCTGGTCGCAGGGCACCGGCGGCGGACCGGCCAGCATGGCCTTCAGGGCGTCGGCGCTTTGCGCCTGGGGCCCGCCGCCGACACAGGCGGCCAGGCCTTCCCACCAGTGATGTTCGACGCCGACATGGAAGACGGCGATGCCGGAATCGACGGCGAAAGCCACGCCGCACAGGGCGATCAGCAGCAGCTTGGTCCGCGCCGAAACCCTGGGCGACAGCGCCGTCGCCGCCAGCAGGGCGGCGATCACATAGGGAATGCGCTGATAGATGCAAAGCACGCAGGGCTTGAGGCCGAAGCCGTATTGGGTGGTCAGCGCCGCCCCCAGCGCGCCCAGGCACGCCAGCAGCAGAAGCGTCGGATAAAGACGAACGGAGGCCAGGTAAAGACGAGCTGAGGTCATGATCATACATACCGTAAGATGAAGAAGCCCCCGACCAGGGCGACGACGAAGGCGCTGGTGACCAGGGTCAGGCGCTTTTCGATGAAGTCGCGGATCGGTTCGCCGAAAAAGTAGAGCAGACCGGCCACCAGGAAGAAGCGCATGGCGCGCGAGCCGATCGAGGCCAGGGTGAAGATCACCGGGTCGAGATGACTGAAACCGGCGGTGATGGTGATCAGCTTGAAGGGAATGGGGGTCCAGCCCTTGGCCAGGATCACCCAGCCGCCGTTTTCGGCGAACCAGGACTGGAAGGTGGCGAAGCCGGCATCCAGGTGATAAAGCGCGATGATCGGCCGGCCGATGGCGTCGAACAGGAAAAAGCCGATGCCATAGCCGAGCCAGCCGCCGGCCACCGAGGCCACCGTCGCCAGGGCGGCATAGCGCCACGCCTTCTGCCGCGCCGCCAGCACCATGGGAATCAGCATGATGTCGGGCGGGATCGGAAAGACCGAACTCTCGATGAAGGAGACGGCCATCAGCCACCACAGGGCGTGACGATGGTTGGCCAATCCCATCATCCAGTCGTAAACACGCTTCAGCAAGGCACGTTTCTCCGGGAACCGGTCATCCTTGTCATGGCGCGCCCACGCATCCCGAAGGGGCTGCGGCGCGAACACCGCTCGCACCGAGATGTAGCGCCGCCGCGCCCCGAGCGCAATGGCGGAATGAGCCGGAGCCAAGACATTCGCATGAAGATCCGCCCCCGACAGCTGCCCCTTGACCCGAAAAAAACCTCGTCTATAGTCTGCCGTCCTACCACCCGGTGCCCCAGTGGCGGAATGGTAGACGCGGCAGACTCAAAATCTGTTGCCTGCAAGGGCGTGTTGGTTCGAGTCCGACCTGGGGCACCAAGTGGTTAGACGATCTGTTGGAATAAAAAATAAACGGCGAACGAGCCGTTTTATCCCATATCTCTTCCATATTCTTCCATGAAGCTCCGTGAATTTGGGTGATGCACCACGTCCGTGGCGCGCATGGATATTATGTCAGAGATCACGACATCTAGATGTGAGCGGTTTGCGACCTGATTGAACCGCTTCCATTCCCGTCACCCCCGGGCCTGATCCATCAACGTATACGCCGCCCCATGGATTGCCGGGTCACCCCCACAGACACGACAGTGGCGCCGCCGCCAGCCTGTCGCCAAAGGGGACGACATCTGCGCTGTCATAGAGGACGACGCCGAAAGCGAAGCGATCCCCGCAAGCCTCGGCCAATGCCCGCAGGCCGGCGAAGTCGCCGGCCTTGACCGTGGCACTCGCCTTCACCTCGATCCCCACGATCATCCCGTCATCGCGCTCCAGCACGATGTCCACCTCACGCATGTCCCGATCCCGGAAATGATGAGGCGTCAGCCGCAGGTCCGAGGCCGTCACGAGCTTCAGAACCTCGGAGAACACGAAACTCTCCAGCAGCGCGCCGAACGTCCCACGATCCGCCTTGACCCG
>JAATGN010000035.1 GCA_015654615.1 Rhodospirillales bacterium
CGCCGCCTTCAAAATCAAGTTTTGGGCTGAACGACCCCAATGGGCCACCCGCAAGTCGTCGCAAGAGGCCCTTGAAGTCCTGACGCGCCACAATCCCGAGCTGATCGGCGGGTCGGCCGATCTGACCCCGTCCAATCTCACCATGACCAAGGCGACCAGCCCGATCACCCCGGACGATGCCACGGGGCGATACCTTCACTATGGCGTGCGGGAACATGGCATGGCGGCGGTGATGAACGGTCTGGCCCTGCATGGCGGGTTCATCCCCTACGGCGCCACCTTCCTGATCTTCGTCGACTATTTGCGGCCGGCGCTGCGCATGGCGGCGCTGATGGGCCAGCGCGTCCTCTATGTCATGACCCATGACTCCATCGGTCTCGGCGAGGACGGACCGACCCATCAGCCGATCGAACAGCTCATGGTGCTGCGCGCCATCCCCAATCTTCTGGTGTTCCGTCCCTGCGACCCGGTGGAAACCATGGAATGCTACGAGGTGGCGCTGGAGAATGCCGCCGGCCCCAGCCTGCTGGCATTGAGCCGTCAGGGGCTGCCGACGGTGCGGACCGACGCCGCCGAGAACAAGGTGGCGAGGGGAGCCTATGTCCTGGCAGAGGCCGAGGGCGAACGCCGGGTGACCATCATCGCCACCGGCTCCGAGGTCGCATTGGCGCTGGAGGCCCGCCTGCTCCTGCAAAGCCGGGGGATCGCCGCCGCCGTGGTCTCGATGCCCTGCTGGGAATTGTTCGATCGGCAGGATGCCGCCTACCGGGCGGCGGTGCTGGGCGAGAATACGGTGAAAGTCGCCGTCGAAGCAGGGTTGGCTTTCGGCTGGGAGCGTTATGTCGGAGCCGACGGAGCCATCGTCGGCCTGAGCGATTTCGGCGTCTCCGGGCCGGCCGACCAGGTCTACCGTCATTTCGGCATCACCGCCGAGGCCGTGGCGGACGCCGCCCGGGCCAGACTTTAAATCATTTCAAAAGGAACCCCACCATGGCTCTGATCTCGTTGCGCCAGTTGCTCGACCATGCGGGCGAACACGGCTATGCCTTGCCGGCCTTCAACATCAACAACATGGAGCAGATGCTGGCCGTCATGGCGGCCGCCAAAAGGACCGACAGCCCGGTCATCCTGCAGGCCAGCCGCGGGGCCCGCAGCTATGCCAACGACATCGTCCTGAAACATCTCATCCTGGCCGCCGTCGAGCTTTATCCCGACATCCCGGTCTGCATGCATCAGGACCACGGCAACAGCCCCGAAACCTGCCTGTCGGCCATCATCAATAATTTTTCCTCGGTGATGATGGACGGCTCGTTGAAGGCGGACGGCAAGACGCCCGGCGACTGGGACTACAATGTGGAAATAACCCGCGCCGTCGTCGACATGGCCCATATGGTCGGCGTCTCGGTGGAAGGCGAATTGGGCGTCCTGGGCTCGCTGGAAACCGGCACCGGGGCGAAAGAGGACGGCCATGGCTTCGAGGGCAAGCTCGATCACAGCCAGCTGGTGACCGATCCGGCCCAAGCCGTCGATTTCGTCGCCAGAACCAAGGTCGACGCCCTGGCCATCGCCATGGGAACCTCGCACGGCGCTTATAAATTCAGCCGCCGTCCGACCGGCGACATCCTGGCCATGACGGTGGTCAAGCAGATCAACCGGCGGCAGCCGGATCTGCATCTGGTCATGCATGGCTCGTCCTCGGTGCCGCAGGATCTGCAGGACATCATCAACCAATACGGCGGCGAGATGCCGCAGACCTTCGGCGTGCCGATCGAGGAAATCCAGGAAGGAATCAAACACGGAGTCCGCAAGGTCAATATCGACACCGATTGCCGGATGGCCATCACCGGCCAGATCCGCAAGGTCCTCGCCGAGAAGAAAGCCGAGTTCGATCCGCGCGGCTATCTGAAGCCGGCGATGGCCGCCATGCAGAGGCTGTGCGAAACCCGCTACGAACAGTTCGGCGCGACCGGCAAGGCGTCGCGGCTCAAGTCGATCCCCCTTCCCGAAATGGCCAAGCGCTATCGGGAGGGAAGTCTCGATCCGCGGCAGATCCG
>JAATGN010000251.1 GCA_015654615.1 Rhodospirillales bacterium
CGCTAATCATATGATTACTTTTGATTTTGCCCGGCACCGATAGAAAAACCATCGGGCCGGCCAAAAGCACGAAGTGATCCACTGGGGAGGGGTGATCGCGTCATGACCGAATTGTCCAACAACGGCAGCAGCGCCTCGTCGCCGCAAAGCGGCCCGATGGCCCGCTGGGCCATCGGCTTCACCGCCTGGTCGGAACGCTGGTATCCCGATTCCTTCGTCTTCGCCGCCCTGGCGGTGATCGGCGTCGCCCTGGCCGACCTGGCCCTCGGCGCCAAACCGGTCGAGATCGCGGCGTCCTTCGGCAATGGATTCTGGACGCTGATTCCCTTCACCATGCAGATGACCATCGTCGTCATCTCGGGCTATGTGGTGGCCACCTCGGCGCCGGTATCGCGCTTCGTCGACGCCATCGCCGGCATCCCGACGTCGGCCCGCGGCGCCATCGCCTTCATCGCCTTCATGGCCATGGCGGCCTCGTTCCTCAATTACGCGCTCAGCCTGATCTTCGGCGGCTTGCTGGTGCTGGCCATCGCCCGGCGCACCGATCTCAAGATGGATTACCGGGCCGGCGCGGCGGCGGCCTATCTGGGTCTGGGCGCCACCTGGGCGCTCGGCCTCAATTCCTCGGCCGCCCAATTGCAGGCCAACCCGGCCAGCCTGCCCAAGGCGATTTCCGACATCACCGGCGTCATTCCCTTCAGCCAGACCATCGGTCTTTGGCAATCCCAGGCCATGGCCCTGATCATCGTCATCCTCTCGGTGGTCATCGCCTATCTCTCGGCGCCGACCGGCCGGCAGATACGCACGGCGGCCGATCTGGGGATCGACCTGACCCGGCCGGACGAAACCAGGCAGGGCATTCCCCGTCCGGGCGAATGGCTGGAGCACAGCCCGCTGATCAGCGGGCTGATCGCTCTTCTGGGAATCGGTTTCCTGTGGAGCGAGTTCGCCACCAAGGATCCGCTGACGGCGATCTCCAATCTCAACACCTACAATCTGATGTTCCTGATCATCGGCTTGCTGCTGCATTGGCGGCTGCGCAATTTCCTGGCCGCCGTCGCCAAGGCGGTCCCGTCGACCGGCGGCATCCTGATCCAATTTCCGCTCTATGGCGCCGCTGCCGCCTTGCTGACCGGCGTCAAGGGCAGCGATGGGGTCACCATCTCGCATCATCTGGCCAATGCCTTCGTCAGCGTCGCCTCGGCCGACAGCTTTCCGGTGGTGATGGGGATCTATTCGGCGATCCTGGGTTTCCTGGTGCCGTCGGGCGGCGGAAAATGGATCATCGAGGCGCCCTATGTGATGCAGGCCGCCAAGGATCTGCACACCCATCTCGGCTGGGGCGTGCAGATCTACAATGCGGCCGAGGCCCTGCCCAACCTGATCAATCCGTTCTGGATGCTGCCCTTGCTGGGCATCCTGGGCCTGAAGGCCAGGGACATCGTGGGCTTCACCTTCACCCAGTTCGTCTTCCACGCGCCCGTCGTGCTGTTCGTCCTCTGGCTGTTCGCCAGGACGCTGGCGCCGGCCTGAGCGGAATGCCGCCGACTTTGGCCTCGGGTGGGCGGGGTCCCATCCCGCTGGCCAAAAGCAACCGGTCCCGGGCTTGAACGGGAAGCGCCGGCCGATTCATTGGATTGTGCGACACTCTTTTTACGTGTTAAATTAACTATATTTTCAACTTAAAGGGTGAATCGATGCCGATGGATCCGCCCTCGCGGCGCGCTATTCTCTCCCTGCTTCTGGCTGCGGTCCCGTTCGGTGCGGCGGCGCAAGGCAGCTTGCTCGATCAAGGGCGCGGCCTCCTCAATCAGATTCCGGGCGGCACGGCGCCGCGTTCGCCGGAAGCATCCGGTCAAGGCCCGGCGTCGAGTTCCGGGGCCGGCTTGAGCCAGGGCGAAATCGGCTCGGGTCTCAAAGATGCGCTCAAAGTCGCCTCGCAACGCGTGGTCGGACGGGTGGGCAAGACCGGCGGCTACAACGGAGATCCGGCGATCCGGATTCCGCTCCCGGCCCCGCTTCAGAAGATCCAGGCGCCGCTCAAGGCGGTCGGAGCCGGCGACATGCTCAACGATCTCCAATTGAAGATGAACCAGGCGGCCGAGCAGGCCGCGCCCAAAGCCCTCGGCATCCTCACGGACGCGGCGTCGAAGATGACGATCGACGACGCCCGGACAATTCTCGGCGGCCCGCCGGATGCGGCGACGCAATATTTCAAGCGGACGACATCGGCCTCGTTGACCGCGTCATTCCGTCCGATCGTGGACAATTCCCTTGCGGGCGTCGGAGCCGTCGGGGCCTTCCAGGCGGTACAGGCAAAAGCGTCCGGAATCCCCCTGGCGGGGCAGGAGGTTCAGGGTTTCAACCTCACGGATTTCACGGTCGGCAAGGCGCTCGATGGTCTGTTTCATTACCTGGGCGAGGAGGAAGCGGCAATCCGAACCAATCCGGCGGCGCGCACGACCGATCTGCTCAAAAAGGTCTTTGGCTAAGGGGCCGGCAAAACGATAAGCGCGTCATAACGCGTTCCGCACCGGCCGGCGGTCGACCCGCCTTGAAAGAATGAGAAAAAGTGGCATCGGCGTCCCTGCCGGTGGAAAAGACTCCGCCGCTTTTTTTCTAGTTCCTAAGCATCGGATTACGCAAAAACTTTTCTCAAGGATTGGGAACGCCTTCTGCGCTCCAACCGTTACAGCATGCGGCGACTGTCTTCTGATCTATCCGGTCGAGGGCCGTGTCGTTAAACTTTGCGCGCACAGGCGGTCACGCGGATCTGTTCGATGACTGGGGCGGAAGACAACAAAGGAAGCGTTTGGCAATGCGGATCGGGCGATGGTTGAAACGCGCCGTCATCGCGCTGATGACGCTGCTGGTCCTGCTGTCCGGCGGCATTTGGCTTTTCCTGCGGGCCAGCCTGCCGCAGCTTGACGGACAGGTGTCGGCGGCCGGACTGACGTCGGGCGTCGCCGTCACGCGGGATTCCCTGGGGGTGCCGACCATCACCGCCCGGAACCGGTCCGACCTCGCCTATGCGACCGGCTATGTGCACGCCCAGGACCGTTTCTTCCAGATGGATCTGCTGCGGCGTTCGGCCGCCGGCGAATTGGCCGCGCTGTTCGGGGCGCCGGCCCTGCCGCTGGACCGCATCCGCCGGCTGCATCGCTTTCGGGCCCGCGCCGCCGCGACGCTGGCCGGCCTGACGACGATCGATCGCGCCCTGCTCGACCGCTATGCGGCCGGCGTGAACGACGGGTTGGCGGCCCTGGACGCCAGGCCGTTCGAATATGGCCTGTTGCGCACGCGGCCGGTACCGTGGCGGGCGGAGGATTCGCTGCTGGTCGGCTGGGCCATGTATTTCGACCTGCAGGGCAATTTCGGGCGCAAAGTGGGCCGCGCCTGGCTGCAAGCCCACACGACGCCGGAACAATTGGCTTTTCTATTGCCGCAATCGAGCCCCTGGGACGCCCCCCTCGACGCCCCGGCGATCGCCGAGTCCCCGCCCGCCATTCCGGCGACGGCTCCCGATTGGTATGGTCAGGCGACCGATCGCGCGGCGGCGGCGGCCCCCGACGACGCCGATGTCGGCAGCAACAACTGGGCCGTGGCCGGCAGCCGCACCGGACACGGCAGCGCCATCGTGGCGAACGACATGCATCTGGGGATCCAGTTGCCGAACACCTGGTATCGCGCGGTGCTGATCTTCGAAGATGCCGACGGCACGCGGCGGCGCCTGGTCGGCGTCACCCTGCCCGGCCTGCCGGCGCTGGTCGCCGGCAGCAACGGCCATGTGGCCTGGGGCTTCACCAACAGCTACGGCGATACCTTCGATCTTGTCGCCTTGCAGCGCGATCCGGACGACGCCATGCGTTTCCGCACCGCCGGCGGCTGGAAACCGATCGAACGCTTCGACGAGCGGATCGACGTCAAGGACGGACCCGGCGAGACCATGCCCGTTTATGAGACACCGCTGGGCCCCGTCTGGCAGCTCGGCGCCGCGTCCTATGCCATGCATTGGACCGCGCATGAACCCGGTGCCCTCAACCTCGGCATGATGGCCTTCGAACGAGCCGACGACCTGACGTCTCTCCTGGACGCCGCCAACCGCGCCGGCATGCCGGCCCAGAACATCGTCGCCGGCGACGCGAAGGGAAACATCGGCTGGACGATTGCCGGCTCGCTGCCGAACCGGCGCTGGCGGCCGGCCGGGAGTTTTCCCTACCCCTCGACCGAACCGGACCTGGATTGGCATGGCCTGCTCGACGCGGCCGACTATCCGCGCCGGGTCGATCCGCCGGATGGACAGCTATGGACGGCCAATGCCCGGCAACTCGCCGGTTCCTCCTATGAGCGGCTGGGCGACGGCGGCGACGACCTCGGGGCGCGGGCCAGGCAGATACGCGACGACCTGTTCCGGCTGGGAAAAACCGACGAACGGCAAGCCTATGGCGTCGGCCTCGACGATCGCGCCGTCTTCCTGTCGAAATGGCGCGATCGGATCCTGGCCGCGCTGACCGACGAGGCCGTCTCCGGACATGCCGAGCGGGCGGAATTCCGCAGGCTGGTGCGGGAAAGCTGGACGGACCGGGCCGACGTCGATTCCGTCGGCTACCGTCTCGTCCACGACTATGTCGGAGAGTTGTACCGGCAACTGTTCGGCAGCCTGGACAAGGCGCTGGACCATGCGTTCGGCGGTGGGACGACCTCCCTGCGGGGGAGCAATTCGCGCTGGGCCTTCGTGCTGGAACGGCTCGACGACGAAAAGCCGCCCGGATGGCTTCCCAAAGGCAAGAACGACTGGCATGAGGTCGAACTGGCGGCGATCGACCAGGTCGTCGCAACGCTGAGCCAAGACGGCATCCCCCTGGCGAAGGCAAGCTGGGGCCATCGCAATCGCGCCAAAATCATGCATCCCTTCGCCAGGATCCTGCCGTTCCTGGCCTATTGGCTGGCCGCGCCGGAGGATCCCCTGCCGGGCGACGGCAATATGCCGCGCGTCGCCGGGCCGAGCTTCGGGCAATCCGAACGCATGGCGGTGGCGCCCGGCCATGAGGACCTGGGGCTCTTCACCATGCCCGGCGGACAAAGCGGCCACCCGCTCAGTCCCTATTTCCTGGCGGGGCACGCGGCGTGGGTCCAGGGGCTGCCGACCCCGCTTCTGCCGGGACCGGCGGAACATCGCCTGGGCCTCGTGCCGCGATGATCCTCCGTCAGTGATAATGGCTCGAAGCGCTGGTTTTCCCGCGGAAGATCCGATAGAGCGTCGCCGTATAGAAAAGGGTGAGCGGCAATACGACCAGCCCGGCGCCCCAGAACATGAACCGCAGGCTGGACTCCGGCCCGGCGCCGTCCTCGATGGTGACGGAGAAGGGAATCATATAGGGCCAGAAGGACACCGCCAAGGTTCCGAAAGCCGAGAAGAAGATCAGGGCGGCCATCGGGAACAGCCGTCCGTCGATGCGATGGCGGAGCCCGGAAATCAAGCGCAGGGCGGCCAGCGCCCCGATGGCCGGAAAAATGACGAGATAGGGCCGTTCGATCCAGCGCGCCATGATTCGCAGATTTTCCGCCAGCGCATAGACGAAGACGATCGCCAGGAACACGAAGACCCCGGCCATGAGGACCGGCACCTGCCGATAGGCGCGGTCGCGCACCGAACCTTCGCATTTCGCCACCAGCCAGCAGGCTCCCAGCAGGGCGTAACCGAGACAAAGCCCGACCCCGCAGAGGCAGGCGAAGGGACCGAACCAGCCGAAGGGGCCGCCGCCGTAGGCGCCGCCCTCTATCGGCAAACCTTCGGCCAGGGCGCCGACGGTCATTCCCTGCACGAAGGCCGAAACCAGCGAGCCGCCGACGAAACCGAGGTCCCACAGCCACCGGGAACGCGTCGACTTGTGCCGGAATTCGAAGGCGACTCCTCGCAGGATCAAGGCCCCCAGCATGAGGACGAGCGGCAGGTAGAAGGCGGACAGCAGCATCGCATAGACGCTCGGGAAGGCCCCGAACAGGATGGTTCCGGTCAGGACCAGCCAGGTTTCGTTGCCATCCCAGACCGGCGAGATCGCCGCCATCATCTGCTGGCGCTCGCTTTCGTCCCGCGTTCGGCCGAACAGGATGCCGACGCCGAGATCGAAGCCGTCGAGCAGCACGTAAAGCAGCGTCGTCAGGGCCAGGACCGCCACCCAGTAGAGAATCATCGCCGCACCTCCTCCGGGAATTCGTTGTCGCCGGGAAGCGACAGCGGACGTTTGGGATTGGCCGGCGGATGCTCGTCATGGTCCGGCAACGGACCGGCCCGCAGCAGGCGATAGATGTAGCGCGTCCCGAAGCTGAAGATCAGGAGGTAGATCGCCCCGAAGAAGAGCAGCGACGCCAGCGTCTGGCCGACGCCCAGATGCGGAGTCAGCGCGTCGCCGGTCCGCATGACGCCATAGATGGTCCAGGGCTGGCGGCCGACCTCGGCGGTGAACCAGCCGGTCAGGATCGCCACGAAGGGCAAGGGAAAGCCGAGAAAGGTCGCCCACAGCAGCGCCCGGCTGCGCTCCAGCCGGCCTTTGGATTCCAGGAAGCTGCCCAGCCAGGCGACGACCAGCATCAAAAGACCGCAGCCGACCATGAGCCGGAAGGCCAGGAAGGGAATCAGCACCGGCGGACGTTGCGAGCGGGGAAAGCTGGTCAGTCCGACCTCTTTCGAATCGAGGCTGAGACTGCCGATCACGCTGCCCAGCACCGGGATCGACAGTTCGAAACGATTGGACTCCGTCGCCGCGTCCGGAATGGCCAGAAGCACTTCGGCGGCGGGCTGCTCGTCATGCCAGCGCCCCTCGATCGCGGCGAATTTGGCGGGTTGCAGATCATGGACGTAATCGCCGTTCCAATGGCCGAACAGGATCTGGACCGGGACCAGAACCGCCGCCAGGAACAGCCCCATCCGCAGCATCACCCGGGCTTCGACCGTGAAGCTTCGCCGCAGATGGTACCAGGCGCCGGTGGCGGCGACGCAAAAGGCGCCGGACAGATAGGAGGCGAGAAGCATGTGCGGGAAACGGACCCAGACCACCGGGCTGAACAGAATCGCCGGCCAGTCGGTCGGAACGAAAACGCCGTTTTGCAGCGCATAGCCGACCGGAGCCTGCATCCAGCTGTTGTTGACCATGATCCAATAGGCGCTGAAGGTGGTGCCCAGGGCCACCATCACCGTGGAGAAAAAATAGAAGCGGGGCGAAACCCGTGGCCGGCCGAAGATCAGAACCCCGAAAAAGGATGCCTCGAGGGCAAAGGCGGTGAAGCTCTCATAAGCGAGCAGGGGGCCCTGGATGGGTCCGGAAGCCGCCGAAAGGCGGCTCCAATTCGTGCCGAATTCGAAGGCCATGACGATGCCGGAGACGACGCCCAGCCCGAAGGCCACCCCGAAGATCTTCAGCCAGAAGGCGAACAGCCGGCGATAGACGGGTTTCCCGCTCGCCAGGTGCAATCCTTCGAGAACGGCCAGCCAGGCCGCCAGGCCGATGGTGAAGGACGGGAAAATGATGTGGAAGGAGATGGTGAAGGCGAATTGCAGGCGCGACAGGAGCAAGGCGGTCAGGGTCATCCCGTAGTCATCCGCGCCCGACGAAAGGCATCTTGGTGGCCATCACCGTCAGAAATTGCACATTCGCCTCCAAGGGCAGGCTGGCCATATAGACGACGGCCCGGGCGGCCTCGCGGACGTCCATGACCGCTTCGGCGGCAATCGTGCCATTGGCTTGCGGGACGCCGTAGGCCATCCGTCCGCCCATATCGGTCGCGGCATTGCCGATATCGATCTGTCCGCAGGCGATGTCGTATTGCCGCCCATCCAGCGACAGCGATTTGGTGAGACCGGTGATGGCATGCTTGGCCGAGGTATAGGGGGCGGAATTCGGGCGCGGCGCATGCGCGGAGACCGAGCCGTTGTTGATGATGCGGCCGCCCCGCGGGTTCTGGTCCTTCATCACGCGGAACGCCGCCTGCGCACAGAGAAACGATCCGGTCAGATTGATCGACACCACCTGGTTCCACTGCTCGAAGGTCAGATCCTCGAAGGAGACGGACGGCACATTGACGCCGGCGTTGTTGAACAGCAGATCGACCCGTCCGAAATGATCGAGGCTGGCCCGAAACAAGGCCGTGACGGAAAGCGGATCGCTGACGTCGGTCGGCACCACCAGGGTGCGCTGGCCATGCGGGCCGGCCAGGGAACGGGTTTCCTCGAGAGGCGAGCGGCGGCGGCCGGCGAGAACGACCGAATATCCCTCGTCGAGCAGGGCCAGCGCCGTGCTTCGTCCAATTCCCGTCCCGGCCCCGGTGATCACGGCGTTCCGACTTGGCTGATTCATCTGCATCCTCGATGGCAATGGCGTGAGGCGCTCGCTCGAACGCCGCACGGGCGCCAGCGGGCCTGGCGCACTTATCGTGGACCAAGTCCCGGGGGAAAGCACGGACGTTTTCCTCGGGCGCCGTCCGACGTCACCGCGGCATTCGAGCCGCGAGGGACGGAGCGGCAGTGAGCGAAAGCCGCTCGCAGCCGGCCGACGAAGGCCGATCGAAAGCGGGAACCGCCACCATCAGGGTGAGCGGCGTTGGATTTCCCCGCAAGACTCGCCCCCTGAAACTCTCGGAGGACCGGAGGCCGTCCGCCAGAAAGGCGCCATCAATTCACTGAAATTTCACTCCATTCCACACGAAAGACTGTCACCAACTCCCGTGTATGAGGAAGGTAGGTCAGGAGAGGTTCGGCCATGCGCCCCAACATGGCCGACAGCCGACCGCTGGGCCCCGCGCAGGCCCTGACCCTGAGCGGCCGCCGCGCCCTTTACGAGGACCGCTTCAAGTCGTTGGAGGAATTCATGGCGAGACCCGGCGTCGCCGCTTCGGTCACCGCGATCGTCGCGAAAAGCCGCCGGAACGTCGCCGCCGCCCAGGAGGCCATCGACGGACTCGTCAAGAAACTGGACGGGTCGGGCCAGGCCGTCGCCGCCGCCGCCGAATGGACCCAACTCTGCGATGCTCCGTTCAACGACCTGCAAACCATCGGATTTACCGCTCTCGACGAGGCCGCCGCCCGCGCCGCCGATCTGCGCGACAGGGCCGTCCGGATGTTGGCGCTGTGCCTCGCCGTCCTGGCCGCGACGGTCGGCGGCTTTCGATGACGCTGCGCAGCCTCACCGAGGCGGTCGACCGCCTGTCGTCCGATCGCCTGGATATTCCTGTCACCCCGGCGCCCTGTCCCGATGAATTCGGCGCCATGAGCAACGCCCTGGATTTGTTGCGCAAGGGCGCCCGCGATGCCCAACGATTGCGGGACGAGGCCGACCGCCGCCGCGCGGACGATCTCGTCCGCGCGGCCAAGCTCCACGAAGCCTGCGGCAGCTTTGCCCAGGCCGGCGCCCAGGCGCTGACCGCCATCGATCGGGAGGCGAAACGCCTGCACCGCAATGCCGAAACCCTGCTGGAGCAGACGGTCACCACCAACGGCCAGACCAAGACGGTGGCCGATGCCGCGACGGAGATGTCGGGCAATGTTCAAACCGTCGCCTCGGCCACCGAGGAGCTTTCGGCCTCGATCCGCGAGGTCAGCACCAGCGCGGCCTCCGGCGCTTCGCAGACCCGCCAGGCGCAGGTCCGGGCCCATGCCGTCGGCGACACGGTCGACGGCTTGCGCGAGGCGACCCGGCGCATCGGCGACGTCGCCTCCTTCATTCATGTGATCGCCCAGCAGACCAACCTGCTCGCCCTGAACGCCACGATCGAGGCGGCGCGGGCCGGTGCCGCCGGCAAAGGTTTCGCTGTGGTGGCCTCCGAGGTCAAGACGCTGGCCACGCAGACGGCCCAGGCCACCGAAGACATCTCGCGCCAGATCTCCGACGTGCAGACCTCGACCGAGGCCGTGGTCGGCGCCATTCAGGATATCTTGCGTTTCATCGACGATATCGATTCGACCACCACGGCCATCGCCGCCGCCGTCGAGGAACAAGGCGCCGCCACCGAGGAAATTTCGCGCAATGCGCATCTGGCCTCCGACGGCACCAGGGGCGTCACCACCAGCATGGGAGTGATCGCCGAGGCCAGCGACGGCATCCAGCACATCGCCGACGACGTCAGCCGTTCGATCACCGATCTCACGCGGGAACAACAGAGCCTGCGGAGCGCCATCGAAAGCTTCATCGCCCAGGTTCAGGGGGCCCAGCAAAAAACCGTTGCCTAGTGCCCGTTAAAAGTTAACCGCTCTGTTTTCGGGCCCGTCATTGCGCGTTGCGCACCG
Source organism: Rhodospirillales bacterium (assembly GCA_015654615.1). GTDB lineage: Bacteria > Pseudomonadota > Alphaproteobacteria > Rhodospirillales > Magnetospirillaceae > Telmatospirillum. The sequence continues at coordinate 10,280 of JAATGN010000251.1, forward strand.
ACCGAGGTCGACCCTGCTGGGTAAAAATGCCGTCACTGCGAGCGCAGCGAAGCAGTCCAGGACAGCCTGGCACTCTGGATTGCCGCGTCGCTTCGCTCCTCGCAA
>JAATGN010000386.1 GCA_015654615.1 Rhodospirillales bacterium
GCCGGGCCGTCGCTGCCCGACTCGTAGCCCGGAATGTCGCTCCCGTCCTCGGCCCAGGAATCGAGCACCGGCTGCACGATGCGCCACGCCTGCTCCACCATGTCGGCCCGCATGAAAAGGGTCGGATCGCCGATCATCACGTCGTGGATCAGCGTCTCGTAGCCGACATTGGGCTCCTTGGGAAACCAGTCGTCGTAGCGGAACTCCATCTTCACGGCGGCGAGATCGACGGCCGGTCCGCGCCGTTTGACCTGGAACTGCAGGGAGATGCCGTCGTCCGGGGCGATGCGCAGCACCAGCCAGTTGGGGGCCAGGGCGTCGACGGGCGTGTCCTGGAAAGCCGCCGAGGGCGCCTGCTTGAAGCGGATGGCGATCTCCGTATAGCGTTGCGACATATGCTTGCCGGTCCGGAAATAGAAAGGCACGCCGGCCCAGCGCCAATTGTCGATCTCGAGCTGCATGGCGACATAGGTCTCGACATTCGAATCCGGCGCCACGTCGGCCTCCTCCCGATAAGGCTTCACCGTCTTGCCCAGCACCGTGCCGGACCGGTACTGGCCGCGCACGGCCCGTTCCGGCTTGGCGGCGGGCATGGCGGCGAACACTTCGGCCTTCTTGGTGCGGATCGAGGCGGCGTCGAAGCTGGTGGGCGGCTCCATGGCCACCATCGAAATCAGCGTGAACACATGGTTGGGCACCATGTCGCGCAACGCCCCGGTCGCCTCGTAGAACTTGCCGCGCTGTTCCGCCCCCACCGTCTCCGCCACGGTGATCTGCACGTGATCGATCCGGTCGCGATTCCAGATCGGCTCGAACAGGCCGTTGGCGAAGCGGAACGCCATGATGCTCTGCACCGGTTCCTTGCCCAGAAAGTGGTCGATCCGGAAGATCTGGTCTTCCTGCAGCCGGCGCTGGATGCGGGTGTTCAGCTCCCTGGCCGAATCCAGGCTATGGCCGAACGGCTTCTCGATCACCACGCGGCGCCAGAACCGGTTGGGCGCCGGCTCGTCCAGTTGCTGATCGGTGAAGCCCGCCTTGCCGAGCTGTTCGACGATGGAACAGAAGAGCTGGTCGGCGACCGCCAGATAGAAGATGGCGTTGCCTTGCGTGCCATGGGTCCCGGCTGCCTCGTCGAGGGCGCCGCGCAGCGTCTCGTAGAGTTCGGGCCTGGTCGAATCGCCCTGGACATAGGACATCTTGTCGGCCAGCCGCTTCCAGGCGGCCTCGTCGATGCGGTCGACGTTGAAGGAGGCGTTCGGATTGCCGACAAAGGTCTTCAGCGTGGCGTAAAGATCGTTGCGCCAGCTTTCCGCCGTCTTCTCCGCCCGCGCCACGCCGATCAGGGCGAAGTTTTCCGGCAGCATGTTGGTGCGGGACAGATTGTAAAGGGCGGGGATGACCAGGCGCCTGGTCAGGTCGCCGGTGGCGCCGAAGATCACCATGGCGCAGGGGTCGGCGACCCGCGGCGGACGGCGCGGCGGGCAATGGATCATCTGCGCGGGCGAAGGGGTTCGGATCGACTGGCTGTCGGGCATGATACTTCTCCGAGACGGTCTGAGCGACGCATATCACTTTGACCGGATTTGATGTTTTCCCTCTCCCCCAGTGGGCTATCGGATTCACACACCAAGCATTGCTTCGTTCTCGGAACCTGCCCGATGGCCTGGGGCGCGGGCAAGATATTCGAGCAACACGGATGCACACGGACAATCACGGATGCACACGGGATATGGGCCCGTTTGGAAATAACGCCGTCATTGCGAGCGCCAGCGAAGCAATCCGGAATCCCGCCGCTATTGCTGGATTGCTTCGCTCACGCTCGCAATGACGGTGAAGAAAACGAAGCCGCCCGCAGAAGAGGCCGGCGGCGCTTTTTCTTATCCGTGTCCATCGCCCTTATTCTTCCCGCCGGCGGGGCAGGATCAGCCGTTCGACCGCGGCGGCGAAACCATCCTCCTCGTTGGAAAGGGTCACGGCGTCGGCGACGGCTTGCACGTCCGGCCGGGCGTTTCCCATGGCGATGCTGAAGCCGCTTTGGCGAAACATCGCCACGTCGTTGTCCATGTCGCCGATCGTGGCGATCGCTGCCGTCGGGATGCCAAGCCGCCGGGCCAGGCCGACGACCGTCAGGCCCTTGTCGGTTCCGGCCGGCGTGACATCGAGATAATAAGCTTGCGAGCGCGCGATCGAGGCGCGCGCGCCAAGCGCCCGGCGCAGCGCCGGCTCGCAGGCGGCCAGCCGTTCGAAGTCGGCACTGACGCCGACCATCTTGCCGATGGCGTCGAGATGACGGTCCAGAGTCTCGACGACGGTGGGCTTGGCCAGGATCGTCTTTTCCTCATGAGGGACGTAAGGGCCGTCCGGATTTTCCAGCAACCAGCGATCGCCGGAAAAAGCCCAGATATCGACGGCGAAGGAGCGCAGGGCAGCCAAGGCGTCAGCCGCCGCCGCCGCCGGCAAAAGCCGCTGTTCGAGAACAGCCAGGTCCGGTCTCACCAGGGCGCCGCCGTTGTAGGCGCCCATCGGCAGCAGCAGGCCCAGCGGCTCGACCAGCATGCGAAGGCCGAAGGGCGGCCGGCTGCTGACGATGGTAAAACCGATGCCGGACGCCCCCAGCAGCGACACCGCGGCGCGGTTGGCCGCGGTCAAACGCTTGTCGTTGGTCACCAGCGTTCCGTCGACATCCGAAATGACCAGCGAGATGGCGGTCATCTCTCGATCACCTCGACGTTGCCGGATGGCCGGCCGATGACGACGGTGGAGGCCAAGCCGACGAAAAGACCGCTTTCGACGACGCCGACGACGGACGACAACCTGGCTTCGAGGGCGGCGGGGTCGGTGATGGCTCCGAAGGTGCAATCGGCGATGTGGTTGCCGCCGTCCGTCACGAAGGTAACCGCTCCGGCCAAACGCAGCTGCGGAGAGCCGCCGAGCGCCGCCAGGCGTTCGAGCACGCTCTGCCAGCCAAAAGAGACGATCTCGACCGGCAGCGGCTTGTTTCCACCCAGGCGATCGACCAGCTTCGTCTCGTCGACGATGACGACCATCCGCCGGCTGGCCGCGGCCACGATCTTTTCGCGCAGCAAGGCGCCGCCCAATCCCTTGATCAGCGTCAGCCCGCGGCGTTCGACCTGATCGGCGCCATCGATGGCGAGGTCGAGGCGGCGGTGTTCGGCGAAGCGCGTCAAGGGGATGCCGAGCCGCTCGGCCAGGGCCGCCGTCTGCACGGAGGTCGGGATCCCGCTGACGCGCAGGCCCTGACGAATGCGCAAAGACAAGGCTTCCAGAGCCAAGGCCGCCGTCGAGCAGGTGCCGAGCCCGAGCACCATGCCGTCCTCGACCTCGCGGACGGCCCGTCGGGCGGCGGCCCGCTTCGCCGCCTCCGCTTCCGTCAAGGCCGACGCCGTCATGCGCTGTCCCCCGCGGCCGCCACATCGGCAAAAATCCGCAAAGTCCCGCGCGGACGCAGATGCGCCGCCGGCAAGGCCGCGTCGCCGCCGCGCAGACGGCCGAGGATCGCCCGTGTCTCCGCTCCGGTGACGAGGAAAGCCGTCCACCGGCTGCTTTCCAGGGCGGGATAGGTCAAGGTGATGCGGGCTTCCGATTTGGCGCCGATCACGGCGGCCACCCAGCGATGGCGCTCGGCCAGCACCGGCGTGCCGGGAAACAGCGACGCCGTGTGGCCATCCGGCCCCAATCCGAGCAAGGTCACATCGAACAGCGGCCGCGCCGGATCGAGGCGCTCGGCGCCGTAAAAGGATTTGAGCTGTTGCTCGTAGAGGGTGGCGGCCGTCTCCGGATCGACGCCTTCGGTCGGAATGGGATGGACGTTCTCGAGCGGGATCGGCGCCGCGGACAGCAGCGCCTGGCGCA
>JAATGN010000338.1 GCA_015654615.1 Rhodospirillales bacterium
CTATCTGCGCTATCACGGCTACCGGGCCTTCTTCCCGGTCTGGGCCCTGGCCCGCTATCGCAATCTCACCACGGGAAACACCGGCCCCGTGCTGTACGCGCTGTAATAAACACCACGACCCGAAAAGTGGCACCGGCGTCCCCGCCGGTGTCCGCCGCTGGCGCGGCGGAGTCTTTTCCACCGGCGGGGACGCCGGTGCCACTGGCGCTTTTTTTCTTAGAGCGGCGTGCGTCAAATCTGACGCCCGCCGCTCCAGCGGCCATTGAGGCCGCGGCCAAGCGCGCGGAGGCGCGCGCCCGGCGAGGGACATCAAGAAAAGCTGGAGCGTGATGCCGATTTGAGGCATCGCGCTCTAGCCGAAGGCGCGGTTAGTGTTTACGGGCCCTTTGAGATTCAGACCTCCAGCAATTCCGGCAATACGGAGAGCGAGGGCAGCTCGATATGCGGCGCCGCCGGCAGGACGTCGCGCGGCCGGCCGGCCCGGTTGACCCAGATCACCTGGAAGCCGAAGGCCGAGGCGCCCGCCGCATCCCAGCCGTTCGACGACACGAAGGCGACGTTGGCCGGCATGCAATCGAAGTGATCGGTGACCAGGCGGTAGGTGGTGGGGTGCGGTTTGTAGATGCCGACGGATTCGACCGACAGCACCGCATCGAACAAGGCGTCGAGGCCGGCCGCCTTGGTGGCGGAGGTGAGCATGCTGGGCGAGCCGTTGGACAGAATCGCCAATTTGTGGCCGGCCGCCTTCAAGGCGTCCAGGGTGGGCTTTACCTCGGGAAAGGGGGCCGGGCAGAGATAAGCCTCCATCAACTGGGCCCGCAAGCCGGCATCGTCGATCGAAAGCGCCTTCAGGGCATAATCGAGACTTTCACCGGTGACATGCCAAAAATCGGAATGCCGCCCCATCAGGCTGCGCAGCCAGCTGTATTCCAGCTGCTTCTGCCGCCACAGATCCAGCAGCGGATCGGCGCGTTCGCCGAGAGTCTCGCGACTTTTCTCGATGATCGCCTTCAGGTCGAACAAGGTGCCATAGGCGTCGAAGACATAAAGAGTAATGCCGGACATCGGTACGCGCATTAGAGGCTCCTATCAGCGCTTCACGTCCCCTTCCAGGGATAGGGTCAGGTCGGTCGCTCCGAGACGGCGTCGGTAGACCTGCACGCCTTCGAGAACCCGCTGTACATAATTGCGGGTTTCGGAAAAGGGGATGCTTTCGATCCAGTCGATGGCGTCGACCTCGGTCTGGCGGGGATCTCCCATATCGTGCAGCCACTTTTTCACGCGCGAAGGACCGGCGTTGTACGCGGCCACCGACAAGATATAGGAGCCGTCGAAGTCCGAGAGAAGGTCGTCGAGATAGGCCGCCCCAAGTTTGACATTCAGCCCCGGGTCGTGGGTCAAGGCCTCGGCCAGGGCCTCCTTCTTCTTGAAGATCACCTTCATCGTCTTGGCGAGCTTGGCGGCGGTGGTCGGCATCAATTGCATCAATCCGCGGGCGCCGGCCGGACTGACGGCTTGATGATAGAAGGCGCTTTCCTGCCGGATCACGCCCAGGACCAGGGCCCGTTCGGGGCGTTCCGGCGTGTTCAGACGCGGAACCGGATAACCCGAGGTGATCAGGGGAACGCCGTCGCGTTCCGATCTCTTGGCGACGCTGACCGCGATGTCGGAGCGGCCCAGAGTGCCGGCGAGACCGGCGGCCAGGGCCCGCGAACCCGGCGAATCGGTCAATTCGGCCATCCGGACCATGAAGGGGCGGATCAGATCGGTTTCCTTGATTTGCCCGAGCATCCGCGCGGCCCGGACCAGTTCCTGCCGTTCGAAGGCTGCGGTGTCCGCCGCCGTCGGCTGCGGGTCGGCGGGCAGGGGCCACAGCTGCTCGCGGTCGAGCCGGCCGGCCGCGAGCTGGCCGTAAAAGGTGGTGATATGGACAGCCGCCATATTGTACCAACGCACCGAATCGTCGCCCCGGCCCAGGGCCTCGCAGGCGCGGCCCGCCCAATAGGCGGCGCGGGCCCTGCTTTGGGCGGAACCGACACGCTCGAACATGCGCGAAAAATGCCCAAGCGCCACCTCCTGATCACCGAGAAAGCGCAGGGCGATCCATCCCGAAAGCCATTCGGCGTCGGCGAAGCCGGTCCCGTCTTTCTGGCCATGGCCGCGGGCGATCTCATAGGCCTGGGAAACATGGCCCTGGTTCAAGGCGCGCCGCGCCAGAATGGCCCGTTCGGTCCACCACAATTCGGGATGGAGCTTGTCGGCGGCCGGGTGCGACAGCAGGGAAATGGCCTGCTCGTCCTTGTCGTGCTGGCGGCGGTAGCGAAGCAGTTCATAAACCAGTCCGGGGTCGTTCCTGAAACGCTCCGGCAGGCGGGCGGCAAGCGTTTCGGCGTTCGAGGCCTCATTGTCGAGCGCCATGCGGGCCTGGGCGAGTTGCCGATAACTGTCGTCGACCCGGGAAAGCTGACGGGCCGCCGCCTGCTCCTGATGGTTCCACAGCAGACGATCGAGCCGCGCGACATCGTCCTCGTCTCGCAGCAGATCCTGGAAACCGGTGAGAAACTGGCGTTCCTGGATCGGTCCGAAATTGCCGTCGATCCAGGCGTCCCGCAGCAGCCTTTCGGCCTTTTCGGTCTGGCCGGCATTGATCAGCGCCCTGCCGTAGGCCATGGCGCCGTCGACCGTCTGCGGGGCCGTGGTCGAGAACCAGTCGAGCACGACGCCGTCGGGCGTGGCGGCCGAAATCACTTCTTCCGCCCGCCGCTGCAAGGTTGCGATCTGCGGCCAGGTCGGATTGGCGCGAATGAAAGAGGTGATTTCGGCGAAGTTCGCCCCGGAATTGGCCTGGGTGTAATAAAGCCACTGCAGGACCTTGGCGAGCAGCTTGTCATGGGCTTTGGCGGCCGCCGCCTGCGCCCAGTCGTAATGATCGTTGTGAGCGGCGTCGAAAGCCTGGCGGTAGATTTTTTCGTCATCCGCGGACAGGAGGTCGGCTTTGGCCGGGGCGGCGCCGGCAAGAAGGGCGACGACCAGGCCGATGGCGAACCATTCTTTCACACAAAAAGCCCCACTGCTGAGCATCCCCCGGGCGAAGGTTGGTGGTGGCAGGCATTGTAGTGCGCCTGACTTCGCCGGGGCAAGACGGATGGTGCACGCGATGTGGGAAGACGTTGACGGTCTACCGGCCGATGGTGGATCGAAATTCACCACGGAGACACGGAGGACACAAAGCTTAAACAGTAAAATCCATCGATTCCAAACATCTAATTTTCCATTAATGTATTATATTCCTTTGTTTTTCTCCGTGATCTCCGTGTCTCCGTGGTGAATTTTTCGTCGCCATCCCATTTGGTTTGCCGGTGGCATTTTTCCTGGCCGCCTGCGAGGCAGGACCGATTTCGAAATCTGAGTTCGGAGCCCTGCAACCAGCCTGGTCGGGCTTGCTTTCTCGAAAAGAACTTGGCAACAGAAGGCGAAGCAACATTTGTTTGACGACATGCCGCGAGGCGAAATTTTTTAAGAGTCTCCTCACGATGACCGCACAGACGGAATTCCTGCCGGCCCGTCCATTGACCCGCCAGGACGTCAAGACCTTGATTCTCGCTTCCTTGGGCGGGGCCTTGGAATTCTACGACTTCATCATCTTCGTGTTTTTCACGGCGGTGATCGGACGGCTGTTCTTTCCGCCCGATATGCCCGACTGGCTGCGCCAGTTCCAGGCTTTCGGGATTTTCGCCGCCGGTTATCTGGTGCGTCCGCTGGGCGGCATCGTCATGGCGCATTTCGGCGATACGTCGGGACGCAAGCGGATGTTTACGCTGGGCGTCTTCCTGATGGCCGTGCCGACCCTGCTGATCGGCCTGCTTCCGACCTATCGGACGCTCGGCTACGGAGCGCCGGTCGCCCTGCTGGTGCTGCGCATGCTGCAGGGAGCGGCGATCGGCGGCGAAGTGCCGGGCGCCTGGGTCTTCGTTTCCGAGCATGTGCCTTCGAAAAGGGTCGGCTTCGGCTGCAGCCTGCTGACCTGCGGGCTGACCTCCGGAATCCTGGTCGGCTCGCTGGCGGCGACCGCCATCAATGTCAATTTCTCGCCCGAAGAGGTGCAGCGTTTCGGCTGGCGCATTCCCTTCCTGGTGGGCGGGGTCTTCGGACTGGTGGTGGTCTATTTGCGTCAGTGGCTGAAGGAAACGCCGGTTTTCGAAGAGATCCGCCGGCTCGAATTGCTCAACAAGGGTTTGCCGCTCAAGGCCGTCCTGCAACGGCACCGCATGGCCGTGGTCGCCTCGGTGGTCATCACCTGGATGCTGACCGCCGCCATCGTGGTGATCATCCTGATGACCCCCACCTTGCTCGGCCGGCTTTACGGGATCGCTCCGGCCCGCATCCTCGAGGCCAACAGCGTCGCCACCCTGTGCCTGTCGGTGTCCTGCGTGCTCATCGGGCTCGCGGCGGATCGATGGGGCCCGGTCAAGGTGCTGCTGGTCGGATCCCCCTGCCTGGCGCTCTCGGCCTATGCGCTTTACCTGGGGACGGCCTGGGCTCCGCAATGGTTGATCCCCCTGTATGGCCTGGCCGGATTCTGGGTGGGCATCATCGCCGTGGTGCCCATCGTCATGGTGCGGTCCTTTCCCGCCGCGGTCCGCTTCAGCGGGATCAGCTTTTCCTACAATATGTCCTATGCGGTCTTCGGCGGCCTCACGCCGCTTCTGGTGCCTCTGGCGACCGCCGCGCTGCCGCTTTTCCCGGCCCATTACGTGGCCCTGGCCTGCCTGGTCGCGCCGACCGTGGTGATCCTCCTCATGCGGAAGATGGCGCGGCATCATTGAGGCGGCGGGCATCGCGCCGTCCCTCGAGGGGGGCCGCCCGATCACGGCATTGCGGAGCCGTCGAGGCTGTCCGCCGCGGACCGCGGAAGCCGTCCGCCGCCCGGTTTCGGCAGAATCCATCGCTGGATTGATTCAATCCGCCACATCACGTCTCGAATCCCGGTTTTTCGGCGGCTTGCCGCGAGGAACATTTCAATGCCGACCCGTGTTCAATCATCGGGAAGGCCGCGGGGCCACGGCCGTTCGATGAGCGGCGCGTCTTGCGGACAGGCAAGCAGAGGAACCGTGATGGACGAAAATAGGGAACCACGAATTCGGGTCGCGCCGGGTGGCGTGACCCGACGCATGGTGCTGGGGAGCGGCGCCGCGACGGGCGCCCTTCTGTTCGCCGGCCTGCCGCGGCTCGCCTGGGCGGCCGGCCGGCCGGCCGACGAGACGGCGCCGGCCCAGGTGCCGGTCGAACTCAAGGTCAACGGCCACACCCATGTCCTGACGCTGGATCCGCGCACCACCTTGCTCGATGCCCTGCGCGAGCATCTGGGGCTGACCGGTTCCAAGAAGGGTTGCGATCATGGCCAATGCGGCGCCTGCACGGTGCTGCTGGACGGGCGGCGCATCAATGCCTGCCTGACACTGGCCGTGATGCACGACGGAGAGCCCATCACGACGATCGAGGGGCTGGCCGACGGCGAGACGCTGCATCCGATGCAGGCCGCCTTCGTCGCGCACGACGGATTCCAATGCGGCTACTGCACCTCGGGGCAAATCTGTTCGGCCGTCGGCATGCTGGGCGAAAGCCGCGCGGGCATGCCCAGCCACGTGACCGCGGACCTGGAGCAGGCCCGGCCGGAACTGACCGACGCCGAGATCCGCGAAAGGATGAGCGGCAACATCTGTCGTTGCGCCGCCTATCCGAACATCGTGGCGGCGATCAGGCAAGTCGCGGGAATGCCGACATGAAAGCCTTCTCCTACGAACGCGCCAGTTCACCGGCGCGCGCCGCCGCCCTCTCCGCGAGGCCCGGCGCCAGGATCATCGCCGGCGGCACCAATCTGCTCGACTTGATGAAGCTGCAGATCGAAACGCCGACCCATCTGGTCGATATCGGCCGGCTTCCCCTCGACAGGATCGAGGATACGCCCGAGGGCGGCCTGAGGATCGGGGCCCTGGTGCGCAACAGCGATCTTGCCGCCGACCCCCGCGTGCGCCGACGGTACGGCGTCCTGAGCCGCGCCCTGCTGGCCGGCGCCAGCGCCCAGTTGCGGAACAAGGCGACCACCGGGGGCAATCTGCTGCAGCGGACGCGGTGCTATTACTTTTACGACATCACCAAGCCCTGCAACAAACGGATGCCCGGCTCGGGCTGCGCGGCGCTGGAGGGCTTCAACCGGATCCACGCCGTTCTCGGCGCCAGCGACCAGTGCATCGCCACGCATCCCTCCGACATGGCGGTGGCGATGCGCGCCCTCGACGCCGGCGTCGAGACGGTCGATGCCGAGGGGCGGACCAGGGTGATCCCCATCGCCGCGTTCCATCTTCTTCCCGGCAAGACGCCGCAGATCGAGACCGCGCTGACGGCCGGCGAGATCGTCACGGCGGTGACGCTTCCGCCGCCGCCGCCCGGAGTCCAGATCTACCGCAAGGTCCGCGACCGGGCCTCCTATGCCTTCGCCCTGGTCTCGGTGGCGGCGGTCGTCGAGACCGTCGACGGGCGTGTCCGCTCGGCCCGTCTGGCCTTCGGCGGCCTGGCGCACAAGCCGTGGCGCGTGCCGCTGGCCGAGGCGACGCTGACCGGCGCCCCGGCGAACGCGGACACCTTCGACGCCGTCGCGACGGCCGTTCTCGGCGGCGCCCGCGGCCACGGCGGCAACGATTTCAAGATTCCGCTGGCGCGGCGCACCCTGCGGGCCGTGCTGGAGGACGCCACCCGGACCTGAAGGAGCCATGCCAAATGAAGATGAGCACAGCCATCGGACCGAATGCGCTCGACGACGGCGCGCAAGGGGTCGTCGGCCGGCCGCTCGACCGGGTGGACGGGCGATTGAAGGTCACCGGCGGCGCCCGCTATGCCTATGAGATGAGCCAGGGACCGGCGGCGGCCTACGGCTTCGTCGTCGAGGCGTCGATCGGCCGCGGACGGATCAGATCGATCGAAACGCGCGCCGCCGAACGGGCGCCCGGCGTCATGCTGGTGCTGACCTACCAAAACGCGCCCGAGCAAGGCACCGGCAATCATCATGACGCCCATCCGGTGCTGACCGGGCCGGAGATTTCTCATTACGGCGAGCCGGTCGCCTTCGTGGTGGCCGAAAGCTTCGAGCAGGCCAGGGCGGCCGCCTACCTCGTCCAGGTGGCCTATGACCCCTTGCCCGGCAAATTCGCGCTCCGGGACGGCAAGGACCTGGCCTATGTCCCCGAGGGCGGCAACGCGCCGGCCGACAGCGCGGTGGGCGATTTCACCGGCGCTTTCGCCGAGGCGCCGGTGCAAATCGACGTGACCTATACGACGCCCCTGCAGAGTCACGCCATGATGGAGCCGCATGCGACCCTGGCTTCGTGGGAGGGCGACAAGCTCACGCTTCATACCGCGAACCAGATGCTGAGCCAGGGACGGCAGACGGTCGCCAAGACCTTGAAGATGCCGCCCGAGAATGTGCGGCTGGTCAGCCCCTTCATCGGCGGCGGCTTCGGGGGCAAGCTGTGGGTGAACGCCGACGCCATTCTGGCGGCGATCGCCGCCCGCCGGCTCAATCGTCCCGTCAAGACGGCGCTGACGCGCCAGCAGGTGTTCCACGTCACGACGCACCGGTCGGATACCATCCAGCATATCCGCCTGGGCGCCGACCCGAACGGGCGGATCCTGGCGATCGGCCACGATGTCGTTTCGGGCAACCTGGGACGCGAGCAGCAATATGAGGGGGCCGCGGTGCAGACCCGGACCCTTTACGCCGGCGCCAACCGGCTGACCCGGCATCGTCTGGCGGCCTTGGACATTCCGATCGCCTCGTCGATGCGGGCGCCCGGCGAGGCGGTCGGCCTGCTGGCGCTGGAATGCGCCATGGACGAGCTGGCCCGGAAGCTCGACCTCGATCCGATCGAGCTGCGTCTGCGCAACGAGCCGGCGGAGGATCCGGAACAGCATATTCCCTATTCCAGCCGTCATCTGGTCGCCTGTCTTCAGGAGGGGGCGCGGCGCTTCGGCTGGGACCGGCGCAATCCCCGGCCGGGACAGGTCAGGGAGGGACGCTGGCTGGTCGGCATGGGAGTGGCCGCCGCGACGCGCGGCAATCCCTTGCGGCTTTCCAAGGCCAATGTGCGGCTGGGAGCGGATGGTGTCGTCACGGTCCGGATGGCGATGACCGATATCGGCACCGGGACTTACACCATCCTCGGCCAGATCGCCGCGGACATGCTGGGTTTGCCGACGGAAAAAATTCGGGTGGAACTGGGCGACACCAACTTTCCGGAGGCGGCGGGATCGGGCGGCTCCTTCGGCGCCGGCAGTTCCGGATCGGCCCTGTTCGATGCCTGCAACAGCCTGCGGGCCAAATTGGCGGGCCTGGCCGGCATGGATCCGGACAAGGCCCGTTTCGCCGACGGCAGCATCACGGCGGCGGGACAGTCCAAACCGCTGGCCGACCTGGTCGGCCCCGGCGGCATCGCGGCCGATGGCGAGATCGTTCCCGGCGAGACGCTCAAGAATTTCTCCCAGCAATCCTACGGGGCGCAGTTCGCCGAGGTCGGCGTCGACGCCGACACCGGCGAGGTCCGCCTGCGGCGCATGCTGGGGGTCTTCACCGCCGGCCGGATCCTCAACGCCAAGACCGCCCGCTCGCAGGCCATCGGCGGCATGATCTTCGGCGTCGGCGCGGCCTTGGGCGAGGAAATGGCCCTCGACCCCCGCTTCGGTCACTTCGTCAACCACGATCTCGCCGAATACCATGTGCCGGTGCATGCCGACGTTCCCGACGTCGAGGCGGTTTTTCTGCCCGAACTCGACGACAAGTCCAATCCGTTGAAGAGCAAGGGGGTCGGAGAACTGGGCATCTGCGGGGCCGGGGCCTCTCTGGCCAATGCGATCTACAACGCCAGCGGCGCCCGCATCCGCGATTATCCGATCACTTTGGACAAGATCCTGTCGGTGCTGCCCAGCCAGTCATGACGGCCCGCTCTGGATGGAAAAGCCGTCACTGCGAGCGCAAGCGAAGCAGTCCAGGATGACGCGGCGCCTTCTGGATCGCGTCGTCGCTTTGCTTCTCGCGATGACGGGGAAAGAAAAAATCAGTGGCGCCGGCCTTAGAGCGCGATGCCTTAAATCGGCATCACGCTCTGGCTTTTCTTGATGTCCCTCGCCGGGCGCGCGCTTCCGCGCGCTTGGCCGCGGCCTCAATGGCCGCTCTAAGTGCCGGCGGAAAAGACTCCGCCGCTTTTTCATCCAGGACGAGTCGGCGTCTCGGCGGTGCGGAACGTGCCGTGACGATGATAAATTAAGGACCTTGATCTGCGCCCATCCGCGTCATCTGCGGATGATTCCGGCCGGGCTTGCGGGCGGCTCTTCCGGGGGCTATGTTCCTTTTCCTTTTTCATGACAAAAATGCGTCGAGGCGCACTAGGGAGACAGGCATGTTCAAGGGTTCGATCACCGCCCTGATCACTCCGTTCCGCGATGGACGGCTTGACGAGGCCGGTTTCCAATCCTTCGTGGAATGGCAGATCGCCGAAGGCACCGACGGCTTCGTGCCGTGCGGGACGACGGGCGAATCGCCGACGCTCAGCCACGAAGAACATCATCGCGTCGTCGAGCTCTGCGTCGAGGTGGCCAAAGGCAAGGTGCCGGTCATCGCCGGGGCCGGTTCCAATTCGACGGCCGAGGCGATCGATCTGGCGCGTCACGCCAGGAAGGTCGGGGCCGACGCCGTCCTGGTGGTCACGCCCTATTACAACAAGCCGACCCAGGAAGGCCTTTACCAGCATTACAAGGCCATCAACGACGCCGTCGATATCCCCATCGTCATCTACAACATTCCGGGACGCAGCGTCGTCGACATGAGCATCGAGACCATGGCGCGGCTGGCCCGGCTGCCCAATATCGTCGGCGTCAAGGATGCGACCAACGACATCATTCGCCCGGTCCGCACCCGCGCGGCGATCGGCCCGGACTTCTGCCAGTTGAGCGGCGAGGACGCCAATGCCGTCGCCTTCCTGGCCCAGGGCGGCGTCGGCTGCATCTCGGTGACGGCCAATATCGCGCCCCGGCTATGCGCCCGGCTGCAGGACGCCTGGGCGGCCGGCGACCTGGCCACCGTCTACGACTTGCGCGACCGGCTGACGCCCCTGCATGACTCGATGTTCTGCGAAACCAATCCGGCGCCGGTGAAATATGCGGCGAGCCTGCTCGGCAAAAGCGACGGCTCGCTTCGCCTGCCCCTGGTCGAGATCGGCGAGGCCGGCAAGCAGAAGGTCAGGGCGGCGATGCAGGCCGTCGGGTTGATCTGATCATGGCGCGCCCCTCCCTGATTGCTGGCAACATCGCCGTCGAAAATCGGCGGGCGCGTCACGAATACAGCATCCTCGAGACCCTGGAGGCCGGGGTCATCCTGGCCGGCACCGAGGTCAAATCCCTGCGGACCGGGCGGGCCAATCTGGCCGACGCCTTCGCCGGCCAGCAGGAGGGTGAACTTTACCTGTTCAACGCCTATATCCCCGAATATCAGGTCAAGACCGTCTTCACCCATGAGACGCGTCGGCCGCGCAAGCTGCTGGTGCACCGGAAGGAATTGCGCAAGCTGCTGGGGGCCGTGACCCGTGACGGAATGACGCTGGTGCCGCTGTCCATTTTCTTCAATCCGCGCGGCATCGCCAAGGTGCAGCTGGGATTGGCCAAGGGGCGCAAGCTTCACGACAAGCGCGCCGCCGAAAAGGAACGCGATTGGCAGCGTGACAAAGCCAGGGTGCTGCGCGATCGGGGATAGCAGCGCGTATGGCTCGATGAAAGGGCGATACGCATGGCAGAGGATAATGCTCCGGCTCCGACCGGGGAACTCAGGCAAAAGCCGATTGCCGCATGGGATTTTTCCTTTGTCGGCATCGACGGCCGGCCTTTCCCCCTGGCGGTGTACCGGGGTCAGGCGCTGCTCATCGTCAATACCGCGTCTCGATGCGGATTTACGCCGCAATACAAAGGCTTGGAAGATTTGGCTGAGAAATACCGGCAACGAGGGCTGGTGGTTCTCGGGGTTCCGTCCAATGACTTCGGCGGACAGGAGCCGGGCAATTCGGACGAGATCCGGCAATTCTGCGAGCTGACTTACCAGGTGCGATTCCCGCTGACCGAAAAGACCAAGGTGGCGGGGAAGCAGGCCCATCCGTTCTATCGGTGGGCGGCCCGGGAATTGGGAGTGCTGGCCAAACCGCGCTGGAATTTTCACAAATATCTGGTCGCCCCGGATGGGCGGTTGGCCGACTGGTTCTCGACCATCACAGCTCCGGATTCTCCACGCGTTATCAGGGCGATCGAGACCGTTCTTCCGGATTGAGATGATCCTTAAGGAACGGCGAGCCCATTCTGATAGAGCGACAGATGGGTGTAGGCCGCAGCGAGAAGCGGCGTCGAAAGACAGCTCGTCCGGGCGCGGAGCAGAAGATCGCCGATGATCTGTTCGACCTCGACCGGGCGGCCCTTCAGCAGGTCCCGGTACATCGACGAGGTCTGCGGCGAGCCTTTCCGGGTCAGCAGGGCTTTCGTTTCGGCCAGGAAAGCCTCGCTCGGCGCCTGTCCGACCGCGCCGACCACGGCGGTGACCTCGCTCAGGAAGGCGAGGGTGAAATCGACGCCTCCCGCCGCCGCCTCGATCTCGCCGATCGTGCCGCGCATCAGGCAGGTGATGCCGCCGATCGTGGCGAGCAGGATCCACTTCTCCCACATCTCGCGGGCAATCGTCCCGGACAGCCGGGCGTCGAAGCCGGCGCCCCGCAGGGTCGCGTCGAGCCGTTCGATGCGGGTGGTCCGGGCGCCGCTCATTTCGCCGTAGGCGAGGTCCTGCAGCGGGCCGAGCTGCAGGATGCGGCCCTGGTCGTCGAGCACGGTGGCGATCTTGCAGACGCATCCGACAAGGGCATTCGCGCCGAAGCGGGCGATCAGCCTGTCGACGTGCTTCATGCCGTTCAGCACCGGCAGGATCATCGTCTCGGGGCCGATGGCCGGAGCGAGATCGTCGAGCGCCGCCTCCAGCGAAAAGGCTTTCACCGTCAGCAGGATGGCATCGAAGGGGCCGGTTATTTCGCCGGCGGTGACGAGCTTCGGCGCAAGAGTGAGGTCGCCATGCGGGCTGACGATCCGCAGGCCGTTCGCCCGCAGCTGTTCGGCTCGCGCCGGCCGCACCAGGAACGTCACGTCACGGCCGGCCTCGGCCAGCCGGCCGCCGAAATATCCGCCGGTCGATCCGGCGCCGACGATCAGAATGCGCATGTCTTCCTTCCTATGGCGGGTGGATAATATTGGCATATGCACATTTTATAGCTTAGGGGCATATGCTAATATTCGTCAAGCGATCTCTGCGGACGAAGGAACGAGGTTCACATGGTCTTGTCGAAGCAAACGGTTGCGACCGCCTCGTCGGCGGGGCGCGAGGGAAAGGCGGCGCCGCTTCCCGAAGCCAACCGCTGCAACGGGACGGCGCTTCGCAAGGCGACGCGCCGGGTTTCGCAACTCTACGATGCGGTCCTGGCCCCCTCGGGGCTGCGCTCGACCCAGCGTTCGATTCTCATCCACATCGCCCGGGCGGGAACTCCGACCATGGGCGAATTGGCGGCGGCCCTGGTCCTGGACCGCTCGGCCCTGGCGCACAATCTGAAACCGCTCGAACGGGACGGGCTGGTCGCCGTCGTTGCCGACCCCAGGGACAAGCGCAACCGTCTGGTCCGGCTGACCGAAAGCGGGCAAGCCAGGCTCGACCAATCGTTCGCCTTATGGGAAAAGGCGCAACGCCGCTTCGAAACGGCGTTCGGCGCCGAGCAGGCCGGCGCCTTGCGGGCGGCGCTCGCCCGGATCGCCTCCGACGAATTCATGCGGGCGTTCGAGGCGGAGGGAGAGAGCGGGTGCACCGACTCATTCGGATGACGATGTAAAGGGAAACGGGCAAGTCATCGCGCTCCTAAGGGCGGCCGTCCATCGCCGCCCGCAATTGTCGGGCGGCGGCCTCGGGGTCGTCGGCCGCCATGACGGCCGAGACGACGGCGATGCCGTCGGCGCCCGCCGCGACGACTTGCGCGGCGTTGTGCCGGCCGATGCCGCCGATGGCGACCAGCGGGCGCGGCACCGCCCGGCGCAGGGCGGTCACCCCGGCCAGGCCCAGGGCCGGGCCGGCATCCGGTTTGGTGCCGGTGGCGAAGACCGGACTGGCCGCGACGTAATCGGCCTCGGCGAAGCCGTCGCCCGGCGGGCCGGCCAGGGAAAGGCCGATGATCGCCCTCGGCCCGAGGAGGCGGCGGGCCTCGGCGCAGGACATGTCGTCGTCGCCCAGATGGACGCCGTCGGCGCCGACCGCCAGGGCGACGTCGAGCCGGTCGTTGACGATCAGCGGGACGCCGCTGCCGTCCAGCGCCGCTTTCAAGGCGCGGGCCTGTTCGATGAAGCGGCGCGTCGTCGCCTGTTTCTCGCGGATCTGGACCATGGTCACGCCGCCGGCCACGGCGGCCAGGACGATCTCGCCGAGCGGCCGGTCGCCGGCCAGCCCGCGATCGGTGACCAGATAGAGCCGCAAGGCGGCGGCACGAAAGGTCATTCGGTCCGCCTGAGCCGCTTGGCGAAGGTCGCGCCGTCCAGCCCGTACAGATGGTCGATCAGGCCGATCCGCAGCGATGCGGGGCCGGCGGCCGCTTCGGCCGCCAGTTCGCCGCAAACCCCGAAAACGCCGACCGCCGTCACGGCGGCCAGCAAGGGATCGTCGGTCACCGCCAGGAAGGCGGCGACCAGCGCGCTCAGCGCGCAGCCCGTGGCGGTGACCTTGGTCATCATCGGATGTCCGTTGGCGAGGCCGATCGTCCGGCGGCCGTCGGTCACGATATCGACGCCGCCGGTCACTGCCACCGTGCATCCCAGGCGGCCGGCCAGTTCGACCGCGGCGGTCCGCGCGTCGATCGAGGCCCGCGTGCTGTCCACCCCCTTCGCGGCCGCATCGCGTTGCCCGGCCAGGGCCATGATTTCCGAGGCGTTGCCGCGGATCACCGCCGGCCCGTGGGGCAGCAGGCGGGCGACCACCGCGTCGCGGTAGCGGGTGGCGCCGACGGCGACGGGATCGAGCACCCAGGGCGTGCCGCGGCGCCGGGCCGCCGCCGCCGCGGCGTCCATGCCGTCGACCCAGTCCGGCGAGGGCGTTCCGATATTGATCGACAAGGTGCCGCCGAGGGCCACGAAATCGGCGGCCTCTTCGGGAGCGTGCACCATGGCCGGCGACGCTCCGGCGGCCAACAGGACGTTGGCGGTCAGGTCCATCGCCACGAAATTGGTGATGCATTGGACCAGCGGCGCGCGGCCGCGAAGATCCTGCACGACGGGCCAAAGGGAAGAAGCGTCCATCATCGACTCTCACTCAGCGGGACAGGCCGCCGCCCAAGGGGTGCGGCGGCGAGAACAGCGGGGCACCTTGCCTCATCCGGCCGGGGGCGTTCAAGGCTATTCCGATGCCGGCAGCACCGCCCTTGTCCGGCTCCGCGGCCGGTCGGGCCGTGCGATCGGCCGGGTGTCGGAGGCCCGGACCAGGAACCACACCGCCACGGCGGCCACGGCGGTCAGGAGGGCGCCGCTGAACAGAAGCGCCTGGTAACCCGCCCCGAAACTTCGCAAGGCCGGGGCCTGGAGATCCTGGGAGCGCGCGGCGACGGCGGCGAGGTCGCCGGAGGCGACCCGATGGATGAGCTCGGTCCGTTCCGTCTGGTCCAGCGACGGCAGGGCGCTTGTGATCGTCGCGGCGATCCGGCCGAAAAGAATGACGCCGAGAGCGGCGAAGCCGACCACGACGCCGGTGAAGCGGACGGTTCCCGAGACGCCCGACGCCATGCCGGCGCGTTCGGGAGGGATCACCGTCATTCCGACCTTGGTCGTCTCGCCGTTCAGGATGCCGGCGCCCAGTCCGGTGACCAGCATCCCGATCAGGATGGCGCGGTCGTCGAGGCGGCCGGCCATCATGGCCATCCCGGCGAGACCGGCGCTGATGATCGCCAGCCCGAACGTCAGGAGGACCCGTCCGCTCAGGCGATGCGACAGTTGCGTGGTGACGATGCGGGGGACGATGAACAGGGGCAGCGCCATCGGCAGCATGAGCAGGCCGGCCGTGCGCGGCGAGACCCCGAGTCCGCTCTGAAAATAGATCGGCATGAAGGTCAGCATCGTCAGGAGGCCGGCGGCAAAGGCGAATTGGGCGATGTTGGCGCCCAGATAGGTCGGTTGGCGGAAGAAGGAAAAATCGAGCATCGGTCGGGTCTGGCGACACTCCACGACGAGGAAGAGGACGAACAGAAGGAAAGCGCCGCCGCCCTCCGCCAGGATATGCGGGCTGGTCCAGCCGTCGCGGTTTCCCGAAATCAGCGTGAGCGTCGTCAAGAAGAGAAAGGCGCTGAAGCTCAGGACGCCGGGGATGTCCAGGCGGGTGGCGTCCGGATCCCTGGAGTCCCGGATGACGACGAGGGTCAGGGTTATGGCCGCCGCGCCGACCGGCAGATTGATATAGAAAGCCCATTGCCAGCCGAACGACTGGGTGATGATGCCGCCGACGATCGGGCCCATGGAGATGCCGACGCCGACGACGGAGCCCCAGAAGGCGAAGGCGCGGGCCCGCGCGTCGCCGCTGAAGGCGTTGGAAAGGGTGGCCAGGCCGGCGCTGAGCTGGAGCGCGGCGCCCAGGCCCTGGAAGGCCCGCGCCGCGACGAGGACGGCGAGGTTCGGCGCGGCGCCGCAGAGGACGGAGGCGAGGGTGAAGACGGTCAGCCCGGCCACCAGGATGCGCTTGCGTCCGAAACGATCGGCCAGCGCGCCGGCCGGCAGCATCAGCGAAGCGAAGGCCAGCATATAGGCGGTGATGACCCATTCGATGCCGGCGAAATCCGCCTTGAGAGACTGCGCGATCGAGGGCAGCGACACCGCGACGATATTCGCATCGAGCTGGAGCATGAAGGACGGCGCCGACACGCAGAGCAGCACCAGCAATTGCCGGGTCGCCATCGGCCTGTCGGCGCCTTGTCGCGTCTTGTCGTCCATCTGGTGGCGCCGTCCTTCGCGGATCAGGAGGCGTATTGGGCGATGCCGTGGCCGAAGGCCCCGTTTTCCTTCGTCACTTCGACGAGATTGGGCACGCCGGCGCAGGCGACCATCGCCTCATAGACCACCCGGCCGGCTTTCCGCCGGTAAGCCGCGTCCTTGCCCTTTTGCAGGTCGATACGAACGAGGGGCATGACCATCTCCTTGCCGGAATGATGCGTGCATCTGCATGCATTTACGACGATGAGTGCATATGCCCCTATTTGTCAAGCCGGTCCGGACGGAGGTCTGACGTTTTGAGGAACCGCCAAGAGCCAGAGGCACCGGGATAAACCCAACAAATACCTCATCAAGGAGGAGGACTTGGGGGTCCGTTCAGAAACAACTGTTTCGCTTTCCTTTTCGTCATTGCTTCGCTTGCGCTCGCAAGAAAAGGCCGTCATTGCGAGGAGCGAAGCGACGCGGCAATCCAGAGTGCCAGGCTGTCCTGGACTGCTTCGCTGCGCTCGCAGTGACGGCATTTTTACCCAGGCGGGTCGACCTCGGTCGGTGCGGAACGCGCAATGACGCCGTTATTTCTGAACGACCCGGGCGTTCGTGCCGCGGCTTACACCAGGGTTCTCAGACAGGACTTGAAGGGAAGGTCGTCCTCGACGATGTGCTTGAGCACGAGATGCGACAGGAACTCCGCCTTGTCGCTCGTCTGGTCGTGCAGCAACGATCCGTCCTTATAAGGCTCGATGAAACGCTGCAGCTGCAGCATGACCTGGCGATGACGCGCCGAATGGCTGAGGCGGTCGAGATAGTCGTTGCGGTCGAGCAGGACCTCCTCGCGTTCGAAATGCTCCCCCAGCTGTTCGGCGACCTGATCGAGAATGGCTCCGAGGGCGCGGGTATCCACCCCATATTGTGCTTGTGCGAAGAAGTGATTGACGATGTCGACCAATTTTCTATGGTCGTCGTCCACGCCGGGAATGCCGATTTTGTAGGCGTCGGTCCATTCGATGATCATCGCGTTTCTCCACCCAGTCCCCGAGGTTCTTATTTTCTCCCTAGGTGGTAATCATTTGATTAATAATTGACGGCGGTAAAGTGTTTTTTATTACTGCAATGCAGCAATCGCCGCGTCGAACACTTGGTGGAACATCGCCTCGGTCAACCGTCCCGTATTCGTATTGAGCCGCGAGCAATGGTAGCTGTCGATCAGCAGCAAGCCGTTCGGCAGGCGGTGCAGGGCGCCGTGGGCGAAGGGAAAAGCGTTCTTTTTGTATTGAAGCGCGGCCAGAATGGCGTCATGCGCGAAGCCGCCGATGGCCAGGACGCCGCGCAGGCGCGGCATGGCGGCGATTTCCAGGGCGAGGAAGGGGCGGCATGCCGAACCTTCGGCGCCGGTCGGGCGGTTGGCCGGCGGAACGCAGCGCACCGCGTTGGTGATCCGGCAATCGATCAGTTGCAGGCCGTCGTCGGGGCGCTCGTCATAGACGCCCCGGGCCCGCCCCTTGGCGATCAGCGTCGCATAGAGCAGATCGCCGGCCCAGTCTCCGGTGAAGGGGCGGCCGGTGGCGTTGGCGCCCCTCAGACCGGGGCCGAGGCCGACGATCAGCAGGGACGCCTCCAATGCGCCGAAGGACGGCACCGGCGCATTGTGCCAAGCGGGGTGTTTGATCCGCATCTCTTCGCGAAAGGCGACGAGACGCGGACAGCGCGGGCAATCGCGCCCGGGCATGCCGTCTTGCGTCATCGGGCTTGCTCAGTCGTCGAAATCGGGCGAGGCCCGATCGTCGCGATGGGTCTGCGCCGTTCGCGCGATTCCCGCTTCCAGATCCTGCAATTCGACGAAGGTATCGGCCTGGCGGCGCAGTTCGTCGGCGACCATCGGCGGCTGCGAACGCACGGTGCTGACCACGGTGACGCGCACGCCCTTGCGCTGCACCGCCTCGACCAGGCGGCGGAAGTCGCCGTCGCCGGAAAACAGCACGACATGGTCGAGATATTGCGCCATCTCCATCACGTCGATGGCCAATTCGATATCCATATTGCCTTTGATCTTGCGCCGTCCGGTGGCATCGGTGAATTCCTTGGTCGGCTTGGTGACCATGGTATAACCGTTGTAATCCAGCCAGTCGACCAGGGGGCGGATCGGCGAATATTCCTGGTCTTCGACCAGGGCGGTGTAATAGAAAGCCCGGATCAGCCGGCCCTTGGCGGCGAACAGGTCGAGAAGCCGTTTGTAATCGATATCGAAACCGAGCGCGCGCGCCGCGGCGTAGAGGTTGGAACCATCAATGAACAATCCGATACGTTCTTGGGAATAAAAAACCATTGTCATGATATCTCGCTGGGACCTTAAAGGCATTCCGCGGCAATGTTTGCGACGGTTGGGAATGAAAGCTAACGTAAGCGTCGAGGCCCGCTCCCGCAAGGGGACGTCCGGGGAGACTTCATGGCGCCGGTAAGCGATCCGGACCTCATTCTCATCGGCCTCGGCGCCAATCTGCCGAGCCCCGCCGGTTCGCCCCGCCAGACCCTGGAAGCGGCGTTGGACCGTCTGGCCGCCGAAGGCGCGCCGGCGAGCCGGCGGTCGCGATTCTGGCGGACCAGACCGGTGCCGATATCCGATCAGCCGTGGTTCGTCAATGCCGTCGCCGCCGTCGAGACGAATTTGCCGGCCGCCCGATTGCTCGATCTGCTGCATCGCATCGAGGACTCGTTCGGCCGCACCCGCACGGTCGTCAACGCGGCGCGGGTCCTCGATCTCGATTTGCTGGCTTACGGCACCCGGGTGCTCGATGCGCCGCCGCGTCCCCTGGTGCCGCATCCCCGGTTGGCGGGGCGGGCCTTCGTGCTGCTGCCGATCAGGGACATCGCGCCTTGTTGGACGCATCCGGTCAGCGGCGAGACGCTGGATTCGATGATCGCGAGACTGGATGGCGATCAACAATGTGTCGTTGACGATTAGGAACTCGATATAAAGAAGACGAACTCATCACGAAGACACGAATTTTTTTTCTCATAAGACGGAAAGGCACACTGC
>JAATGN010000081.1 GCA_015654615.1 Rhodospirillales bacterium
CCCATGACGTGCAGGAACGACAGCCGCGCCTTCTGGGCCGCCCGCGCCTTCCGGCCGGACTGCGCCCGATAGCGCGCGAAGGCCTCGGCGTGCCAGGCCCGGCCCGCATAGGCGGCGCGGGCGAAATCGGGCAGAAAGAACAGGTAGAAATGGGTCAGGTGATCGGTGGCGTTCTCGCAGGCCAGAATCAGATTGGCCGAGACCACACCGTTCGGCGGCGGCGCCAGCCCCATGGCCTGCCCGAGGGCCCGGGCGGCCGCCATGGATTGCGACACCGAGCAGATGCCGCAGACCCGGGGCGCGATGACCAGGGCGTCCTTGGCCGGCCGGCCGGCCAGGATCTGCTCGAAGCCCCGGTAGAGCGGCGCCGTCACCGCCGCCGCCGTCACCCGGCCGTCCTCGATGTCGAGCTTGACCTCGAGATCCCCTTCGACGCGATTGAACGGGCCGACGATCATCCTGGTCCCGGACGCCTTGTTCACGGATGGAACCTCATGAAGACGACCGACGGCGCGGCGGCACCACCACATGGTCCTCGCGGGCGTTCTTGCGCACCCGCTCGGGCGTCGCCGACTTCGACAGGGCGGACAGGGCGACGAACCAGGCCTTCGGCATATCCACCGGCAGGCCGATGGGAATGCCGGCGATCTTCGGGGTCTCCAGGAAGGCCCCGACCGGCTCTTCGAAACCCGGCGAGGTGCAATTGATGCAGGCGTAACCGGTGTCCGGACAGGATCGGCCGCCGTTCCACAGCCGGAAACTGCAGTCTCCCGGCGCCTGGGTTCCCTTGCAGCCCAAATTCTCCATCAGGCAGCCGAGATGGGAATGGGCCGCGGCACTGGCCTTGAACTCGTAATATTCATTGCGGGCACAGCCGTGATGGGCCAGATGATTGGCCCAGAATCGCGGCCGGCCGTAGCTGTCGAGATCGTTCGCCCGCAGTTCGCCCGCCTTCAAAGCGGTCAGCGTTTCGACCAGCCATCCCGGATGCGGCGCGCAGCCGGCCACATTGATCACCGGCAGGCCGCCGGCCGACATCCAGCCGTCGCCCAGCAGGCCGCCCGGGTCCTCGCCGCAATATTGCAATCCGCAAGCCTCGGTGGGGACCGTCTGGGCGGCCGGGATGGCGCCATAGGCGGCGCAACTGCCGACCGCCACCACGAAACGGGCATGGCGCGCCAGTTCCCCCACCCACCAGGCCATCGGCCGGCCGCTTCCGGCCAGGATCTGGAATTTTCCGGTGCCGTTCGGTCCGGTGAGAATAGCCCCTTCGATGCAGAGCGCATCGATCGCCTGCGCCCCGCTGCGGCATCGCTCGAGCAGGCGCAGAACGTCGCCGCCGCCCTCTTCGGCCAAGGACGGATGCCAGAGGAAGGAGATGTTGGCCCGCGCCAGGGCATCGCTCAACCCGGCCGGTTCGGCCCCCAAGGCGGACATGGTGCAGCCCCCGCAGCTGCCGGCCTGCAGCCAGAGGACATGAAATGGGGGCGGCGTCTCGCGTTGCATGGACGTAAGTCTAGGGTGCTGTGGTCCGGCCGTTCAACAAAATGATTGTGGCAAATGCGTTTTCCTCTTGTCCGTCGCTAATGTTCACGTTATATTCTTTTAGGCGATCAAGGAGGACACCATGCTGTTTCCCCATCCCAGAACCTTCATGGGCCACGTGGCCAACGGCCTTTGCGCCCTGGCGATCGGTTGCTTCTTCGCTTTTGTCGGATTGAATGCCGCCAGCGGCTGCGGGCAACCGGGCGGGGCCTGCATCCATGTCCACGATCTGATGCCCGCACCCTCCGGCCCGCAGCTGGCTTTGGCCGACCGGTAAAGGCGGCTTATCCGTTGCCCCGGCAAGGGGTGCCGGATTCATATTTTTGGGCTTTTTGACGTCGTGTTTCGGACGACCGCCGGGGTTCAGCGAGAGGGCCCTGCCGGCACCGCCGAGATGATCACCACCGCCTCGGCCATCGGATATTCGTCGGTCATGGTGAGATCGATCCGCGCCGTCATTCCGGCCGGCAGCAAATGGGCCAGCCGGACGGCCGCCCCGCCGGTCAGATGCAGGGTGGGCTGTCCGCTCGGCAGATTGACCACGCCCAAGTCGCGCCAAAAGACCCCGCCGCGAAACCCGGTGCCCAGGGCCTTGGCGCAGGCCTCCTTGGCGGCGTAGCGCTTGGCCAGGGTCGAGGCGCGGCCCTGCGCCGTCCCCGCCCGGCGTTCCGCCTTGGCGCGCTCCTCCCCGGTGAAGACCCGGTCGAGAAAGCGGTCGCCGAAGCGCTCGAGGGTCTTCTCGATGCGCCGGATATCGATGAGATCGCTGCCCAATCCAAGAATCACACCGGCCTCGCGTCGAGGAAAAAAGTCAGTGGGGCGGGCTTCCGCGCCCGCCTTTTCCGCCGGATGCGGACAGGGACGCCCGCCCCACCGGAGCCCAAATGAACGGCATTGCCCTTAAGCACGGGCCTGAGTCATCAGCTGGCGCATCTGGCGGATCGAATCCTCGAGACCGATGAAAATCGCCTCGCCGATCAGGAAATGGCCGATATTCAATTCGACGATGGTGGCAATCTCGGCGATCGGCAGCACCGTGTCATAACTCAGGCCGTGCCCGGCGTGGCATTCCAGGCCGATCGCCTCGGCATGCCGGGCGGCGACGACGACGCGCGCCAGTTCCTGCTCGCGGCGCGGACCGAAAGCGGCGTCGCAATAGGCCCCCGTATGCAGTTCGACCACGCGGGCGCCGACCGCCCTGGCGGCGTCGATCTGGTGCAGATCCGGTTCGATGAACAGCGAGACGCGGATGCCGGCGGCCCCCAGGGCCCCGACCAGCGGGCTGAGACCGGCCTTGTTGCCGACCACGTCGAGCCCTCCCTCGGTGGTCCGCTCTTCGCGGCGTTCCGGCACGATGCAGGCGGCATGCGGTTTATGGCGCAAGGCGATCTCGACCATTTCCGGCGTGGCGGCCATTTCCAGATTGAGCGGCAGATTGATCGCATCCATCAGACGGTCGATGTCTTCGTCGGAAATATGGCGACGATCCTCCCGCAGATGCGCCGTGATGCCGTCGGCCCCGGAGTCGGCGGCCAGGCTGGCGGCGCGCACCGGATCGGGATGCCGGCCGCCCCGGGCGTTCCGGATGGTGGCGACATGATCGATATTGACGCCCAAACGCAGCGAACGATTCATTTTGTCCTCGAGGTCTCAGTTCCGTGCGCGTTCGACCGAATTGATGGACGGCGTGGCGCGCAGGGCCGCGATGATATTGGTCAGATGTTTGACGTCCCGCACTTCGATGTCGATGATCATCTCGAAATAATCGGCATTGCGGTTGGTGATCTTGAGATTGCTGATATTGCCCAGGTTCTTGGCGATGACGACCGAAAGATTGCCCAGATTTCCCGATTCGTTGGCCACCACCAGGCTGATCCGGCCGATATGCAGATCGCCGTCCTCGGGGGTCTGGTTCCAGCCCAGATCGAGCCAGCGTTCGGGCGTTTCGGCGAATTGCTCGAGGCTGTCGCAATCGATGGTATGGATGGTCACGCCCTTCCCGGTGGTGACGATGCCGACGATCCGGTCGCCGGGCAGCGGGTGGCAGCAGCCGGCGAAATGCATGGCCATGCCGGCCACCAGGCCGCGGATCGGCATCACCGGGGTCTGCGCTTTGTTGGCCTTGCCGCGCTTCAGGGTGACGACATTGTCGGGGCTGTGCTGGGCTTTTTGCTGCGCGGTCTTCAGTTCGGGATAAACCGCCGAAACCACGTCGCGGCCGGTCAGCCCGCCCTCGCCCACCGTGACCACCAGATCTTCGACGCTGGCGGCCTTGAAGATCTTCAAGACCCCGTCCAGGGCCTTTTCCGTGAAGTCGTACCCTTCCTGCTTGAAGGCGCGGTTGAGAATGGCCCGTCCCAGATCGATGTATTGGCCGCGCTGCTGGGTCCGGATGAAACGCCGGATGCGGGCCCGGGCCCGCCCGGTGACGACGAAACGCTCCCAGGTCGGATTGGGCGTCTGCGCCTTCGAGGTGATGATCTCGACCTGGTCGCCGTTGTTGAGCGAGGTCCTGAGCGGCATCATCCGGCCGTTGACCTTGGCGCCGACGCAGGTGTCGCCCACCGCCGAATGCACCGCATAGGCGAAATCGACCGGACAGGCCCCGCGCGGCAGGGCGATCAGGTCCCCCTTCGGCGTGAAACAGAAAACCTGGTCGGCGAACATCTCGAGCTTGGTGTGCTCGAGGAATTCCTCGGGGTTGGAGGCATGCTCCATGATGTCGAGCAATTCGCGCAACCAGCGATATTGCTTGCCGTCGTCGGCCGGCCGCATGTCCTGCTTGTAGGACCAATGAGCGGCGACGCCCAGTTCCGACACCTCATGCATGTCCTCGGTGCGGATCTGCACCTCGATCCGATGCCGCTCGGGACCAAAGACGCCGGTGTGCAACGACCGGTAGCCGTTGGGTTTCGGCGTCGAGATGTAATCCTTGAAACGGTTGGGCACCATCGGATAGTGGCTGTGGATGACGCCGAGCGCCCGATAGCAGTCCTCGACCGATCCGACCAGCACGCGGAACGCCATGATGTCGGACAATTGCTCGAAGGCGACGTTCTTCAGCTGCATCTTGCGCCAGATCGAATAAGGCGTCTTCTCGCGGCCGGAAACCGTCGCGTCGACATCGGCTTCCTTGAGGATGCTGCGCAATTCCTCGAGGATGCGGCTGATCAGGTCGCCGCCCTTTTCGCGCAGGAAATTGAGCCTGGCGACCAGGGAGCCGCGCACGTCCGGATGCAGTTCGGCGAAGGCCAGGTCTTCCAGCTCGTTCTTGACTTCGGAAATGCCGATGCGCTCGGCCAAAGGCGCATAGATCTCCATGGTTTCCAGGGCGATCCGCCGGCGCTTCTCCGGATTGCTGATGTAATGCAGGGTCCGCATGTTGTGCAGCCGGTCGGCCAGCTTGACCAGCAGGACGCGGATGTCCTCCGACATCGCCAGCACCAGCTTGCGGAAATTCTCCGCCTGCTTGGACTGATCGGACTGCAGCTCGATCCGCGACAATTTGGTGACGCCGTCGACCAGGCGCGACACCTCGGGACCGAACATCTTGGTGATGTCGGCCACGGTGGCCGGGGTATCCTCGATGGTGTCGTGCAAAAGGGCGGTGATGATCGAGGCGGCGTCCATCTTGTATTTGGTCAGGATGCCGGCCACTTCGATCGGATGCGAGAAATAGGGATCGCCGGAAGCGCGAAGCTGCGATCCATGCTGCTTCATGGCGAACACATAGGCGCGGTTGATGGCGTCCTCGTCCGCCGTCGGATCATAGGACTTGACGCGTTCGACCAATTCGAACTGCCGCATCATCGCCGGTCGCCCTGACAGGTGATCACGCTCACCTCACCTTCAGACCACAAGGCCCGACCGGCGCCTCGGCACCCTCGGGCCTTGCATATCATATTTTTGAACGCCGCCGCCCGCGCAGCGGATCGAACAGCAGCGCCGGACATCACTCTTCGTCGAAGCTGCCCGGCTCGTTGTCGAGGTCGGCGGCGTCGTCCTGGATGCTCAGACCATCCTCGATCATGTCCTCGTCCATCACCACATCGCCGACATCCATCGCCAATTCGCGAGTCGCCATGACGTCGATCTCGTCCTCTTCCGGCTCGTCGACCTCGACATGCTTCTGCAGGCCTTGGACCACCGTATTCTTCAGGCTGTCGAGATTGACCGTCTCCTCGGCGATTTCACGCAAGGCGACGACCGGATTCTTGTCGTTGTCGCGATCGACCGTCAGCTGCCCGCCCGACGAGATGTCGCGCGCCCGCTGACCGGCCAGCATCACCAGTTCGAAGCGATTGGGGATCTTCAGAACGCAATCTTCTACCGTAACGCGGGCCATCTATGAATTCTCCAGGCAAAGGCGCAGTTGGTCAGGATATATATTTTTTCGGTCCGGCGAAAGCAAGGTTCGTGTCACAATATGGTCACAGCAATACGGCATGCCTGATACCCGCCCGCTTTATGGACACATGGCCATTCCAAACCGGGAAGAAAGATTTACCACGAAGGTACGAAGATCGCGAAGAAGAGTCGCATATTTTTCAATCACATAAAGAAATTTGCAGTGTGCCTTTCCGTCTTATGAGAAAAAAAA
>JAATGN010000263.1 GCA_015654615.1 Rhodospirillales bacterium
GCCGGCGAAGCCGGCAGCGCAAGGGCGGCCGAGGGGATCGATCTTGACGGGAACGTTTCCGCCGCAGGGCGGCGGACACCGGCAGGGACGCCGGTGCCACTTTCCCTTGCTTCACAAGCTTTTTCGCCGGGACGATGGTACAGGGATTGATCCCGTTTGGTCGCAAACCGCTCTGGCGTTCGCCGATGAGCGTTCCGTCCGGCTCAAACGGGAGCGGCGGCGGCCTCAGGCGATTCTGGACAGGACGACCAGTTCGGCGCTGCCGTCGAAGGTGCAATGGGCTCCGCCGCCTTCGGCCAGGACATCGAGAAAATGGTCGGGGTCGGTGATGCGGATGGTCGCCAGGATGTCGGCTCCCTTGGCCGCCAGCACGTCGGGCAGCAGGGGGACGCTCGGCCCGACGACCAGGACGCGGGCCTCCGGCCGCGCCAGGGCCAGCAGGCCGTCCATGCTGTCGTTGACGATGGTGGAGCCGGTCATCAACAGGACGTCGGCGGCGGGAATCTCCAGGGAGGCCTGCTCGGCCGGCCGGTAATAGGCCAATTCGTCGGGCAGGAACGAGTCCGCGCTCAACTCCAGCACCGAGAAATTCGCCCGGCTCGCCTTGAGGGCGCGGATGTAGGAGACGAAGGCCCCGACCATGACCAGGCGCTCGTCGGGACGCAGGGCCGCCGCCGTCAGGGCGTCGAGGCCCGTCACCATCCGCCAGCCGGGCAGGGGCCGCCGCCGCCAGACGGTCTCGGCGAGGGCGTTGACCACGGCGACGCCGAGGGCGCGGCAATGCCCCCGGTCCTCCCAAAGATCGGCCAGGAAGGCGCCGGCCGGCCGGCCTTTGAGATGCCCGGCCAGATGCAGCGACCTGGACAGGCTGGCGGAATAGTCCGAGGTCAGCACCGGCTGCGGCGGAGAGTGGCAGGCCCCGGCGCTGCCGTTGCTCAGTTTGACGGCGGTGAAAAACGGGCCCATCACCGCCCGTTCCACCACCAGACCGTCCAGTTCCGCCCCGAGAATCGACGACAGGACCGCGACGGTTTCGGCCAGGATGCCGCCGGTGGGGGCGGCCGCCCCCGATCCCAGGGTATCGAACCAGCCGCGGATGGCGGGAAGCGAGGGCGGCAGGACGGGAGCGCCGCCGGTGAAGGCCCGCCATTCCTCCTGCCAGCGGTCGGGGACCGCGGTCAGAACCGGGATGCCTTCCGACATGGCCGTCAGCATTTCCTGGGCGAAGCCGCGGCCGGTGGCCTCCTGTTCGCCGAATCGATTGGCGATGATCAGGGCCGGGCGGTCCCCGATGGCGCGGCGCAGCACGACGCTGGCCGCCGCCAGGCCGCTCTGGTCGAGATGGCAGGACGCGGCGCCGCGGCCGAGCGTCTGCGAAATGCCGTAAACCTCGCCGGTCTCGACGTCGATCAGGTCCATCCGGCAGTGGCCGCCGTCGGGGGCGGGGGTCTTGCGCTGGACGATTCCCCGCACGGCCACCTCTTGGCCTTTCAATTCTTCGGCGAAACGGATCAGCAGATCGTCGATTTCCTGATCCGGCCTGTAAACGACCGCCGCGGCGTCAAGACGAAACTCGGGCATCGAAGTTCCGCTCCCTTCCCCCTGTCGATAAGCTCGCCGCTCCACAAGCGCGTCGGAGCGCGAGATCGATATATAGCATATCTATATGACGAAACCGCGGCGCTTGATTTCAAGTCTTCAGGACGAACCTCTCCAGCCGGGACCTAATCCACCGCCAGGATGACCTGGGCCGCATTGAACATGGCCCAGACACGGCTCCCCAATACCAGCGTCAGGTCGTCGGCGCCGTCCTTGGTGATCACCGCGGTCAGGGTCTTGCCGTTGCCGATGTCGAGCACGATCTCGCTGTTGACCCCGCCGTCGATGCGTTCGATCACCGTGCCGCCGATCAGATTGCGGGCCGAGACCTGGGGCACGGCCTCGCCCCGGATCAGCGTGACGAAGGACGATTTGATCAGCGCCACCGCCTCGCGGCCGGGCACCAGGCCCAGCCCGTCGGCGCTGTCGTTGGTGATCACCGCGACGATGGAATTCTCGTCCGAAACCTTGAGCGTCACCTCGACATTGACCGGGGCGCGGCGGATCTCGGTGACCTGGCAACGGAAGGCGTTGCGGGCGCTGGTCTTCATGGCGACGCTCCAGAACAGGAAATCGGTGTGGGAATCCAGCCCGTCCTCGGCGATGGCCTGGGTGATGCGCGACAGCTTGTCCTCCAGCCGGCGAAAGGCGGCGATGAGCAGGCGCCCATCCTCGGTCAGGGCGGCGCCGCCGCCCTTCCGGCCGCCGGCCTGGGCGATCAGGGCGGGACGCGGCATCAGATTGTTGATGGCGTTCACCCCGTCCCATACCGCCTTGTA
>JAATGN010000420.1 GCA_015654615.1 Rhodospirillales bacterium
CGGCGGTCCAGGTTCCAGTTGCTGTCTGGCGAATGGTCGTCGGATCGTAAATCGTGTTGCCTACCTGCCTGCCGGAGGCGTCGTAGAAGTTGAAAATGCCGTTTAGCATCTCGGGACTGGGGACGTCCCCGATAAAGGTCTCCGATGACTTCTCATGGTGACGGGCGAATCCGAAAAGCCAGAATGTCTTGTCCTTGCCGTTGTAAAGTTTCGGAATGAAGACCGGTCCGCTCAGGACCGCCGAGAGTTCATGGTAAGTCTCGGGCGGGGGCAGGAGCATCCCCGAATTCTGTCTGTTCATCGGCCTGCCCGTCGAAATCGACTGCATGGTCCACCTCTCCGACATCGCCTGGGAGCGTCCCGGCGAGCAGGCCATCCTCGACTTCAAGAAGGGCGACGTGGTCAAGGCGAAGGTCCTGGACGTCGATGTCGAGAAGGAACGCATCAGCCTCGGCATCAAGCAGCTCGGCGCCGATCCGTTCAAGGAAGCCATCGCCCATGTGAAGAAGGGCGACGTGGTGACCTGCACGGTGACCCAGGTCACCGAAAACGGCCTGGAAGTGGCCGTCGACGGCTTGACCGGCTTCATCCGCAAGAACGAACTGGCCCGCGATCGTTCCGATCAGCGGCCGGATCGCTTCGCCGTCGGCGAGAAGCTCGACGCCAAGGTGACCGCCATCGACAAGGCGACCCGCAAGGTCACGCTGTCGGTCAAGGCGCGCGAGATCGAGGAAGAGAAGCAGGCGATGGCCGAATTCGGTTCGTCCGATTCGGGCGCCTCTCTGGGCGACATCCTGGGAGCGGCCTTCAACCGCGCCAAGGAAGAAAAGGCCCAGTCGGAAGAAGACAAATAGTCTTCCGACGGAAAGCCGATTCATGAAAAGGGCGCCTCCAGGCCACTGGGGGCGCCTTTTTCGCTTCTCAAATATT
Organism: Rhodospirillales bacterium; assembly: GCA_015654615.1. Lineage (GTDB taxonomy): Bacteria > Pseudomonadota > Alphaproteobacteria > Rhodospirillales > Magnetospirillaceae > Telmatospirillum. The sequence goes on from JAATGN010000420.1 coordinate 931, forward strand.
CTTCCAGGCGGTTCCGAGGCGGCTTACAAATGAAAAATTCTAGAGCGGCGTGCGTCAAATCTGACGCACGCCGCCCCAGCGGCCATTGAGGCCGCGGCCAAGCGCGCGGAGGCGCGCGCCCGGCGAGGGACATCAAGAAGAGCCAGAGCGTGATGCCGATTTAAGGCATCGCGCTCTAGAGATGGATAGAAATTTCAGTAGTGGGCCGATGTCGGAAGGAAGGAATCTGAGCAATGACAGATACAAAATCGACGAATCGGCCGTCACCGCAGGCCTTTGAGGGAATCGAACAGCTTTCACGACTCTGCGAACCGGAATTCGTACAATTGGCTGGTGCTTTGCAGCATATTTTGCAGCTCAAACTATTGCTGCACTGGCAGGGCAAACGACCAATGTCGCTGTGAATGCGACATTATCGCTGCTGGCAGACCTGAAATTCGTGGTATCCATTACGTTAGCTGGTGCAGCTATCGCCTGGGCAATGGTTGAAAGATCATTAAGACACCATAAGGTAGATAAGCTACAAGGAAGAATTCGGAGTCTCGAACTTTTCATCGACCCGAACCGAACATCGTCAGGGCTGACCACCAAGGGCAAGACCAACCCAAAGGATATCAAGCCATGATACTCGATCTCGACGCACTGGAGGGGCTCGTCGCATTGTCGGCTCTGCTTTGGGTCGTTTATGGTCCGTGGCAGTGGGTTTGTACCGACTATGGCCGCCAACTCCTTTTTGAAAAGCGGGACGCCCTCTTCGATTTAGGGCGTGCTCGAAAGATTGACTTTGCATCGGTAGAATACCGTACGCTCCGCACGTCTCTGGAGACGCTGATTCGGTTCAGCCATGAGGTAACCCTCATGCGCTTTCTCTACCTTGCCTGGTCGCTCAAACTGCCCTACAGGAATCCTCGCGTGGAAAATCCGATCAATTTAGCCATCGGTCGAATTTCTCATCACGAGACGAGGCGCGACGTCAATCGGCTTTTCCGTGAAGCCCATTTGATCGTTGTCATGATGATCGTCTTCAAATCGCCGCTGCTCTTGGCGGTATTGCTGGTTTGCAGCCCTTTCGTCATGTTCGGCGCACTAGGGGGTATCGCCTTGGGATATATCCGGCGATGGTGGGCGGCTGTTGAACGCGTCGCGCAGATCGTCGGCAACACGGTCCAAGCGGAAGCCGATCTTTCTCCCAATGCGGAAGCGGTATAATTCCGCTGGTGGCTTCGACCGTTCAGAAAAACCAACCATCATAAAGGCTTATCTTGACGGGTGGTCCAGGCTTTGGCAGGCTCTTTCGCGTATCTGAGATTGCCTCTCAAGCCAAGAGCCAGGAGCGCCCATGACCAAATCGGAGCTGATTGCCCGCCTGGCGGAGTTGAATCCCCATCTCTACCAGCGCGACGTCGAGCGGATCGTCACCACCATTTTCGATGAGATCGCCACCGCCCTGGCGCGGGGGGATCGCGTCGAGCTGCGTGGTTTCGGGGCTTTTTCGGTGAAACGGCGCGACGCGCGCCTGGGGCGCAATCCCAGAACCGGCCAATCCGTCGATGTCTCGGAAAAGGCCGTGCCTTTTTTCAAAACCGGCAAATTGTTGCGCGAGCGGCTGAACACGGGCAAGTGACGCCCCGGCCCATCGCGGCGCATATTTGTCTCATTTTTAGAGATCGGGGCCCCCGGTGAAGGTTCTTTCCTGGCTTGTTGGCCTGCCCTTGGCGGTCATCGTCTTGTTGTTCGCCCTGTCCAACCGGCATGGCGTGACCGTCGGCCTGTGGCCGTTCGAGGACGGGATCGATCTGCCGGTCTTTCTGATCGTCCTGCTGCCGTTGCTGGCCGGTTTCCTGGCCGGTGGGCTGGTCGCCTTCCTCAAGGGACTGAAACATCGCCGCGTGGCGCGCCAGCAGGCGAGACGGGTGGCCGATCTCGAGCGTCAATTGGACGCGGCGCGGGTTTCCTCCGCGGCGGCCGAGGCCGCTCTTCCGCCGCTCCTTTCCGGAGATCGTTCGAAAACACCATGATCCGCAATCCCGTTTTTTGCGCCCTGGACACCACCGATCCCCAGGCCGCGCTGGCCCTTTCCCGGCGTTTGGCCGGGCTGGTCGGCGGTTTGAAGCTTGGCCTCGAGTTCTTCTCGGCCAACGGTCCGCAGGGTGTGCGCGCCGTCATCGAAGGCGGCCTGCCGCTTTTCCTCGATTTGAAATTCCACGACATTCCGAACACCGTCGCCGGGGCCGTCAGGGCGGCCGTCCGCTTGGGACCGGCCATGACCACCCTGCATGCCTGCGGCGGCCGCGAGATGATGGCGGCGGCCGTCGACGCCGCGGCCGACGCCGCCGCCAAATGGGACGTGGTGCGGCCGCGGCTTCTGGCCGTCACGGTGCTGACCAGCATGAGCCAGAGCGATCTGGCCCAAAGCGGCGTCGCCGACCCGCTGCTCGATCAGGTCAAACGCCTGGCCGCGCTGGCCCAGGAGGCCGGCGTCGACGGCGTCGTCTGCTCGCCGCATGAGGTCGAGGCGCTCCGGGCCCAATGCGGTCCGAACTTCCATCTGGTCATTCCGGGCATTCGCCCGGCCTGGGCCGCCGCCAACGACCAGAAGCGCGTGCTGACGCCCGTGGAGGCCATGGCCAAGGGCGCCGATTGGCTGGTCATCGGCCGGCCGATCACCGCCGCGGCCGACCCGGCCCTGGCGGCCGGCCGGATTCAAGACGAATTGGCGGGGGGCGCGTCATGACCGGAGCGGTCCAGGTGAAGATCTGCGGATTGACCGATGAAGAGGCGGTGGAGGCGGCCCTCGATGCCGGCGCCGATTTCCTCGGCGTGGTCTTTTTCGCCAGGAGTCCGCGGGTCGTTTCCCTCGAACGCGCCGCCGAAATCCTGCAATGGGTTCCCGAGGGGATCCACAAGGTCGGCCTGTTCGTCGACCCGGACGATGCCTTGCTGACGGAGGCCATGAATCATGTGCGCCTCGATTTCTTCCAACTGCATGGCGCGGAATCGCCGGAACGGGTGGAGCAGGTGCGCCTGGAATTCGGCATGCCGGTGATCAAGGCGCTGGGGGTCTCCGGCCCGGCCGACCTGGAGGCGGCGGCGGCCTATGCCGAGGTGGCCGATTGGCTGATGTTCGACGCCAAACCGCCGGCCGGGGCCGAGCGGCCGGGCGGCAACGCCATGCCTTTCGACTGGAGCATCCTCAAGGGACGCAGTTGGTCCTGCCCGTGGTTCCTGGCCGGCGGGCTGACCGAGGACACCGTGGCCGAGGCGATCCGGCTTTCCGGCGCCCGGGCGGTGGACGTCTCGTCGGGCGTCGAGCGCGCCCCCGGGGTGAAGGACCCGGATCGCATCGCGCGATTCGTTGCGGCAGCGAAAGGACGGTAGGGGCCGTCGTTTCGACGCACGTCGTCCTTATCCTGCGGGTTTTGAAAATTTTGAACCACCAGGGCAGCAGGGGCCCTGCCGCCCGCGGTCTCCACCGGATATTCAACAACACGGACGGACACGGACAGCCACGGACGAACACGGATTTGCGCCGCAGGCATTCTCCACCTCGTCCCGCAAATTGCCAGCGGAAGAAGACGGAAATGCCTGCGGCGCTCCTGTTCTTATCCGTGTTCGTCCGTGGCTGTCCGCGTCCGTCCGTGTTGCCATAGGCGTTTGGCCATCCCGAAGACCCTCGTCTTCTTGCGACGTTTCCTCGCGGCCCCGCCCTGGCGGTCCGATGGCTCGAAAATTCCTCTGCATCCTCGTCGGTTTGTGCTTTATTAGCCCTCTTTCGAGCCTCTTAGGCAGGTTTATGCAAAACAGGAATTCCCTTCGCGCCGGTCCGGACGAGCGCGGACATTTCGGCATTTACGGCGGGCGCTATGTCGCCGAAACCTTGATGCCGCTGATCCTCTACGTCGAGCAGGCCTATGCCGATGCCAAGGCCGATCCGGGCTTCGCCGCCGCGCTGTCCTATTATCTGGCCAATTACGTCGGCCGGCCCAGCCCGCTTTATTTCGCCGAGCGTCTGACGGCGGCCTTCGGCGGCGCCAAGATCTATCTGAAGCGCGAAGACCTCAACCATACGGGCGCCCACAAGATCAACAATTGCATGGGCCAGGTCCTGCTGGCCAAGCGCATGGGCAAGCAGCGCATCATCGCCGAGACCGGCGCCGGCCAGCATGGCGTGGCGACGGCCACCGTCTGCGCGCTGTTCGGCCTCAAATGCGTGATCTTCATGGGCGCCACCGACATCGAGCGGCAGGCCCCCAACGTCTACCGCATGCAGCTGCTGGGCGCGGAGGTCCGGCCGGTCACCTCGGGGGCGGCGACGCTGAAGGACGCCATGAACGACGCGCTGCGCGACTGGGTGGCGCATGTCGACGATACCTATTACATGATCGGCACGGTGGCCGGTCCGCATCCCTTTCCGGCCATGGTGCGCGATTTCCAGGCGGTGATCGGCGAGGAAACCCGCACGCAGGTCATGGCGGCCGAGGGGCGCCTGCCCGATTCCCTGGTGGCCTGCATCGGCGGCGGCTCCAACGCCATGGGCCTGTTTCATCCCTTCCTCGACGATCCGGAGGTTCGCATCA
>JAATGN010000276.1 GCA_015654615.1 Rhodospirillales bacterium
CTGGTCGTACGCCGTGAAGGTCGCGCCGCCGGTTTCCGCCAGCACCTTGGTGATCGCCGCGGTCAGCGAGGTTTTCCCATGGTCAACGTGGCCGATCGTGCCGACGTTGCAGTGCGGCTTCGTCCGCTCAAACTTTGCCTTGGCCATTTGTCATCCACTCCGTCTTGCAATCCAATGAGATCAGCCGGCCAGCTTGGCGCGGATTTCTTCGGACACGTTTGCCGGCACTTCGGAATAATGATCGAAGTGCATACTGTATTGGGCACGTCCCTGGCTCATCGAGCGCAGGGTGTTCACATAGCCGAACATGTTGGCCAACGGCACCATGGCGGTAATGACGCGGGCGTTGCCGCGGCTATCCATGCCATTGACCTGGCCACGTCGGCTGTTCAGATCGCCGATGACGTCGCCCATGTAATCTTCGGGCGTCACCACCTCGACCCGCATCATCGGCTCGAGAAGCTTCGGCCCGGCCTTGGCGATGCCTTCACGGAAGGCGGCGCGGGCGGCGATTTCGAAGGCCAGAACGCTCGAGTCGACGTCGTGATAGGCACCGTCATAGAGGGTCGCCTTGAAATCGACCATCGGGAAGCCGGCCAGCACGCCGTTTTCCATGGAAGACCGCAGCCCCTTTTCGACGCCGGGGACATATTCCTTCGGCACCGTGCCGCCGACGACGCCATTGGTGAAGGTGAAACCGGCACCGGGCTCGTTCGGCTCGAAGCGGATCTTGACGCGGGCGAACTGGCCCGAGCCGCCGGTCTGCTTCTTGTGGGTATAGTCGCATTCATAGGTCTTGGAGATGGTCTCGCGGTAGGCCACCTGCGGCGCGCCGACATTGGCCTCGACCTTGAATTCGCGCTTCATGCGATCGACGATGATTTCGAGATGGAGCTCGCCCATCCCCTTGATCACCGTCTGCCCCGACTCGTGGTCGGTGGTCACGCGGAAGGACGGATCCTCGGCGGCCAGGCGGGCCAGGGCCATGCCCATCTTTTCCTGATCGGCCTTGGTCTTCGGCTCGACGGCCACTTCGATGACCGGCTCGGGGAATTCCATGCGCTCCAGGATCACCAGGTCGTCGGGCGAACACAGCGTGTCGCCGGTGGTGGTGTCCTTGAGACCGGCGAAGGCGACGATGTCGCCGGCGCGGGCTTCCTTGATTTCTTCACGGGAATTGGCGTGCATCAGCAGCATGCGGCCGACGCGCTCGCGCTTGTCCTTCACCGTGTTCTGAATGTAGGTGCCAGCCTCGACGACGCCCGAATAGATGCGCACGAAGGTCAGCGAACCGACGAAAGGGTCGTTCATGATCTTGAAGGCGAGACCGGCGAAGGGCTCGTCGTCGGTCGCGTGCTTGGCGATCTCGACATCGGTTCCCGCCTTGATTCCCTTGATGGCCGGAATGTCGATGGGGGCCGGCAGAAAATCGACCACGGCGTCGAGCAGGGGCTGCACGCCCTTGTTCTTGAAGGCCGAGCCGCACAGCACCGGCACGAAGGACATCGCGATGGTGCCCTTGCGGATGCATTTCTTCAGCGTCTCTTCGTCAGGCTCGCGGCCATCGAGATAAGCCTCCATGGCGCCGTCGTCCATTTCGACAGCCATTTCGAGAAGCTCGTGACGATACTGCTTGGCTTTCTCGAGAAGATCGGCCGGGATCGGCTGGTCTTCGAATTCGGCGCCGAGGCTTTCGTCTTTCCAGATCACCGCAACCATGCGCACCAGATCGACCAGGCCGGCATATTCGGCCTCTTCGCCGATGGGCAGATGCAGGACCATCGGGCGGGCGCCCAGACGATCCTTGATCATATCGACGCAGCGATAGAAGTTGGCGCCGATGCGATCCATCTTGTTGACGAAACAGATGCGCGGCACGCCGTATTTGTCGGCCTGGCGCCACACCGTTTCGGATTGCGGCTCGACACCGGCCACCGAGTCGAACACCGTCACCGCGCCGTCGAGAACGCGCAAGCTGCGCTCGACTTCGATGGTGAAATCGACATGGCCGGGGGTATCGATGATATTGACGCGATGGTCGCGCCAGAAGCACGTCGTGGCAGCCGACGTTATGGTGATGCCGCGTTCCTGCTCCTGCTCCATCCAGTCCATGGTGGCGGTGCCTTCGTGCACTTCGCCGATCTTGTAGGACTTTCCGGTGTAGTAAAGGATGCGCTCGGTCGTGGTCGTCTTACCGGCATCGATGTGGGCCATGATGCCGATATTGCGGTAACGATCGAGAGGGGTGAGGCGTGCCATTTTGCTTCCCGAAGCCTGGAGTACTTACCAGCGGTAATGGGAGAAGGCCTTGTTGGCCTCCGCCATGCGATGGGTATCTTCGCGCTTCTTGACGGCCGCGCCGCGATTGTTCGCGGCGTCCAGGAGTTCGCCCGACAGCCGATCGACCATGGTGGTCTCGCCGCGCTTGCGGGCGTTGTCGATCAACCAGCGAATGGCCAGGGCCTGGCGGCGATCGGTCCGCACTTCGACGGGCACCTGATAGGTGGCACCGCCGACGCGACGCGAACGAACCTCAAGCGAGGGCTTGACGTTTTCGAGGGCGGTGTGGAACACCGACAAGGCATCCTGTCCAAGCTTCTTCTCGACCCGGTCGAGAGCGCCATAGACGATGGCTTCGGCATTCGACTTCTTACCGTCGAACATCAGACAATTCATGAATTTGGTCAGCACGATATCGCCATATTTGGCATCGGGCAGAACTTCGCGCTTCTCAGCGGCGTGACGACGAGACATGGTCGTTTATCCTTACTTCGGACGCTTGGCGCCGTACTTCGAACGGCGTTGACGACGATCTTTCACGCCCTGCGTATCGAGCGTGCCGCGGATGATGTGGTAACGAACACCGGGAAGATCCTTCACGCGGCCGCCGCGGATCATCACCACGGAATGTTCCTGAAGATTATGGCCTTCGCCGGGAATGTAGGAGGTGACTTCGAAACCGTTGGTCAGGCGCACGCGCGCCACCTTGCGCAAAGCCGAGTTCGGCTTTTTCGGCGTGGTGGTGTAGACGCGCGTGCAGACGCCGCGCTTTTGCGGCGATTGCTGGAGCGCCGGAACCTTGTTGCGCGCCCCTTGGGGCCGGCGCGGCTGGCGCC
>JAATGN010000211.1 GCA_015654615.1 Rhodospirillales bacterium
CATCGGCCACTTCCGGGCGGCCGGCAAGATCCTCGACGGCACGTCGGACCTGCCGACCCGCCTGTGGGTCGCCCCGCCGACCAAGATGGACGCGATGATCCTCAGCGAGGAGGGGTATTACAGCGTGCTCGGCAAATCGGGGGCCCGCATGGAAATGCCCGGCTGCAGCTTATGCATGGGCAACCAGGCGCAAATCCGCAAAGGTTCGACCGTCATCTCGACCTCGACCCGCAACTTCCCCAACCGGCTGGGCATCGATACCCGGGTCTATCTGGGCTCGGCCGAACTGGCCGCCGTCACCGCCCTGCTCGGACGCCTCCCGACGGTGGCGGAATATCTGGAACGGACGACCGTCGTCGGAGAGAAGGCGGCCGACATCTATCGTTACATGAACTCCGATCGGATCGATGCGTTCGCCAAGGTGGCGGAAGCCGTGTGAAATGACGTCCGTGATGAATGACGGCTTCGGTTGCTTCTGCGTCATTGCGCGTTCCGCACCGGCCGGCAGCCGATCCGCCCTGGAAGAATAAGGAAAAGTGGCACCGGCGTCCCTGCCGGTGTCCGCCGCAAAGCGGCGGAGTTTTTTCCACCGGCGGGGACGCCGGTGCCACTGATTCTTTTCTTTCTAGCCCTTCAGGCGAAGCGATCCAGATCGGCCGATGTTCTTGTTGAAGCGCCATTTGGCGCAACGCTGCCGCCTGCCCATATAGAAGAACGGAAATACGCCCTTTCGTCCGTTCCATCTGCAAAGGAAGTCCTATGTCCTCGGTTGGCCAAGACAGCTTGAAAACGCGCCGCACCCTCGTCGTCGACGGCGCCTCTTTCGATTATTTCAGCCTGGAGGCCGCCTCGCAGGCCGGACTCGGCGACTTGTCCCGGTTGCCGGCATCGCTGAAAGTGCTGCTGGAAAATCTGCTGCGCTATGAAGACGGCCGCACCGTCAGCGTCGAAGACATCAAGGCTTTGGCGGCGCGCGGCACCGCGCCCGGACCTGAACGGGAAATCGCCTATCGGCCGGCCCGTGTGCTGATGCAGGATTTCACCGGCGTCCCGGCGGTGGTCGATCTGGCGGCCATGCGCGACGCCGTGGTGGCGCTGGGCGGCGATCCCCGGAAGATCAATCCGCTGTCGCCGGTCGACCTGGTCATCGACCATTCGGTGATGGTCGACTATTACGGCGGGCCCGACGCCCTGTCGCGAAACACCGACATGGAATTCCAGCGCAACGGCGAGCGCTATGCCTTCCTGCGGTGGGGGCAGACGGCCTTCGACAATTTCCGCGTCGTGCCGCCGGGCACCGGCATCTGCCATCAGGTGAACTGCGAATATCTGGCCAAGGTGGTGTGGACGGCCACGGACGGCGGGCGGACCTTGGCCTATCCCGACACCCTGGTCGGCACCGACAGCCATACCACCATGGTCAACGGCCTGACCGTGCTGGGCTGGGGCGTCGGCGGCATCGAGGCGGAAGCGGCCATGCTGGGCCAGCCGATCTCCATGCTGATCCCGGAGGTGATCGGCTTCAAGCTGACCGGAACCATCAAGGAAGGCATGACGGCCACCGACCTCGTGCTGACCGTCACCCAAATGCTGCGCAAGAAAGGCGTGGTCGGGAAGTTCGTCGAATTCTATGGCCCCGGCCTCGACGCCTTGAGTTTGCCCGACCGCCTGACCATCGCCAATATGGCGCCGGAATATGGCGCGACCTGCGGCTTTTTCCCGACGGACGCGGAAACCATCCGCTATCTTTCCTTCACCGGCCGCGACGTCGAACAGGTCAAGCTGGTCGAGGCCTATGCCAAGGCGCAAGGCCTGTGGCGCGATGCGAACAGCCCCGACCCCCTGTTCGCCGACAGCCTGACGCTCGATCTCGACAGCGTCGAGCCGTCGCTGGCCGGTCCCAAGCGGCCGCAGGACCGGGTCGCCCTGTCCGGCGTCAAGCGGGGCTTCGCCGAAGCCTTGCCGACGCTGACCAATGGCCCGCTCGGCAAGGTCGCCGAAGTGGAAGGACATGATTACCAGCTGACCCATGGCGATGTGGTGATCGCCGCCATCACCTCCTGCACCAACACCTCCAATCCCAGCGTGCTGGTCGCCGCCGGCCTTCTGGCCAAGAAAGCGGTGGAAAAGGGGCTGACGCGCAAACCCTGGGTCAAGACCTCGCTGGCCCCGGGATCGCAGGTGGTGGCCGATTACCTGGCGGTTTCCGGATTGCAGGACAGCCTGAATGCCTTGGGCTTCTATATCGCCGGCTTCGGCTGCACCACCTGCATCGGCAATTCCGGCCCGCTCGATCCGCCGATCGCCAAGGCGGTCGACGACAACGGCCTGGTGGTCGGCGCGGTGCTTTCCGGCAACCGCAATTTCGAAGGCCGCATCAGCCCGCATGTCAAGGCCAACTATCTGGCCTCGCCGCCGCTGGTCGTCGCCTATGCCATCGCCGGCACGCTCGACATCGACATCAGCGCCGAGCCCCTGGGCACCGGAAAAGACGGCAAGCCGGTCTTCCTGAAGGACATCTGGCCGTCGAACGACGAGATCAAGCAGACCATCGCCAGTTCCCTGACCCGCGAGATGTTCCGCAAGCGCTATGCCGACGTCTTCCTGGGTCCCGAGCAGTGGCAAGCCGTCCCGGTGGCCACGGGCCAGACCTATGCCTGGGACGGCGCCTCGACCTATGTGAAGAATCCGCCCTATTTCACCGGCCTCGCCAAGGAGCCGCCGACCGCCATCGACGACATCGGGGGGGCGCGTCCCCTGGCGATCCTGGGCGATTCCATCACCACCGACCATATTTCGCCGGCCGGCAACATCAAGAAGGCGACGCCGGGCGGCGCTTTCCTGATCAGTCGCGGCGTGGCGCCCCAGGATTTCAATTCCTACGGAGCGCGCCGCGGCAACGACGACGTGATGACGCGGGGCACCTTCGCCAACGTCCGCTTGAAGAACGAAATGGCGCCGGGCACCGAAGGCGGCTACACCCGGTATCAGCCTTCGGGCGAACAAATGTTCATCTATGATGCGGCGCAGGCCTACAAGGCCGCCGGCGTGCCGCTGGTGGTGATCGCCGGCAAGGAATACGGCACGGGATCCTCCCGCGACTGGGCGGCCAAGGGCACCAAGCTGCTGGGCGTCAAGGCGGTGATCGCCGAAAGTTTCGAGCGCATCCACCGCTCCAATCTGGTCGGCATGGGAATCCTGCCCCTGCAGTTCAAGGACGGGGTCGATCGCAAGACCCTGGGGCTGGACGGCAGCGAACTGTTCGACTTCGCCGGCCTGTCCCAAGGATTGAGTCCGCGCCAGGATATCGCGGCAACCATCACGCGGGCCGACGGCACCCGCCAGACCATCTCATTGCTCAGCCGCATCGATACTTTGGACGAGATCGAATACTACCGCCATGGTGGTATCCTGAATTATGTACTTCGTAGCCTGGTGGCTTAGGATCGGCGGAAGTTTTAAACCACGGCGCGATTATTTCGCGCCGTGGTTTAAAATAGTGGCCAGACCACCTGACCGATGGCCGTGTCCTTAATTTTGACAAATTCCATGGCTAGGGTGCACCGCAACAATTCGATATTATAATCCCAGGACGATCCTGGGTAATGCCTTAGTATATTCCAGTATAGATGACGAATATTATTGGAATTTGCTTTCGACACGCTATAGAGTATGTCCATTCAACGCCGGTGATCGGCTTCGACCCGAGGGAGGCAGCGACATGGCTTTCAGCGCCCGCAACGCGAATTTGGTCGCCGCCAAGAAAATTGCCCAGGTCCTGCCGCCGCTGCCGCGCGGCGGCAGACAGGATGGCCGGGGTTTTCGAGGGATCGGCGAACCCGCCTTGACCGAGATTCTGCAAGATCCGACGTTTCGCTATTTGCTGGCCAGCGATGGCGTGCAGCAAGAGCATCTGCTGTCGCTGATCCAGACCGTGCGGACCCGGCTCGAAGCTTAAACCCGACATCGGTTCGCTTCGGCCAGCGGGGCGGGCCTCCGCGCCCGCCTTTTCCGCGCGGGCAGGGACGCCCGCGCCACTGGGACCTAAAAGAAGCTAATCCTCCGTCTCCAGCGACGCGACATAGCGGAAGCCGCGCACCGCCGTGCGGAGCCATTCCGACTGTTCGTCGGCCGCCGGATAGACCATATAGGCGGGACGCCGAAATTCCGGCGCATCGGGAACGCCGTAAAGGCGCCGGTCCTGCAGAAAGGGACGCACGACCCGCATCGGAAAATAACCGAAGCCGCCGTTGGCCAGGATGTGCTGCAGGCCGAGCGCGCCCAGGCCGACCGAGACGGCCGGCGTCGACAAATCCGGGAAGGCCTGGCTGTGCGCCGCGCGATATTCCGGCCCCCAGTCGACGAAGACATAACCCCCATCCCACTGGCCCATTTCGCGGGGCGTGGTCGAGACCAGCACCAGGCGCTCTTCCAACAGTTTTTCGGTGGCCAGGCCGGGACGGCTCTGCGGCGAATACATGACGCCGATATCGATCAGCCCCTCCGACAAATGGCGCATCAGGCCATCCGACAGACCGACCTCGACCCGAAGAGCCACATCGGGCATGGCGGCGCGCATCCAGGGCACCCAGCGCAACAGCATGCGGTCCCACAGGGAGAATTGCCCGCCGACGGTCAGGACCGAGCGGAAACCCGGCGGCAGGGCCAGTTCCTGGCGGGCCTGCTCCCAGACGCGCACCAGGGTGGTGGCGTAACGTCGAAATTGGGCGCCGGCGGTGGTCAATTCGGTGCCGGCCTTGCTGCGGGCGAACAGGGGACGCCCCAGTTCGTCCTCCAGCGCCTTGATGCGCATGGAGACGGTCGACTGCGTAACGTTCAGGCGTTCCGCCGCTTTGTTGAAATTTCCAGTCTCGGCGATTTCGAGAAATGTACGTGCGAGATCGATATTCATTGAGAACTCGTTCGCTGGCACGGGGGCCGGCCGCCAGCGGGCTATGACCAAAGCGTTTCTAGCCTAGCTGCGATGCAACATCAATATTCTTGATCGAAATTGTGGCTACACTGTGATAAAAAAACCACGATTCGGCAAATGGGCCGCCTTGGACCGCAAAGGCGGCCCGGTGCGGTCCGTTCCCCGGTATATTGCCCCTCGCAAGGTTCGCCATTCCATCCCTCTGCTCTCCATCGAGGGCGGAGGAAAGGGCCCGGGGTGCGGGGCGTTGCATTTCGGCCACAGCCTGCTGTTCGCAGCCCCGCGCCGCCGGTCAGCGAAGATCGCCCATTTCCCGGGTCAAGGCGCGCCAGGCTTGCGCCGCCGGCGACAAGGTGGCCTCGCGGCGCCACACCAGGGCGGCGTGCCACCGCAGGTCCTTTTCGTCGAGCAGGGCGGCGTGGATCGGCGACTGCACGCGCTGTTCGGCGTTCAGCCTGGGCAGCAGCGCCACACCGAGACCGGCCGCCACCAGGGCGATGATGAAATCGGCCTGTCCGCTTCGCGCCGCTTCCTTAGGCACGAAGCCCCGGCGGCGGCAAGCGGCGTAAATCATCCGATTGAGGGCGAATCCGCCCTCGAACAGGATGAACGGACTGTCCGCCAGATCGGTCAAGGTGACGGTGGGTTGCCCTCCCAGCCGGTGTCCCGGCGGCAAAAGCGCCACCAATGGTTCGTCGCAGACCGCTTGCCAGGCGAAAGCCTCGTTGACCGGCAGCAACGACACCGCCAATTCGATTTCGCCGGAGAGAACCGCCTGCTCGAGGCGGGAACTGCCATGTTCCAGCAATTCGATGGCGATGCCGGGATGACGCGCCCGGAATTCGGCGAACAGCGGCGCGAACAGGATGCTGCTGCCCAAGGGCGGCAGGCCGAGCCGCAGGGTCCCGAGTTCCAGCCCCTTGAGCGCCGCCAGTTCTCCCAGCATGTGGTCGCGCTCGGCCAGCATCGCCATGGCGCGGCGGTAGACCACCTCGCCCACGGCGGTGAGTTGCGGCCGATGTCCCTGGCGCCCGAGCAGCGGCGCGCCGAGTTCCTCTTCCAGCTGTTTTACCGCCTTGCTGACCGTCGGCTGGGTGGCGAAAACCACCTTGGCCGCGGCGGAAAAACCGCCCTGGCGCACGACTTCGACAAAGGCCCGCAAGCTTCGCAAATCCATGATTATTCCTATAGAGAATGATTTGTATTCGATCAATTCATTTCATACATAGGGGTTGGACGCCTTATATGCTGGAAACCGATCGCGATGCCCGGTCACGCCGCCCGTGGCGAGCGGATCGGTCCACCACAAGAAACGCATCATGGGAGAATCGGACGCCGCGCGGTCGTCGCGTGGCACCGGGTCGCCATCACGGTTTCTCGAGGAGAAGCATAATGTTGCGCAAAACAGGCATTTTGATGGGCCGCAATCGCTGGCTGCAAATTGCCGGTTTGATCGTCATCTGGTGGGGCTGCGAAGCCCTGGTGCGCGCCCTCGCCCTGCCGGTCCCCGGCGGCGTCGTCGGCATGGCCGTCCTGCTCGTCCTGCTGGCCAGCGGACGGGTGAGAAGCGCCTGGTTCCGTCGCGGCAGCAACGGATTGCTCGATCACATGCTGCTGTTCTTCGTGCCGGCGACCATGGCCCTGCTCGATCACCCCGAACTGTTCAGCCTGATCGGGCTGAAGATGCTGGCGGTGATCGTCGTCGGCACCATCCTGGTGATGACCGGCACGGCCTTGGTGGTGGAAGCCTGTTTCCGCTGGAGCGGCCGCCATGTCCATTGAAGCCCATGCCCTGTTCTGGGCCGCGGCCACGCTCGGCATCTATCTGCTGTCGCACCGGGCCCATCGGCGTCTCGGCCGCTGGTGGACCTCGCCGCTGCTGGTCACCTGGCTGGCCTGTTTCGTCCTGGCCCTGTCGCTGCACGCCAGCTACGGCGAATATATCCAGGGCACCCATTGGCTGGTCACCCTTTTGGGACCGGCCACCGTGGCCTTCGCCATGCCGATTTACGAACAGCGCGCCATGATCCGCCGCCATTGGCCGATCCTGCTGGCCGGCATCCTGTCCGGCACGACGATCGCCATCGGCAGTTCCTGGGCCCTGGCCAGCATATTCGACCTGTCTCCCGCCCTGCGGTTGAGCTTGCTGCCGCGTTCGGTCAGCACGCCTTTCGCCATCGCCTTCGCCGAAGACGTGGGCGGCGTGCCGGAATTGGCCGCCACCTGCGTGGTGATCACCGGCCTGATCGGCGCCGCGCTGGGCGAAGTCCTGATGAAATGGCTTCCGCTGCGCTCCTCTTTCGCCCGCGGCGCCCTGTTCGGCATGGGAGCCCATGGCGCCGGCACCGCCCGGGCCCGTCAGGTCGGCGCCGAGGAAGGATCGGTGGCCGGGCTGGTCATGGTTCTGGCCGGCCTGACCAGCGTCCTGGTCGCCCCCATCCTGGCGCGCTGCCTGCACTGAGGGCAAGATCCGGCCTGCCTCAGGAGGATTGACAACCGATACCCGTTGCATGGCAAATGGGCGCCCAACAGAGTCGGCCCATGCAATCATCCCTCACCCCCTCCTCCCGGCGTTCCCGTCTGCTGCCCCTCGAACGTTGGGTGCTGATCGGGCTTTTGCTCGTCACCGCGATTCGCCTGCTGGTCGCCGGCCTGGCGCCGCTGTCGTCCGACAAGGCCTATTATTGGCAGTGGACCCGTCCGCTGCAGCTCTCCTATTTCGATCATCCGGCGATGGTCGCGCTGTGGATCTGGCCGGGCATCCATCTGCTGGGCGAGACCGCCCTCGGCGTCCGCCTGGCGGCCGTGCTGGGCGGCCTGGCCACCTCGCTGGTGGTTTGGGACACCACCCGCCTGGCCTTTGCCTCGCGGCCGGCCGGCGCCATGGCGGCTCTTTGGCTGAATGCCATGCTGCTGTTCGGCGCCGTCGGCGTCATCATCACCCCCGACAGCCCGCTGCTGCTCTGCTGGGCGACCGCCCTGTGGGCGCTGGTCCGGCTGATCGCCGGGGGCCAGGCCCGTTTTCTTTATATCGCCGGCCTGGCGCTCGGCCTCGGCGCCCTCAGCAAATACACCATCGCCCTGATCCTGCCCGGCATCTGCGCCACCTTCCTGCTGTTTCCGGCGCTCCGGTCGTGGTGGCGCCGCGGCCATGCCTGGCTGGCGGTCGTCCTGGCGCTGATCTGCGCCCTGCCCGTCGTGCTATGGAACAGCGAGAACCATTGGGCCAGCTTCGCCAAGCAACTGGGCCATGCCTTCACCACCGAAATCACCGATCCGGGCAAGAATCTGCTGGTCTTCCTGTCGGGTCAGATCGGACTGGTGACGCCTTTGATTTTTCTGTTCCTGCTGTGGGGCATGGCCTGGGCGCTGGTCGTGGGCTGGC
>JAATGN010000223.1 GCA_015654615.1 Rhodospirillales bacterium
ATCAGCCGCCCGGTCGACAAGGTGCTTTTGCGAGGCTTGGGATCGATGCCGAAGGTGGGGGTCAGGAACTCGACATAGCCTTCCTCGCCGGGGCGCAGCGCTATTTTGGCGTAGGAGGGAAGCGCGATCTGATTGAGCCATTGGCGCATGTCGCGCGGTGCCGCGGCGAGGGGCGAATAATCTGACAAAGTGTCTCTCCTGGGGATGCCGGGACGGGGTTTGGATACCCGACCCGCTCTTGAGTGCCTGCCGATGAACAATCGAAGCGGCCCCTGAAGCCCGAGCGGCGCTCGGGCCCGCCGATGGAGCGAGGCGAAACGACGTCGGCCGCGCCGGCGGTCCCGTCAGGGACGAGCGGAGCGAGCACCCGGAGCGGAGGCGTCATGTCGGACCTTAGGACTTGGAGCGATTATTCCGCGACAAGCCCTAAGGCAACACCGTTCCGGCCAGGCGGTCAAGTGGTCAGGTCAATTTGCGCACGACCGGCCGAATTCTGGCTCCGGCCGACCGGTCAAAAGCGTGACGTCGTCATTCGATCGGGAGAGCGGGTCAGGACAATCTTCGGAATGGAATTATTGGGCTCGGCATCAATTCGACGTGACCGTCGAGAATATGGCAGGCCATGGCGAGGTGCCCCGCCACGTCGTCCTGGCCATAAGCCAGAGCTTCCTCGCGGATGAAAGCGAGGCAAGCACGCAGTCCCTTGAGACGCTGTTCCAAGGGAAGTTCACATTCATCGTCATGACGACTCATGCGTTCCCTCCTGTTGAGATGTTTTCTTTATTTGACGTAATTTTTTTGTGCGAATATTTGATATAAACCAATCTATCATACCGGCGTATATCCAGTCCACTATCACCCCTGGCATGGGCCGATCGCTATCTTTTGGGTCGGGACCTTTGTCCCGGAGGGAGAAAACCCCCGTGTCGAGCGAGTTGAAGCTGTCTTGGCGCCATATTGTCGTTGGTATTATCGATGACAATATCGAATGGCGTAGAACGGCCAGAGCGATGGTCATATCTTTTGGCGCCAATGACATTGTCGAAGCTTCGGACGGCGGCGATTTCCTGCAGAAAGCCGAAGAGTATGGCCGGGGATTCGATCTCTTGCTGATCGACGACGAGATGATGCCGATGGACGGTTTCGTCGCCTTGCAGGTCTTGCGCTCCAAGGTCGATCATCCTTCGCGCCGGGCGACCGCCATCCTGATGCCGGGACATGGGAGCGCGGACATCGTCAAGCGCGCGCTGGACGTCGGTTATCATAGTATTTTGCCGAAGCCGTTTTCGTCGAGCGTGCTCGAATCCCACGCCCAGAAAGTCTTGATGCGTCCGGTCCACTGGAAGGAAGAGGGCGGCGTGCTGCGTCCCGTCGCCCTCGCGCAAGGCTGAGCGGTCGGCGCGATCGGATTCGCTACTCTTCGCATCCGATTGCCGATATAAAACGGCCCGGGCGGCCGGCCATGGGGCGGGGACGCCGCGCCACCAGGGTATCCGATGCCGATCAATAGCAAAATTCCTCTTCGCCTGCTCTGCGGCCTGGCCCTGGCGATCATTCTGGATACAGCGGTGCAGGTGTCGTGGAAAGCGGCCGTCTTGTCCCTGCCGCCCAGGCCGACCGCATGGGGCGCATTGGCGGCGATATTCGATCGTCCGCTTTTTCTGGCGGTCGCTCTTCTGCTTGGGCTCCAATTGTTCAATTGGCTGAAGGTGCTCGATCACGCCGACCTCAGCTATGCTCAGCCGATCACATCGCTCAGCTATGTCTCGGTCTGCCTCTGTTCGGTCTTCTATCTGAACGAGCCGATCGACATCCTGCAACTGGTCGGCATCGGCTTCATCCTCGTCGGGGTCTGGTTCATCAGCCGGACCGACCATGTCACCGTCGTCGGCACGGAACCGGGCGCATGACCGAGACGGCGCTCGGCATCTGTCTGGTCCTCTTCTGCACGGCGGTCGAGGGTTTCGCCCAGTTTTTCCTCAAGAAGTCCTCGCTGGCCGTGGCGAGCAAACGGTGGTGGGCGGCGCTCGGCATAACGCTGTTCGTCTTCGAGGCGTTGCTTTACACCGGGGCGCTTCAGTTTCTCGACGTCAGCACCGCCTATCCGATCGGCAGCCTGAGCTTCGTCGCGGTCACCGTGCTGTCGCGCTTCCTGCTGGGCGAGACGGTCAGCCGGACGCGATGGTTCGGGGTCTGCCTGATCATCGTCGGGGCCGGCCTGGTGGTGGCCCACGCATGACGGATGACGCCTTGCACGTCCGGTTCGTCGAATCCTTCGACGCGGTTCCGATGTCTTTGTGGGAGACCTGCTTCGCCCCGCCGCTGGAAGGGCGCTGGTGGTACGAAAGCCTGGAATCCTGCGGGATCGAAGATCAGTTCCGATTTTCCTACGCGGTGATCTGCCAAGGAACGCGCCCGGTCGGTCTGGCCCCTCTCTTCCTGATGAATGTGCCGATCGAGCTGGTCATGCCGCCGGCCCTGCTTCCGGCGCTGCGGTTGCTCGGCAAATTCTTTCCGTCCGCGCTTCGCCAGCGGACGCTGTTCGTCGGCTCGCCCTGCGGCGACGAGGGGACCTTCGGCGTTCTGCCGGACGTCGACCGGCGCCAGGCCCTGCTGTGCCTGCAGCCGGCCTTGGAGGCGCGCGCCGCCGCGATGGGGGCCAGCATGCTGGTCTGGAAGGACGTTCCGTCCCCTCAGGCGGTCGATCTCGCCTGGCTGGCCGAGCGTCGCCGCCTGTTCCCGCTGATCAGTTTTCCCGGCACCGAAGTGGCGTTGCCGTCCTCCCGCAAGGAGGACTATTTCGCCGCCATGAAGGCGTCGCGCCGGCATGTCCTCAAAAAGAAGCTGCGGCGCAGCGGACAGGCGGTGGCGGTGGCGGTCGAGATCGTCCAGGGGCCCGACGACGCCGTTCTGGACGAGATTTTCGGCCTGTTCTGGCAGACCTACGAGAAGGCGGAGACCAAATTCGAACGGCTCAACCGTCGTTTCTTCGCGCTTCTGGCAAAACTGCCGGTCAGCCGTTTCGTCGTGCTGCGCGAGCCGGCGAGCGGCCGGATGATCGCCTTCATGCTGTGCTTTGCCTTGGGCAGCCGGCTCATCAACAAATTCATCGGCATCGATTACCGCCGGCCGAAGGAATGGCTGCTCTATTTCCGTCTGTGGGACGCCGCCCTGGACTGGGCCCTGACCCAAGGATTTGAAGCCATCCAGAGCGGACAGACCGGCTATGCCCCGAAAATCGAAATGGGGCATGCCCTGATCCCTCTGACCAATTACTGCCGGCACCGCAATGTCCTGATGCATCGCATTTATGCGACGATCGCCCGGACCGTCGGGTGGCAGACTTTGGACGACGATTTGGCCCGTTTCGTCAAAGCCCATCCGGAGGCCGCGGCGGACGCCTGAGAAAGGCCGATCAATCCTTCGCCAGCCAATCCTCGATCAGGCGTCGGGCGATGGAATCCCGATTGGGAAGGCTGCGGCCCCGTTCGGCGAAACCGGCGATGTCGGCGCGGCTGAACCATTCCGCCGTCTCCAGTTCCGTCTGGTCGACCCGCAAAGGCACCGGCGCCTCGGCGTCGGCCATGAAACCGACCATCAGCGAACTGGGGAAGGGCCAGGGTTGGGACGAATGGTAACGGATCCGGGAGATCGCCACGCCGGCTTCCTCCATGACCTCGCGGGCGACCGCCTCTTCCAGGCTTTCTCCCGGTTCGACGAAGCCGGCGAGGGTGGAAAACATTCCCGGCCGCCAGCGGGCCTGCCGGCCGAGCAGGCAGTGCTCGCCGGACGAGACGAGAACGATCACCGCCGGGTCGGTCCGGGGATAATGTTCGGTGGCGCAATCGGCGCTGGTGCATTGGCGGATATGCCCGGCCTGGCGGCTCGCCGTCGGCGCCCCGCAGCGCGGGCAGAAACCGTGGGTCCGATGCCAATGGATGAGGCCGCGGGCGTAGGCGAGCAGGACGCCGTCGTTTTGCGACAGAAGGGCGCCGACCTCGCGCAATTCGACGAACTCTCCCAATGCGGTCAATTCCGGCAGAACAGCCGGATCGGCCAATCGCGAAAGATCGAGGGCGAAATGGGCGACGCCTTCGACGAGTCCGAGGAAGATCGGCGCCGCCCCCAGCTCGGTCAGCCAGCCGGCCGTCGCATAATGCGGCCGCACCGCATGGGCCGTCGTTCCATCGCGCCGCACGAGATTCTGGGTGCGCCAAACCGGCACCAGGCGGGTTGCCGGATGGACCAGTTGCGCTGCCAGCCATTCGGCGTCGTTCCGCCGTTCGGCTGCGCGGTCGAGGATGCCGCCGCTATAGATGTTGAACTTCATCGGTATAACCTGACACACGCCGGGCCGCGCGACAAAGAAAAGGGGCTTCGGAAAACGCAGGGCAGCAAGACCGTTTCCTCAGGCTGGCGACAGTCGCGCCTTCCGGAAATGCGCGCGAGGCCGCACCGGCCGCACCGCTTCGAGATCATCGCCCGTCCCACCTGTTCGGTCCGGTCGGGACGGAGGGGAGAGCCCTTGAGCCCGCGCGATGAGCGGAGCGGAGGCGTCGTATGGAAGCTTGGGACCTGGTGCGATCATGTCGCACCAGGTCCCAAGGAAGCCCTTCCTTTCCGAAAAAGACGTCAGGCGATGACCAGCCGGACAGGGACGTTGTTGCGCGTGGCGTTCGAATAGGGGCACACCTGATGCGCCTTGTCGACCAAGGCCTGGGCTTCGGCCCGGGCGAGGCCGGGCAAGGAGATTTCC
>JAATGN010000297.1 GCA_015654615.1 Rhodospirillales bacterium
GAATAGTCACCAGGTCGTGCCAGATAGTCACCAGCTCCTGGTGACTATCCCGGCCGAGCTCCGGGAGCGTATCCCACCCCAAGGCAGCAAACCCCGCCGCGAAACGTTGCGGCTGCTCATTCTCGATCTGTGCCGTTGGCAAGCGCTTAGCGCCCGCGAGATTGCTGCAATCCTGGGAGGCAGGGAATCCAAGGTCCTGGTTCGCGACTATCTGAGCCCCATGGTCGATGAGGGATTATTGCGGCACACCATTCCCGAGATGGAAAACCATCCGGATCAGCGATACACGTCCCCCGCCGATTGAGCCTTGCCTCAACAAGCGTATAATCCGACCCCAGGATTCACCAGGACGGACCCGATTGGACGCGGGTGGGACATGGATGGGACAAAACAGCGGAAAGCCGTGGAATTCCTGGGGTTGCACAGGATTCTTAATCCCGTATTCATCCCGTGTTTCTTTCGTTCGTCCGATGCACCGCAACTGGCGGGGATGCCCCGGAGCGAGAGCGGGATGACGGAGAAAACGAAATGGTTGTAACGGACGACCGGCCCCGATGTGCCTATTTCAACAAAAAAATAATGTTAAAACAAGCGTAATTTGCGTGAAGAAACGTATGACAATATTGACGTTGCCGATCACGACATGGTTACCTGTGAAAATGGAATTGTCTCTCGGAGCCGGCGGCTTCCGAGGCGGAAGATGGAAAAGCCCTGTGTCCCGTCCCAACGTGACGAATTTGAGCTTGGTTCCAGGTGATGCGGCCGGTTTTCGCGACCCGGCCGACACGCTTTGGGAGCGCCTGCGCCAGGAGGCCGAGGCGGCCCTGTCCGTGGCGCCCATGCTGGCCCCGCTTTTCGTCGATTCCATCCTCGCGCAGCCGTCCTTCGAAGCGGCGGTCTTCCACCGCGTGTCGGCGCGTCTCCACAATGACGTCATATCCGCGCCGCTCCTCATCGAGACCTTTGTTCGGGCGGCGGCGGCGGATCCGGAAATGGTGCAGGCCATTCGCGCCGATCTGGCGGCGGTGGTCGAACGGGACCCCGCCTGTGAGCGGATCATCGAACCATTCCTCTATTTCAAGGGATTCCATGCGATCCAGACGCATCGTCTGGCCCATTGGCTGTGGAACAACGGCGAACGCGATTTCGCCTTCTATCTGCAAAGCCGCTCGTCGGACGCTTTCCAGACGGACATCCATCCGGCGGCCCGCTTCGGCCGCGGTCTGCTGCTCGATCACGCCACCGGGCTGGTGGTCGGCGAAACCGCGGTGGTCGAGGACGAGGTTTCGCTGCTGCAGGACGTCACGCTGGGGGGAACCGGCAAGGAACACGAGGATCGTCATCCGAAGATCAGGCGCGGCGCGATGATCGGCGCCGGGGCGAAGATCCTCGGCAATATCGAGGTGGGGGCCTATGCCCGCATCGCGGCCGGTTCGGTGGTGCTGCGGGCGGTCGAGGCCTATTCCACCGTGGCCGGCGTGCCGGCCCGGATGATCAAGACCGGCAAGGATTCGGAGCCCTGCCGTCGGATGGATCAGACCCTCAGCGACATCTCCTACGAATCGTTCAACTACACGATCTGACGGCCTGCAAAAAATTTATCTCTTCGTTTTTTAGCTCCGTCATTGCGAGTTCCGCACCGACCGAGGTCGAGCCTGCTGGGTGAAAATGCCGTTACTGCGAGCGCAGCGAAGCAGTCCAGGACAGCCTGGCATTCTGGATTGCCGCGTCGCTTCGCTCCTCGCAATGACGGCGTTTTCTTGTTAGCGCGAGCGAAGAAGCAATGACGGAGCTAATTTTTCACAGGCCCTGACGTTTATCCCCCGGTGCCCGGGAGGATGATCGCGGCAGCCGCAGCAGCGCGGCGACCAGCGCGTCGATGTCTTCGCAGGTGTTGTAGAAGGCCAGCGACGGCCGCACCGTCGATTCGAGCCCGAAGCGACGCAGGATGGGCTGGGCGCAGTGATGTCCCGAGCGCACCGCGATGCCTTCGCGGTCGAGGGCCCGGCCGACCTCCTCGGACGGCACGTCGCCCAGAACGAACGAGAGGATTCCGGCCTTTTCCGCCGCCGTGCCGATCAAGGTCAGGCCCGGAACGGTCGACAGCCGCTGCGTGCCGTAGACCAGCAGGGCGTGCTCATAGGCGGCGATCTCGGCCAGGCCGATCGCTTCGACATAATCGATGGCGGCGCCCAGGCCGACGGCGTCGGCGATATTGCCGGTTCCCGCCTCGAAGCGGGCCGGCGGCGGCTGATAGACGGTCTTTTCGAAGGTGACGTCGGCGATCATATTGCCGCCGCCCTGCCAGGGCGGCATGGCGGCGAGAGCCTGCGGCTTGCCGTAGAGAACGCCGATGCCGGTGGGCCCGAAGACCTTGTGGCCGGAGAAGACGTAGAAGTCGCAGTCGAGCCCCTGCATGTCGACCGGCATGTGGGAGACCGCCTGGGCGCCGTCGACCAGGACGCAGGCGCCGTGGCGGTGCGCCATCTCGATCATCGGCTGCACCGGCGTGACGGTGCCGAGAGCGTTCGACACCTGGGTGAGCGCGACGATGCGGGTCCGTGGTCCCAGCAGTTTTTCGTAGTCGTCCAGCCGGATCTGGCCGCTGTCGTCGACCGGCGCGACGCGCAGGCGGGCGCCCTTCTCGGCGCAAAGCTGCTGCCAGGGCACGATATTGGCGTGGTGTTCGAGCCAGGTGATGACGATCTCGTCGCCTTTTTCGATATTGTGCCGGCCCCAGGCCTGGGCCACCAGATTGATGCCCTCGGTGGCGCCGCGGACGAAAACGATGTCGTCGGCCGAGCCGGCCCGAAGGAAACGGCGGACCTTTTCCCGCGCCGCCTCGTAGGCATCGGTGGCGCGGGCCGCCAGGGTGTGGGCGGCGCGGTGGATGTTGGAATTCTCATGCGCGTAGAAAGCGGACAATCGGTCGATCACCGCCTGGGGTTTCTGCGTGGTGGCGGCATTGTCCAGCCAGATCAGCGGACGGCCGTGCACTTTTTCGCGCAGGATCGGGAAGTCGTTCTTCACCGCGAGCGGATTGAAGGGAAGACGGACGATCGGCCCCACGTCCGGCACCGACTCGGGGCGCAGCTCCAGCGTCCAGGGGATGGTGTTGCGGTCGGGCAGGGTGGCCGGGTCGGTCCGGTTGCCGACCGTTTTGCCGTGGCCGGCGAAAGAAGGCGGCTGATCGGGCCAGGAGGCCGGCGGGCCGGAGAGATCCGCCGGAGCAGCGGCGGCCGGCATCGCCGGTATGCTCGACATCGCGCCGTCCAGGCCGCGCGGTATCGCGTCGAGCGAGGAGATGGGGGCCGGAGGTGGGGGGACGGCTGCCTCTGGTTGACGGTTCCCGAGAAAATAAAAGCCCGTTCCGGGAAGCGTCGATGGCAGTCCGCCCTGGGCCGATGGCGCCGGCATGTCCGGCGAAGGGGCGGCGGGCCGGGTGGGAGCCTCGGCGTGGGCCGGCGGCACCAGCGATGTGGCGTTGCCCAAACGCAGCGGCATGGTGCGGAGGTCGCTGTCGCTGGGAATCGCGGTGGGCGGCCACCCGGTCGGATTGCCGGGCGGCGGCAGGGGGGCGGCGACCAGCGGTCCGATCTGCGGCGCCGCCGGCACGGTGGTCGGATGGCCGACGAAGGGGACGGAGGGCGTGGCCGGCGGCACCGCCCCGGCCGTCGGCGCGGCGCCGACCCCCGGCAGGGAGGGCGGGGCGACGCCCACCGAGGGCACGGATTGGCCCGGCAGCGCCGCAAAGAACGCGTTGGCCAATTGCGCGATGACGGCGGGATCGGGCGCCCCGGCCAGGCGGGCCGACCCGGTCTCGAGGCCGGCGGCCGTCGGCACCTCGGCCCCTCCGTAAGGGGCGGCGGTCACCGCGCCGGCGCCGGGGTCACTCGTCATACTCATGGCCGTATTTGTGGTAGCGGCCGACGTCGACGTCTTCGAGCACGCCGAGCGCATCCTCGGTAAGGACGGCCGACGAGCAATAGAGCGAGATCAGATAGGAGGCGATGGCCTTGCGGTTGATCCCCATGAAGCGGACCGACAGGCTGGGCGAAATTTCGCCGGGAACGCCCGGCTGGAACAGGCCGACCACGCCTTGCTTCTGTTCGCCGGTGCGCAGCAGCAGGATGTTGGATTTGCCGTTCGCGTCGACATAGAGCTTGTCGGTGGGCACCAGCGGCAGGCCGCGCCAGGTGAGGAACGGCGAACCGAACAGCGTGACGGTGGGCGGCGGCACGCCGCGCCGCGTGCATTCGCGTCCGAAGGCGGCGATGGTCCGGGGATGCGCCAGGAAGAAGGCGGGTTCCTTCCACACCTTGGAAATCAGTTCGTCGAGGTCGTCGGGCGTCGGCGGACCGCTGCGGGTCTTGATCCTCTGCGCGGCGGCGGTGCTGGGAAGCAGGCCGTAATCCGCATTGTTGATCAGTTCGGACTCCTGCTTTTCCTTCACCTTTTCGATCAGCAGGCGAAGCTGTTCCTGAATCTGATCGATCGGATGGCTGTAGAGGTCCGAGACGCGGGTCTGCACGTCCAACACCGTGGTGACCGCGTTGAGCCAATATTCGTTCGGCTCTTCTTCATAAGGAACATAGGTCTCGGGAAGCTCGGTATCGCCGCGCGGACTGCATTGAACGGTGGTTGCAGCGTCGACGGTCGATTCCTTGACCCGGTTCAGGCGATAGATGCCGGCTTCGACCGGAACCCATGGCAGGAAGGACACCAGCCAGCGCGGCGTGATGCCGGACCATTGCGCGCGGGTTTTGGTGGCATTGGCGAGTTGGCGGGCCGCCCGTTCACTGAGCGTTCGGCGTTCTTCCGGGATGTCTTCGGCCATGAAATCTGCTCCTCGGCGAGGCTGCGCGGCTCGTCCTTCGTCACAGGAGCTCACGCAAGAAAAAGTGTAAAGTGCGAAGATGATTCTACTAAAAATCAGGAAACGCCCATGTTGCAGTGCGGTCAATAACCGGAAAGATAGATTTGATGGTTTTATCCAATTTTGCGGATGGTCATCTTTAATATTAGGCAAAACAGATTACGTGCCATTTTGAAGAAAATACCTTGGTAATCACTTATTTATTTGCATTATTTATTTATATTACAATTATTTTTTGTTATTAATCCGAAGCGAGGAACGGGAATGGGGCTTATCCCGGAAATAGGCCGGCGGCCGACCCGCCCTGGAAGAGTAAGGAAAAGTGGCACCGGCGTCCCCGCCGGTGTCCGCCGCTTGCGCGGCGGAGTCTTTTCCACCGGCAGGGACGCCGGTGCCACTCACGTTTGGGTGAATTCCTCCGTCGGGATGATGGTTGAGCAGGCACGGCAAAATGAACACAAATAATTTGTTCATATGTCTTTTTCAACACTGTCATATTGACTAAATATTAAATCCATAGAATTAATAGACTTAATGCGCCGGGGTCGTCCTGGAGCGGACTTTCGAGGGAGCGCCATGTCGCCGTCGCATCGGCATGTCCTGATCGGCAGCTATCTGATCCTCAACATCACCAGCGGTACGACGGCGGGGGCGATGCAGGTCGCCGTGCCGCTTTACGCCCTCAGCCTGCATGCGGCTTTGGGGGATGTGGGGTTCATTCGGGGCGTTTCGGGCCTCGGCATGCTGCTGCTGGTGATTCCGGCCGGCTTCCTGGTCGATCACTATGGCGCGAAACGGCTGTTCCTGGTCGGCGGCCTGTGCGGCACCTTGGCCACCTGCGGGCTGGTCTTCGCCGCAAGTCCAGGGGCGATCGCCCTTCTCATGGGCGTGGCGGGATTGTTCGCCGCCCTCAAGATGACGGCGCTGAACTCCTCCTTCTTCACCAATCTTCAGGCCATGGGCATCGAAAAGGCCGGATGGTTCAAAGGCTCGATGTCGATCGGCCTGGCTTTCCTCGGTCCCTTGCTGGGCGGCTGTCTGGTGGAGATGATGGACTTCGGCGCGCTGTTCCAACTGTTCGCCGCGCTGACCCTGGTCCCCATCGCTCTGGTGTTCTTCTTTCATGACGATCCGCCGGTCCGGTCCCTTGATGATGGCGGCCAATCCGGCCTGATCCGGCAACTGACGGAGTTCCGCGCCCTGCTGCGGCAGCGCTCGCTCTATCTGCCCTTGCTGACTGAATGCCTGTCGACGGCCCTGTTCGCCACCTTCAGCGCCTTCATCGTGGTGATCGCCGTGCAGTCGCTGCACCTGCAGACGACCGTCGCTTCGGTGCTGATGAGCATCGAGGGCGGGGTCTTCATCGTCACGGTGTTCGCCGCCGGACGGCTGATCAGGACGCTCAGCCAGCTTCAACTTTATGTCTTGAGCGTTTCGGTGGTGGTCGGCGGGCTGTTCGCCCTGGCCTTCGCCGAAAGCTTCCTCGCCCTGGCCGGGTCCACCGCGATCCTCGGCTTGGGACTGGGACTGATCAATCTGGTCGTGTCGTCGCGCATCGCCCGGATCGAGGGCGAGAAGGGCAAGATCGTCGGCCTGTTTTCCGCGGCGATCGGCGTGGGCATTTCCCTGGGGCCGATGTCGGGCGGCGTGATCGGTTCATGGCTCGGCACCTCCGCCATTTTTCTGGCCTTCGTACCGCTGTTCCTGGTCCTGATGGCCGCCGCCGTCCGGCTCGACCTTCGTCGCCGCCGGCCGTCGGCCGCCGGCGGTGCCGCCAAGGACGCCGTTGCGAGACCCAATGATTCGATTGGAGAGTTTCATGAGTTCGCTGAAAGCAAGGCTGTACACTGAACTGGCGACCAAAAATGCCGCCATGGTCGAAGGGATCGCCGTCGACCCGACGATATTCGCCGGCCTGGATCTTGGCGGAAAACACCAGGAGCAGGTGCACACGCTGTTCGAGATGGATCACGAGACGCATGTCTCTCTTCCCCTGCCCTGCGGCTTTTTGACGCCGGGCGGCTTGCGGGTGCAGTTCCGCTGGGACAACCGCTCCGCCTTCCGCATCACCCATGACGACGGGATCTACCATCTCCGGGAAAAGAACCAGGTGCTGTTTCCCATCGAATTCGACAGCCGGCCCGACTATTACGGTCTGAAGACGTCGGACGGCGTCGAGATGTCGACCGTCGCCTCCCATGGTCAGGACGGCTCGATCTCCATCGCCTACAGCAACGAATGCGCCCTCAAGGACAAGGGCGAGGATTGCCTGTTCTGCAACGCCAACGCCACCAAGGACACCTATGGCGAGGCGGAACACATCAATTGGAAGAACCCGCGGCAGATCGGCGAAACGGTGGCCGCCGCCTACCGGGAATTCGAAACCCTGCCGCGGCGCCACGTCAATCTGACCGGCGGCTTCGTCCCGGAACGCCGCGAGGTCGACTATTACCTCGATGTCGCCGAGGCCATCCAGGAGCATACGGGGCTGGAGGATTTCAACGGCACGGCGGTCATCGGCATCCCGCGCGATCTCAAGGTGATCGACAAATACAAGGAAGCCGGCTTCCGCACCATCGCCATGAACATCGAGGTGTGGAACCGCAATATCTTTCAGGTGGTCTGCCCGGGCAAGGTCACCCATTGCGGAGATTACGACCACTGGCTGGAGGCCCTGGAATACGCCGTCGCGGTTTTCGGTCGCGGCCGGGTGCGCACCGGCATCGTCGCCGGCCTGGAGCCCAAACCGTCGACCCTGGAAGGAGTCGAGGTGCTGGCGTCGAAGGGAATCATCACCCTGACCGGGGCGTGGTGCCCCAATCCCGGCTCGGCCCTCGAGGGGCATCGCACGCCGACGCCGGAATGGCATCTGGACATGGCCAAGAAGTCGGCCGCGATCCATCGCAGGGCGGGGTTCACCTTCGATCAGCTTTACGATTCGTCGCCTTTTTCGCATTTCCTGGTCCAGGACATCTATCGGATCGAGGACGAGCTGCTGCCGGTCTTCGGCCAGGACGATGCCACGCAAGACGCGGCGGAATAGGGGCAAGCCATGACTTCCGCCGCAGCGAAACACATCGCCGTTTATGGCAAGGGGGGGATCGGCAAATCGACCACCACCTCCAACATCAGCGCCGCCTTGGCCGAGGCGGGGCATCGGGTGATCCAGATCGGCTGCGATCCCAAGAGCGATTCGACGACGATCCTGCGTGGCGGCAACGAACTGCCGACCGTGCTGGATACGTTGCGCGAGCACGCCAAGGTCAAGCTGGAGGACATCTCGACGGTGGGATATCGCGGCGTGCTGTGCATCGAGGCCGGCGGTCCGGTGCCGGGCGTCGGCTGCGCCGGCCGCGGCATCACCGCGGCGGTCGAACTGCTCCAGGAGCTTCGCCTGTTCGAGGAATACCGTCCGGACTACGTGCTTTACGACGTGTTGGGCGACGTGGTTTGCGGCGGCTTCGCCGTGCCGATCCGCGACGGCCTGGCGCAGCGGGCCTATGTGGTCTCCTCGTCGGACTTCATGGCGATCTTCGCGGCCAACAATCTGTTCAAGGCGGTGGCCAAATACGCGCCTTCCGGCGGCGCCCGGCTCGGCGGCGTCATCGCCAACGGCCTGATCGCTCCCTACGCCCGATCCCTGGTCGACGACTTCGTCGCCCGGACCGGAACCAGGGTGGTGGGCTATGTCCCGCGTTCGCTGGTGGTGAGCCAGAGCGAACTCTACGGCAAGACCGTCATCGAGGCCTCTCCGGACTGCGACCAGGCGGCGGTCTACCGCGCCCTCGCCCGGGAAATCGTCGAGAACGAGGAGGTGGCGATTCCGCGGCCGCTGAGCGGACCGGAGCTGAAGGCCTGGGCGCGGGAATGGGGCGACCGCGTCTTCGCCGAAGAACTCGGCATGGTCGGCCAAATGGCCGTCATCTGATCCCCCTCGAGGTCCATCATGAACAGCCTTTCGGGCAAAGCCCCGTCCAGCCGCGAAAAGCGGCTGGACACCCTGAGCGCCTATCTGAACGAAGCCACCGCCCTGCTCGAGGTCTTCCGCAGCGACGAGGTCGATCAGCGGATCCGCACCTTCAGCCAGGCGACGCCGGACGACCTGTTCGTCGCGCTGGAAGCGCTGGCCGATATCCGGGGCGCCGTCACCGTCATCCACGGTCCGCGCGGCTGCGCCGCCTCGCGTTTGCGCCCGGTCCTGCGCCGGGGCGGGTCCGGGAACGGCGAAGGGCGTTTCGTCGTCACCAACCTGACCCAGCGGGAGACCATCCTGGGGGCGGACGGCAAGCTGCGGGCCGCCATCGCCGCGGTTTGCCGCCGCCACCGGCCGCAGGTCGTCTTCGTGGTCGCCACACCGACGGTGGCCATCAACAATGACGACATTCTTTCGGTGGTGAACGAGCTGAGCGAAGAGCTGGGAACGCCCATCGTCCCGGTCTTCTCCTCGGGTTTCGCCTCGAAGGCGGCGATACAGGGCAGCGATCAGGTTTCGCACAGCCTGGCCAAGCGGTTGATCCCTCCCTTCACCGGGCCGCGGGGCGAGCATGCCAATCTGCTTTCCATCGACGAACCGGCCGCCGACCGCCGGGAAGGCGAGCGGCTGCTGGCCGCCTTGGGGCTGCAGGTCAACAGCTTTCCGTCCGGGGCCGGCCCGGATGCCCTGGCGCGCGCCGCGGCGGCCCGCCTGTCGGTGTCCTTGAACTTCGACACCGCCGGTTACCTGGGCGAGGCGTTGCAGCGGCGGGCCGACGTGCCCTTTCTGCCGCTGCCCCGGCCGATCGGCTTGCAGGCGACGCGGCATTGGCTGGAAGCCGTGGGCGCGGCGACCGGGCGCCAGGACCTGGCCCGGCAGCTTCATGGCCGCGAGGCGGTGATATTGTCGCCGTTGCTGGAAAAAACGCCATTGCGCGGGACACGGGTCTATCTGAGCCTGGATCCGGCCACGGCGCTGGCGGTGGTCGATCTGGTGCGCGAATTGGGCGGCGACGTCGCGGGGTTGAGCGTCGATCACCTGGACCGTCTGCATCTGGCCGGCCTGGGATCGCTTCTGGAGCGGATTCCCGCCCTCCAGGTCCATGT
This sequence comes from Rhodospirillales bacterium, assembly GCA_015654615.1. Classification (GTDB taxonomy): domain Bacteria; phylum Pseudomonadota; class Alphaproteobacteria; order Rhodospirillales; family Magnetospirillaceae; genus Telmatospirillum. The sequence goes on from JAATGN010000297.1 coordinate 9,956, forward strand.
CGGTCACGGCCAGGGGTTCGAGGAACTCAACCTGCTGCGGCGCCTCAAGCCGGATCTCTACGTCGGAGCCGGCGGTCCTCTCGTCCAGGTGGCGCGGCTGGGCATTCCGGCCGTATCGCTGGCCGGAGAGCCCATCGTCGGCTACCGCGGCATGGCGTCCTTCGCCCGCAAGGCGGTCAACGCCCTGCGCAACCAGCGTTATGTCGCCGGATTGGCCGGCGGCGGCCATCCCTACGCGGCGGCCTGGTTCCAGCGCAGCCCCGATTGGCATATCAAACAGGAAGTCAGGTAATGGGATCCGCCTTCATCGAGACGTCGCGCAACAGCTGCGCCCTGCACGGGGCGCTGGCCACCCTCGGCGCCATCGACGGCGTCGTGCCGGTCATTCATGCCACGGCCGGCTGCGCGATCCAGTACCACCACGGGATTTCGCCGTTCGGCGGCGCGCTGCCGAAAGCCGCCGGATGGGGGGCCCCGCTGTCGTCGGCCAATATCGGCGAGAAGCATGTGGTGTTCGGCGGCGGCTCGCGTCTTCGCGAGCAGTTGAAGAATACGGTCAAGATCGTCGCCGGCGAGCTTTACGTGGTGGTCAGCGGCTGCGCCACCGAGATGGTCGGCGACGATATCCCGGCGATGGCCAAGGAGGGCCGGGAGCAAGGTTTTCCCGTCATCCACGCCAGCACGCCGGGCTTTCGCGGCTCGGTGCATCGGGGGTATCAGATCGCCGTGCGGGCCCTGATCGAGCAGTTGCCGGCGCGGCCGGACCGGCCGGCCGCTGCCATCCCGGGGCTGGTCAATGTGTGGGGACTGATCCCCCAGCAGGACGTGTTTTGGCAGGGGCATCTCCGGCAGTTGGAAAAGCTGCTGCGCGCGGTGGGATTGACCGTCAATCCGCTGCTGGGCGGCGATCGGGGCCTTGAGGCGTGGCACCAGGTGCCGGCCGCCGCCTTGAATCTGGTGATCTCGCCATGGGGGCGCGAGGTTGCCGATCTGCTCGCGTCGAAATACGGAACGCCCTGGCTGGACAGTCAGGGTTTGCCGATCGGCCCGGCGGCGACCGGGCGCCTGCTCGATTCGCTGACGAACGCTCTTCGCCTCGACGCCGCGATGGTCGCCGCGGTCCGGGCCCGGGGTCAGGCCGGCGTGAGCCGGCACCTCGCGCAAATCGCCCCGCTTTATTTCGCGGCCGGGTTTCAGCGTGAATTCGCCGTGGTCGGCGAACTGGCGCTGGTGACGGGCGTCACGGAATTTCTGTCGGAAACCCTCGGGCTGATTCCCAATCTGGCGGTCGTCACCGATCCCCTCGCCGAAGAGCGGCGCGATGATCTGCTGGCTCCGCTGCGCCGGCTCCTGGCGCCTTTCGAAGCCACCCTGGCGCTCAGCGAGGACGCCGGCGAAATCGCCGACCTGGTGCGGGCCAGCCGGCCGCAGCTGCTGATCGGCAGTTCGCTGGAACGGTCGCTGGCCGAGGATCTGGACATCCCCCTGCTGACGGTGGCCTTTCCCTTGGCCGGCCGTCTGGTCCTGACGCGCGGCTACATCGGCCATGAGGGCGCCGCGGCCTTTCTCGAGGATCTCGGCACCGCCATCCTCGGCGGGCCGGAGGGGCGTGGAGCATGACCGGTCTCATGCTGGGCGGCCCCGGCATCCTTCGCCTGTCGCGGCGGCGATTCCTGGCGGGATTGGGCGGCGTGGCCATGGCGTCCTTCCGGGCCGGGCCGGGGCTGGCCGAGGCGGCGCCCGAGAGCGTTCGCCTGACCGGCGTCGGCGGCACGCTCGGACGGATGGGGGCCGACGTCATGGCGGTGGCCTTCGCCAAAGGCTTCATCGAAGAAGAATTGAAAGGAAGCGGGACCAGGCCTGTCTTCCAGTTCCTGGTCAATGGCACGGTGATCAACGAGGCCTTCGCCAACCAGCAGTTCGACATCGCCCAGAACGGCGGCCTGCCGGCGGTGATCGGCCAGGCCGGGGGCGTGCGGACCCGCGTCATCCTGGCCGACGTGCCCCTGGGATCCTTTTATCTGGTCGGCCGCGCCGCGCTCGAGATCCGGACGGTCGAAGAGCTGAAGGGACATTCGGTGGGCGTCGCCAAGGGCCTGATCCCGCATTTCGCCCTGCTCAAGCTGCTGGACTTGGCCGGGCTGACCGAAGCCGATATCAAGATCGTCGACATCAAATCGGCCGGCGACAGCCTGGCCGCCATCGCGGCGGGGCAGCTGGACGCCATCGTCGGCACCGACACGGCCTTGCCGCTGGTCGAGCAGGGGGTGCTCGCCGTCATCGTCAATCTGCCCTACACCGATCCGCGGGCCTGCAACTACAATCCGATCGTGGTTTCCGAGGCGTTCGAGCGGACCCATCCCGAGGTGGTCGCCCGGGTCGCGCGCGGCCTGATCCGGGCTGCCCATTGGGCGGCGCTCGAGGAAAACCGTGAAGAGGTCCTGCGCATCTGGAGCGCCGGCGGCACCTCGCTCGAGCTGCTTCACAAGGAATTCGTCGGCCGGCCGTTGGCCAGGGAGATCCACCCCACCCTCGATCCCTATTTCGTCGACGGGCTGCGCCAGACCGTGGCGACCGCCCGGAAGCACCGGCTGATCCGGGCCGAATTCGACGTCGCTCAATGGGTCGAGCCGCGTTACGCCATCGCCGCCGTCCGGGATCTCGGCCTGACCGGCTTTTGGCCCGACCGTCCCGCCACCAACTGAAACATCATGGTGTCTATGGCTCGCAATGGTGGCTTTTCCTCAATCCTCCGGTGCTAGAGCAAAGTCGGGCGGTTAAACTCTCTCCTCTTGTGGGCTATGACATTCACACATTAATTCTTTTTGCTAAAAAATGCCGCGCGAAGAGGACTGCGCTTCGGGATGGCGGCGGATTTCGGGTAACACGGATGAACACGGACAGCCACGGATGCACACGGATAAGGGCCCGTTTGGAAATAACGCCGTCATTGCGAGCGCCAGCGAAGCAATCCAGCAATAGCGGCGGGAGCCTGGATTGCTTCGCTGGCGCTCGCAATGACGGCGAAGAAAACGAAGATGCCTGCGGCGCTTTTTCTTATCCGTGGCTGTCCGTGTTCATCCGTGTTGCTCGTTATCCTGCCCGCATTCCAGGCCGTCGGGCAGGTTCCGAGAACGAAGCAATCCGATAGCTCCCACAAGCGGGCGAGGGGTGTTTTTCCTTTAAGCGAGCGCCTATGGGATGGATGGGCGCTCGGTGCGCACCCAGATTTCGTCAAGGCCGCCGTTCAGCACATGATGCTGTTGGTCGGGGTCCAGTTCGGGATGATCCTTGAAGCGGTGCAGGCCACGAGTTTCCTTGCGCTCGAGGGCGCTGGAATAGATCCAGCGGGCGGTGGCGCCGAGGGCGGCGACCTCGCGGGCCTGCAGGATGTCGCGGGCCGTCCCGCCGGCCAATCCGTCGCGGCTTTGCTCCCACAGCCGGTCCAGCCTGGCCAGCGAGTCCCTGACGCCGGAAACCGTCCGGAAGACGTTCTTCTCGATGGGCAGGATCTCGGCCTGGATGCCGGCGCGGATGGCCGACGCATCGGCTTGCCCGGCATCCCGGCGCGGCCGCAGGCCGGCGGCGCCGATCGCCTGCAGCGGCCGGCCGGCCGCCCGGCCGTTCCGCGCCGCGGCGAAGGCGGCGGCGTTCTTTCCCGACCATTCGCCCGAGGCCAGGCACCAGGATACCGCCGGTCCGGCCCCGCTCATCGAGGCGCCGGTGAGCTTGGTGCGGTCGGTGACGTCGCCGGCCGCGTAAAGGCCGGGGACGGAGGTGGCGGTGTCGGCATCGATGACGACGCCGCCGACGGCCCGGACGGTTCCCTCGTAGATCAAGGCGACGGGAAACCGTTCGGTGTAGGGATCGATGCCGAAGTGTTTGAAATAGCGGAACAGGTTGGGCGATCCCATGCGGCCCAGGCCGGGAAAGGACGGGTCGGTGCGGTTTATCGAGGCATAGGCCCCGCCCGTTTCCATCACCGCCTTGGCCACGTCGGGCACCGCCCCCCAACCGTTGCGCTCGATCTCTTTCCTGTCGGCGTCATAGAAGGTGGCGCTGCTGTACCAATAGCCCTTGGTGCAGTTGTTGCCGACGGGGGCGATGCCGTAATGGCCGCTGAATTCCATGCCGGCGAAATGCGCCCCCGCTTCGGCGGCCATCAGATAGCCGTCGCCGGTGACGCCGTTGGTTCCTATGGCGCCCGAAAGAAAAGCGTTGCCGCCGGTGGCCAGGATCACCGCGCCGGCCCGCACCGCCCAGGTCTCGCCGGTCTGGCGGTTGATCCCGGCGGCGCCGGCGGCCGCGCCGCCCTCGGTGAGCAGCAGTTCCAGCGCCGGGCTGTGGTCGAGAATGCGCACCTCGGCCTTCAGCAACTGCTGGCGGAAGAAGCGCAAGGCGGTGGCGCCGGGAAAGCCGAGAAATCCTCGCCGTTGCAGGGGGGCGATGCCGGTCCCCGGCTGGTAGCCCAGGGACTCCAGCGTCTGGTGGGCGTGGTAGCACTGGTCGTAGACCCGTTCGGTGAACGCCAGGTCGTCCAGGCCATAGGCGGTGTCGTGGCGGGACGAGATGGTGTCCCGGCGCTGCTTCGCATCGTCGGGCAGCAGGTAGCGGCCGCCCACGGTGGCGGCCGCCACCACGCCGGCGGTGCCCAGATATCCCTTTTCCGCGACGATGACGCGGGCGCCGGCGGCCCGCGCCGACAAGGCGGCCCAGCTTCCCGCCAGGCTGCCGCCGATGATCAGGACATCGGCGGTAAGCGTGCGGTCGTGGACGCCGTCGGCGACACGGTCGGTGGGAACGGACTGTCTTGTCATGGGAATGAACCTTCCAGCTTGGCGTGCGCCCCGGGCGAAACGACGAAAGGAAATCAGGATTTGGCCGGACGGCCCTTTTCCCAGCCGATGTCCCGCGCATAGCTGCCCAGGAGGCCGCCGGCGGCGAGGCGGTCGATGTCCAGCGGTTCGGAATGGTTGATCGGCGCGACATAGAGGGCGTCGACCGGGCAATAGGCTTCGCACAGATAGCAGATGTGGCAGTCCGCCTTGCGGGCGATGACCGGCGGTCGGTCGGCGACCGCCTCGAAGACGTCGTTCGGGCAGGCCCCGACACAGAGGTCGCAACGAACGCAGCGGTCTTCCATGACGAGTTCGATCATGTCGGCGTCATCCTTCCAAGAATGGAACGTGGCTTGAAACAGGCTCATAGCCTGAAGAAAGCTATAAGTCTAGTATATTTATATATTGACAAAATCTATTCAATTACTCAAGTATCCGTTCGAGGTTTCGCTCCGCAAAGTTGAACGAAGGGAGTCGATCGGGTGTCGGCATCGGAGAGACGGACGGTATCGAGAGGGATCGGCTCATGAGCGGCCCCCTGATCATCGATCTTCACAGCCACTGGTTTCCCCCCGCCGCGCTCGCTTTCCTTTCGGCACGACGGGCCGAACCGCGAATCGTCCGGGAGGCGGGCGGGCCCGGCATCCTCTTCGGCGGGGCGCGTCTTCCGCTGGGGGCGCAATGGTTCGATATCGAACGTCGCCTGGCGCATCTCGACCGCCACAACGTCGTTCATCAGCTTCTCTCCTGGCCGACGACACTGAATGTGGAACCGGCGCTGCCCGTGGAAGACGCCAAGGCGCTGTGGCGCGGTTTCAACGATGCGCAAGCCGATATCGTTCGCCGCCATCCCAGACGTTTCGCCGGGCTCGCCGTTCTTTCCACCAACGACCTGACCTGGTCGGTCCAGGAACTGCGTCGCGCGCACCAGGAACTCGGGCTGATCGGCTTCGTTCTGCCGATCAACGCCCTCGGCAGCCTCGAAGCGGCCGAGGCGCTTCGGCCGCTTCTCGCCGAGGCGCAGCGCCAAGGCTCGCATATCTATCTCCATACCGGTTACGCCGGCCACGCCGTGCCCGGCCAACCGGCGCCGGTGCGCCGTCCGGAAAACCGGGGGCTGGCCTGGACGCTGGCCGCGATGCATCATTTTTCGGCCGCCGTCGCCACCCTGGCCTTCAGCGACCTCCTGGACGACTATCCCGACGTGACCGTCCAGATCGCCATGCTGGGCGGCGCCGGGGCGGCCGCCCTGCTCGCCGAGCAAAGCGCCTTGTTTCCCGAACGTTTCGAGGGACGCCGCGGCCGTTTCGATCAGCTTTTCTTCGACACCGGCGCCGCCGGCCAGGGACCGGTGGCGATCGCCGCCGCCGCGGCGAGCCTCGGCGCCGAGCGGATCCTGTTCGGATCGGATTACGCGCCGGCGGGCGACATCGGCGCGGTCGTCGCCAACGTCCGCAAGGCGCGTCTCGCCGCGGCCGACCTGGACGCCATCTGCTTCGGCAATGCGGCGCGGCTGCTGGCCCGGCACGATATCGCCCTGCCGGCGCCCCCCTGGCGGCCGGCCGTCCCGGGAGTGTCCCATGTCGGAGTTTAACCGCTGGTCGCTGAGCGCCGTCTTGGCCTGCGCCGTCGGGCTGGCCCTTGCTTTCGGGACCGTCATCATCGCGACCTTCGGCCTGTTCATGATGGCGATGTCGCATGATTTCGGTTGGGGATTCGGCCAGACGTCCGGACTGCTTGCCGTCGCCGCCTTCAGCCAGGCGCCGCTGTCGATCGGCGTGGGGCGCCTGCTCGACCGGGTGGGGGTGCGCGCCGTCGTGCTGCCCGGTATCGTCCTTTACGGCGCCAGCGTGATGGCGCTGGCCACCGCCAACGGTTCGACGGCACAGATCTATCTGCTCTTCATATTGGTCGGCGCCACCTCGTCGCTGGTGACGATGCTGCCCTACAGCAAGATCGTTTCGGCCTGGTTCAGCACGCGGCGCGGACTGATGCTTTCGGTCTATGCGGTGCTCGCCGCCCTGCTTGGCGCCGCCGTGCCGCAGGCGGCGCGGTGGCTCATCGATGCCCACGGCTGGCGCACCGCCTATCTGGGGCTGGGCATCGCCGTGGTGGCGATCGGCCTGCCGGCGCTGGCCCTGCTGTTGCATGAACCGGCTCGCGGCGCGGCCCGCGCCCAGGCCGCTCCGCCGCCCCTGGCGGCGAGCATGACGGGGCGCGAGGTCCGCCGCACCGCGACCTATTGGCGGATCATCGCGGCCATTACCCTTTGCAGCATCGCGATCCAGGCGGTCTATGCGCATATGGCGCCGCTCCTGGTCGAGCGCGGCCTGACCCGCATCACCGCGACCAATGCGCTGTCGCTTTATTCCCTCGCTTCGATCTTCGCGCAGCTGGGCACCGGCTTTCTGCTCGATCGCTCGCGCTCGCCGCGCGTCGCGGTTCCGGTCTTGGCGCTGGCGCTGGCCGGTCTGGCGACGCTTTACCTGGCGAACGGCGCGGCGCAGGCGGTGGCCGGCGGCGTGCTGCTGGGCGCCAGCGTCGGGGCGGAGATCAGCCTGGCCAAATTCCTTCACGCCCGCTATTTCGGCAATCGCGCCTTCGGCGAGGTGTTCGGCGTCCAGTTCCTGTTCATCGGTCTCAGCGCCGGCATCGGCCCCATCGCGATGGGCCTCCTCCACGACGCCACCGGCGGCTACCGGAGCGGCATCCTGCTCGCCGCCGGCCTGTTGCTGATCAGCGTTTCGATCATCGCCCGGCTGCCGCCCTACGCCGTCGTGCGCGCTCCGCGCGGCGACCTCAAGATCCGGCCCGCTCTTTCGGCCAGCGGGGCGTCCGAAGAACCGCTGCGAGAGGCCGCGGCGTGATCGAACCCTGAGCCTTCATTCCCGTTCGACCTTTTCCCGGAGGGAAAGATGAGCAATGCCGGCACCCTCCGCCTGCGGAACGTGAGCAAGACATATCAAGTCGATTCGCAGCCGCTGCCGGTCCTGCAGGATATCGAGCTGCAGGTCGAGCCGGGGGAATTCGTTTGTCTGGTCGGCCCGTCCGGCTGCGGCAAATCGACCATTCTGCGCCTGATCATCGGGCTCGACACCGAATACCAGGGGAACATCCTGCTGGACGATGTCCGCATCGCCGGCCCCGGGCTGGAGCGCAGCATCGTTTTTCAGGAACCCCGGCTGTTTCCTTGGCTGAACGTCGAGGACAACATCGGGCTCGGCCTCGACGCCGCCAGGGTGTCCGAGGCGGAAAAGCGGATTCGCGTCAAGACGCATATCGACGTCGTCGGATTGGCCGGCTTCGAGCGGGCTCTTCCGCATCAGCTGTCGGGGGGCATGGCGCAACGCGCCGCCATTGCGCGCGGCCTGGTCAACCGGCCGGAAATCCTCCTGCTCGACGAACCCTTGGGCGCCCTCGATTCGCTGACCCGCAGCCATCTCCAACAGGAACTGCTGCGAATCTGGCGCCAGGAAGGCGTGACCATGGTGATGGTCACCCACGATGTCGAGGAGGCGGTCTTCCTCAGCGACAAGGTGATCGTGCTGGAAGCCCGGCCGGGGCGCATCCGCAAGGTCATCCCCATCGACATGCCCCATCCGCGCGACCGCCTGAGCCCCCACTTCGTGGCGCGGCGGGAAGCGGTCCTGCGCGAACTTCGCGGCTCTTTTCAATAGATGAGAGGGCGATCGCAAGTCATCGCGCTCTCATGACGGGACGGTTCCCTTTGGTGCGCAGTGGCGCGGGCGTCCCTGCCCGCGTCTGGCGGACAAGGCGGGCGCGGAGGCCCGCCCCACTGGCGAAAGTGAACGGCTTGTCTCACAACGAAATATCGCGCCAGGACAGCAATCGTCCGCCGATAGCGTCGATCAGGCGATTGAGGATGAAGCCCAGGCCGCCGATGATCACGATGCCCAGCATGACGACGTCCATGCGGAAACGCTCCCGCCCTTCCGAGACGAAGGTGCCGATGCCGTGGCTCATGCCCATCAGATATTCGGCCCCGATCGTGCCGATCCAGGTATAGATCAGCGCCAGTTGCAGGCCGGTGATGATCGCCGGGGTCGCCGCGGGCAGGACGACCCGTCGCAGCAAACGCCGGCGCGAGAAGCAGAACGCCTCGGCCACCTCCACATAATGTCGCGGAACGCCGCGGATACCCTGGTAGGTGTTCATGACCATGGGATAAAAAGCCGAGAGGGCGATCAGCGTCACTTTGGCGACCTCGCCATTGCCCGCCCATGCCGTGAGCAGCGGCACCCAGGCGAAGACGGCCACCTGGCGTATGGCGTGGAACGAGGGGCCGAACACACGATTGCCCCGTGGCGAGATCCCCAGAAAGATCCCGAAGCCCAGGCCGAGGACGCAGCCGATGGCGGCGCCCAGCGCCATCCGGGCCAGACTGGCGGCAAGTCCGATCGCCAGTTCCGGACCAAAGTCCGGGTCCCAGGGAACCCTGAGAACCGATTGCGGCGATGTGAGGAGGTGAGGGTTCACCCAGCCGAAATGGCTCGCGGCCATCCAGAAGACCAGAAGGGCCGATGGCAGGATGGCTCCCTTCAGGCGGGCGGCGCGGCGCGGCGGCAAGGGCATTTCACAGGGCCGGAGTACGCCAGCGCAACAGCCGGCTTTCGATGCTTTTCAGGCCGCAGTCCATGGCGAAGCCGATGGCGCCGACGATCACCATGCAGACCATGACGATGTCGAGTTGGAACAGCAGCCGTCCCCAGGCCATGAGATAGCCGATGCCCTCGGCCGAGGCCAGCATTTCGACGACCACCAAAGAGACCCAGGCATGTCCCAATCCTTGCCGGATGCCGGAAAAGGCCGACGGCACCACGGCCGGAAGAACGATCTTGGCGAGCCGGGTCATGGGGCGAAGGTTGAGGGCCCTGGCGACCTCCAGATAGCTGGCGGGAATGTTCCTGATTCCGTCTCGGGTCGTCAGGGTCATCGGGACCATGCAAGCCCGGGTGATGACCACCAGCTTGAGGGCTTCCTCGATGCCGAACACCAGCATCAGGAGAGGAATCCAAGCCAGCGACGGCACCTGCGCGAAAGCCTTGAACAACGGACAGACGCAGTCATCGACGATGGCCGATGTCCCCATGGCGATGCCCAGCGGAATACCGATGGCGGCTCCGAGAAAAAAACCTTCGACCACGCGGGTCAGGCTGATCCCCAGATTGGCCGCGATGTCGCCCTCGACGATCAATTCGTGAAAGGTCGCCATCACCAGCTTCGGGGCCGGCAGAATTTGGGCCGGCAGCCACGCGAAGTGGGCGGCCATCGCCCAGACGGCCAGCCCCAGCCCCGGAAGGATCAGCATTTCGGCGATGCGTCCGCCCTGGCGCCCGAAATTTTCCCGTCGGTTCAGCCGATCGCCCTTTTGGACGGAAGGCAACGAAATGGCCGCCGGAGGCTCCATGGACTGGGTGAGAGCATTGTCGTTCATCGCCAGCGTTTCCACGTTCCAGAGATCCTTATGCGATCATGCGCGAGGCGGGCGGACGTCCGACATATGTCTATTAAATTAGTAGATAGTCAACAAAAAGCTGTTGAAAAAACACATTTAACATAAATTATACGTGTATATTTCCACGTGCCCCACACCATAAGGATATGCCTTCGGTCGAAGGGTAATTGGAAAAATATATATTGGAAAACAATATGTTCTCATTCCTCAAAAAGACGCTCGAACAGGGTGTAAATTATACTTATAATTAATGTATTTAAAACGTTCTTGACATCAATCTAGTGGATTTATAGATTTTTTCGAGGGTAAGCGTGATGGGGAATATCCCATCGGACATACCCTTGACGCACCGATGCCATCGCGCAGATGGGAGCTGGGGAGCCCCGGGGGGAGACCGATGATGCTGATTTGCTGATGACGCCCGGTGCGGCCGAATTCATTCCGCTCAGGTGAGCGTCCATGCGCGGGGGGCGTTTTCCGACCGGCCTTTCGTGCATATCCGAAAAATCCATTTCTGATTTCTCCGCCGAATCGCGGCGCGGGAAGGGGGGGTACTATGCCTATTCGTGGTGAAATGTTGGTTCGACGCAGCGGTCTTCCCCCTCAATTCTCTCCAAGATCGGTTTCGTGGAAAGGCTGCGTGGGCGGCGGTCTTCTGGTCATCGGGATGCTCGCCTTGTCGCATCCCGCCGCCTTTGCGGCCGACCCGCCGATTCGAACGGCGGATCCGGCGACCCCGGCATCCTCGCCCTCGGATGCGAAAGACGGCGCCGATCCGGGCCTGCAGGACGTCGTGGTCACCGCGCGGCGTCGCGAGGAAAAGGCCCAGGACGTCCCCGTGTCGGTGACGACGGTCGATCTGCAGCAAATCCAGCGCGACAATCTCGATACCATCACCAGCATTCAGCAGGCCGTGCCGAATACGACGATCACCGCCTTCAATCCGCGGCAGGTGACGGTCGGCGTCCGCGGCATCGGGAACACGGCAGGCAGCAACAACGGTCTCGATACCAGCGTCGGGGTGTTTCTCGACGGGATCTATCTGGGACGGCCCGGCGAGATGGGATTCGACTTCGAAGACATCAGCCACATCGAATTGCTTCGCGGTCCCCAGGGGACGCTGTTCGGCAAGAATACCACCGGCGGCGCCCTCATCATCAATACCGCGAAACCGACCTTCACGCCCGAGGCCACGGTCGAGGGGTCGTACGGCAACTATTTCTTCAAGCAATTCAAGGGATCGGTGTCGGGGCCGGTGGCGGGAGACAAGCTGGCCGTGCGCTTGAGCGCCTATGACACGAACCGCGACGGTTTTCTCGGCAATCCGACGATCAACGGCCGCGACAACAGCCGCAACCAGCAGGGCGTCCGCGGTCAGGCATTGTTCGTGCCGAACGACGATTTCACCCTTCGCGTCATCGCCGCCTATCAGGCCCAGAACGAAGTGGCGGGGGTGTATGAATACCTCAACAATTTGCCTCAAGCCGGAACGGGGAAGTCCTTCCTGCAGCGCGCCAACCAATATACCGCGGCGAATGCTCTGCCGACGTTTTCGCCGAATGCCGACCCCTATTCCTACCAGACCAGCGTGACGGATTATTTCAACGAGAAGGGGCACCAGGATTTCCTGTCGGCCGAAGCCAACTGGGACCTGCACTGGGCGACATTGACCTCGATCACGGGGTACGATCACTATTATTTCGTGCCGAACAACGATCATGACTACACGTCGCTGCCGATCATCACGGCCTTCGGCACGGCTGACAAAAACACGCATATTTCGGAAGAGCTGCGTCTGGCCTCCCCAAGCAACCAGACGGTCGAATGGGTGACCGGACTTTATTACTTCAATCAGAGATTTTTCAACTTCGGCTACAATTTGCTCGGTCCGGCCTCTCCTTATTTCTATGGGGCTCTCGGCGCCGCACCGTCGGCCACCCAGCAGGCGCTCAACGGCTTCGGGTGGAATTCGTCGAGCATGACCCGGACCAGCAGCGAAAGCGTGTTCGGTCAGGCCACCTATCATCTCGACGACCAATGGTCGTTGACCGGCGGCTTGCGCGACACCCTCGAAGAAAAGTCCTTCGGATACAATCAGTACGTCGCGGCCAATCCCAATGGTCTGGCGCTCGGGACCGCACAGTCCCTGCTCAATACGGTGTTCGGTTCTTCCAACGGCAGCGTCCGCAGCAACGCCCTGTCGGGAACGGCAAGCATCAGCTACAAATTCAATGAGCAGGCGACGACCTATGGCAGCTACTCGCGCGGCTACAAATCGGCCGGCCTCAACGTCGGCAATTTGACGCCTTCCGCCGTAGCGGTGGGGGCCACGCCGGTGCTGCGGCCGGAAAAGGCCGACGCCTTCGAACTCGGTCTGAAGACCGTAACGCCGGACAGGCGCCTGGTGTTCAACAACGCCCTGTTCGAAACCCTGCTGTCCAATTACCAGACCAACGAATCGGTCCTTCCGGCAGGCGGCGCCACGGCCTCGACATTCCTCGGCAATGTGGGATTCATCCGCTCGCGCGGCATCGAAAGCGAATTGACCTACGTTCCGGTGCCGGGTCTCAAGCTGTCGGCCAGCGGCTCCCTGACCGACGCCATCTATCGGTCGTTCCACAATGCGCCCTGCTCGCCGGAGGCTTCGGCCCTCGGACAAACGGTGTGCGATCTGACCAATCAGCGCGTGGCCAATACGCCGAAATGGACCGGAAACCTTTCGGCCGAATACAGCCGGACGGTGATCGACGGTTTCCAGGGTTACGTGGCCGGGCAATATGCCTACCGCTCCGGCCAGTTTCTGACCGTCGACAATTCCGGTTACGGCTACCAGGGCGGCTATGGCGTGACCAATCTGCGGATCGGGACGCGCACCGACAATGGGAATTACGACCTGTCGTTCTGGGTGAACAATCTGTTCAACAGCCACTATCTGCTCAATGTCCAGGATTCCGCCAGCTACCAGGGGGCATGGGGCTATCCGGGCGATCCGCTGACCCTCGGGACCACGCTTCGTCTGAAGTTCTGAAACGATGGGCGGTGCCGGGCGCCCATGGGGGTGGCCGGCACCGCCCCGGGAGAATGGCGATGGACGAATTTTTTCGAATGCTGGCCGTGGGGGCGATCCTTCTCGGCATGACCGGGCCCGCCGGAGCTGAAACCGAGCCCGCGGTCATTCGCATCGCCGGCGTGGCGACGGGGGTCGGCAAGCCGGTGGGCGTCGGCCTGTTGGGGATCGCTCAGGTCAAGGGGTTCATCGAGGCCGAGTTCAAGGACACGCCGGTCAGGCTGGAATGGATCTACCCCGCCGGCCTCGGGCCCGAGGTGAACGAGGGGTTCGCCACCGGACAGATCGATTTTGCCTACAACGGCGGTCTGCCCCTGATCATCAGCCGGGCCGGCGGCGTGCGGACCAAGCTGCTGCTGGCCCATCTTCCGCCGACCACCTGCTATTTGGCGGTGCGCCGCGGCCTTCCCATCGAGTCGGTCAAGGATCTGAAGGGCCACAGCATCGCCGTGATGAAGGCGACGATCCTGCATTTTTCCCTGCTCAAGCTGTTGGAGGCCAATGGCCTGTCGGAGAAGGACGTCACCCTGGTCGACTTGAAGGGCGCGGACCAGCTGGCCGCCATCGCGGCGGGCAGGGTGGACGCCGTGCTCGGCAACGACATGCTGCTGGTCCTGCGCGGCCAGGGACTGGTGACGATTGTCGACGGAGTCCGCTCCTCCGAGCCCCGTTCGAACCTGTTTTCGGCCTTCGAAGTCAGCGAGGCTTTCGAGCGGA